>NZ_JBEPSD010000001.1:1362093-1702617 GCF_040548735.1 Rhodanobacter soli | reverse complement strand
GCAGCTTTCCGCCACCGCCGGCAAGGTCGCCGCGGCGGTCGGCAGGATCGGCGGCGTGGTCGGTGTGCGCAATGGCATCAATCCGGCCGGCGATGCGCTGACCGTGCGGGTCGATCCGGCCAGGGCCGCGCTGGAAGGGCTCGATCCGGCCAGCGTCACCGACCAGGTCGCCGCGGCGATCAACGGCACCGTGGCGGCGCAACTTCCCACCGACGGCAAGGTGGTGGGTGTGCGCGTGCGCCTGCCGACTTCGGCACATCAGCGGCTGGAGCAGGTCGCCGCGCTGCCGATCCGCGCCGGCGACGGCCATCTGCTGCCGCTGTCGCGGGTGGCCACGCTGCAACAGGTGCAGGGCCAGCCGCAGATCACCCGCGACAACCTGAAACGGATGGTCGCCGTGACCGGGCGCATCAGCGGGCGCAGCCTCGGTGCCACCATCGCCGACGTCAAGCGCGTGCTGGCCCGGCCGGGATTGCTGCCCAAGGGCATGTATTACCAGCTCGGCGGCCTGTACCAGCAACAGCAGCAGGCGTTCCGCGGACTCAGCATCGTGCTGCTGGCGGCGATCGCGCTGGTGTTCGCCCTGCTGCTCTTCCTGTACGAGAGTTTCCGGGTGGCGCTGGTGATCCTGGCGATGCCGTTGCTGGCGATTCCGGCGGTGTTCGCCGGGCTGTGGCTGACCGGCATCGAGCTCAACATCTCGGCGATGATGGGCATGACGATGATCGTCGGCATCGTCACCGAAGTGGCGATCTTCTACTTCTCCGAACTCGAACAGGCCGCCGCCGGCATGCCGCTGCACGAGGCGTTGCACGAGGCGGGCCGGCATCGCACGCGGCCGATCCTGATGTCCACGTTGGCCGCGATGCTCACCCTGCTGCCGCTGGCGCTGGCGCTCGGCGAGGGCTCGCAGATGCAGCAGCCGCTGGCGGTGGCGATCATCTCCGGCCTGCTGGTGCAGGTGCCGCTGGTGCTGCTGCTGATGCCGGTGCTGTACGCGCTGCTGCGCCGCCGCGATGGGCAAAAGGCGGCCGGCTAAGGCCCGCATAAGCGATCGCGCACATGCTGGCCGCCGTCCCTCTTCATCCAAGGTGCCGACCATGCCACGACTGATTCGCAAGCTGCTGCCCGCTGCGCTGCTGGCGCTGGCCACGGTCCCGCTGGCATGCGCGGCGGCGTCTTCACCACCGCCCGCCCGGCTGCTGTCGCGGCTGGCGCTGGGCGGCCCGGGCGGTTGGGACTATCTGGCTTTCGATGCGCCCAGCCGTCACCTGTTCGTCAGCCGCGGCGACCGCGTGCTGGTGATCGACGTCGATGCCGGCAAGCAGATTGGCACGATCGCCAACACGGCGGGTGTGCACGGCATCGCCTTCGCCAATGATCTGCACCGCGGTTTCGTCAGCGACGGCAGGAGCGCCTCGGTGACCGTGTTCGACCTGGCTTCGCTGAAGACCGTGGCGACGATCACCGGCACCGGCCAGAATCCCGACGCGATCCTGTACGACAGCGCTTCGCACCACGTGCTGACCTTCAACGGCCGCAGTGCCAGCGCCAGCGTGATCGACCCGGCGAAGCAGGCGGTGATCGGCAGCATCGCGCTGCCCGGCAAGCCGGAGTTCGCGGTGGCCGATGGCGCCGGCCACGTCTACGTGAACATCGAGGACAAGGCCGAGTTGGTCCAGCTCGATTCGATCCACGACAAGGTGCTGCAGGTGTGGTCGCTGGCGCCGTGCGCATCGCCGACTGGGCTGGCCCTCGACAACGCGCACCATCGCCTGTTCTCGGTATGCGACAACCGCACGATGGCCGTGCTCGATGCCGTCGACGGCCACCACGTGGCCGACGTGCCGATCGGCGACGGCCCGGATGGCGTGGTGTTCGACCCGGCCGAGGCGATGATCTACAGCGCCAATGGCGAGAGCGGCACAGTCACCGCCGTGCACGAGGACGACCCCGACCACTACCGCGTGACCGCGACCATTCCCACCCAGGCCAGCGCGCGCACGCTCGCGCTCGACCCGAAGCTGCACCGGCTGTATCTCTCCGCGGCGCGGCTGGGCGCCACCCGGCAGGCCAATGGCCGCCGCACGATCGAGCCGGACAGCTTCGCCGTGCTCACCGTCGGGCGGCCTTAGAGCACGCTTCTCAGGACTGCAGCGAAATCGCCACGCGAACGCGCAGGCCGCTGCCGTACGGCGAGTCGAGCAGTTCGATCGTGGCATCGTGCAGCTGCGCCGCGCGCTGCACGATCGACAGGCCCAATCCGTAGCCGTCGCCGCGGCTGCCGGCTTCGCGGTGGAAGCGGGCGAACACGCTGGCGCGGCGTTCGGCCGGAATGCCCGGGCCATCATCGATGACGTCGATCAGCGCCACGCGCTCGCCCTGCTCGATCGACAATTGCACCTGGCCGCCGGCTGGTACGTGACGCAGTGCGTTTTCGAGCAGGTTGCGCAGCAGGGCCGCGAGTGCGGCCTCGTAACCCTGCACGGACACCTGCGGTGTCAGGCGCGCAAAGCTCAGCTCCACGCCGCTGTCGGCAATCACCGGCGACAGCTCCTCGATCACGCCCATCGCCACGGCCACCAGGTCGACGCGGCAGCGCTGGCTCGACGCCGCGCCTGCTTCCAGCCGGGCCAGCGCCAGCAGTTGTTCGATCCGGCGCGCCAGCCCGGCGATGCCGTGCTGGGCGTTGCCCAGGCCGGTCTTCAGCTCGGCCGGATCGGTGGTGGTCATCGCGCTTTCGAGGTTGATCATGGCGCTGGCCAGCGGCGTGCGCAGTTCGTGCGCCACGTCGGCGCTGAAGCGGCGCTCGCGTTCCAGCGCATCCTCCAGTCGCGCCAGCTGGCCGTTCAGCGCGGCCAGCACCGGCTGCAATTCCAGCGGCGCATCGGGCAGCTGCACCGGTTCATGGCTGCCCGGCTTGCGCGCCGAGAGGGCGCGGGTCAGCGCTTCGAGCGGGCGCAAGCCGCGCCGTACCGCCCAGCCCACCAGCAGTGCCAGCAAGGGCAGGCCGATCAGCAGCGGCAGGCTGTGCTCCAGCCATACCGCGTGCATGATGTCGTGGCGACTGTCGTAACGCTCGCCGGTGCGGATCACCACGCCGTCGGCCATGTCGCGCAGGGTGAAGACGCGCCAGCGGTAGCGCCCCTGCTGCACGTCCCGGAAATCCGCATCGCCGGCCACCGGTGGCGGCAGGGCGGCGAGATTCGCGGTAGCCAGCAGCGTGCGGCCGACACGGTCGAATACCTGGAAGCCGACTTCGGACTCGTAGGTGTTCCGGTGCCGCTTCGGCGGGCTGGTGTGGCTGGCTTCGATCGGCACCAGCGTGTCCGTGTCGTCGCGTCCCTGCAGGGCCTGCATGTCGGCATGCTTGATCAGCACCTGCAGGGTATGCGCCGACTGCGCCAGCCGCCCGTCGGACAGCTCGTCCACCTCGGTGATGGTGCGACGGAAGCTGAGCACGCCCAGCGGCAGCAGCACTGCCAGCAGCACGACGATGATCAGCAGGCGCAACCTGCCATGCAGGCTGGCCGGCCTCAGCGGGATCGCCAACCTCATTGGGGCTCCCGCGGAATCATGTAGCCGAAGCCGCGCACGGTCTGGATGGTGTCGAAGCTCAGCTTGCGGCGCAGCGTGTGCACCAGCACTTCCAGCGCGCTGCTGCCGACCATGTTGTCGAGGCCGTACAGCGAGTTCTCCAGGTTCTCGCGGCGCACCAGCCGGCCGGCGCGTTCCATCAGGATCTGCAGCAGGGCGAACTCGCGCTTGGTCAGCTCGACCCGCTCGCCGCGGAAGCTCACCTCGGACGTGCCCAGGTCGAGGCTCAACGCACCCGCGTCGATGCGGTTGGCGGCCAGGCCCTGCGCGCGCCGGGTCAGCGAGCGGATGCGCGCGCCCAGCTCCTCCAGGTGGAAGGGTTTGACCAGGTAGTCGTCGGCACCGGCGTCGAGGCCGCGCACGCGGTCGTCCAGCGCATCGCGCGCGGTCATCACCAGTACCGGGGTCTTGACGTGCAGGCGGCGCGCCTCGACCAGCACGTCGAGCCCGTCCTTGCCGGGCAGGCCGAGATCGAGCAGGACCAGGTCGGCGGTCTGGTCGCGCAGCGCGATCAGCGCCTCGCGCCCATCGCGCAGCCAGCTGACGGTATAGGCGAGGCGTTCCAGCGCGCGCTGGATCGCCGCGCCGAGCTGGGGATCGTCCTCGACCAGGATGATGTGCACGGACAGGCTCCTTCGATCGCGGGGACTACACGGCGATGCGACTCGTGGAGAGATTATCCGGTCATCCGCTTACGAAGTGCTTAAGCTCGCCGGGAAGAGAGGTTGCGGACACTGGCGCATTTGCCGATCGGTCGGGCCGGCCTATAGAATCGAACGAAGCGGTGTGAGGTCATTCGGGCGATCGCAATGATTGCCCGCGCCAGGGTACGCACAGGCGTTTCATCCGCCGAGGCGTGCAAACGCTCATGAAGTGCCGGGGTGTCTGCCCCGGTTGCCGGAGACACCGACAACCTTTCGACTGAGCGCAGTGACTGATGCCTGACAACGCCCTGCCAAGCGCCATCATCTGCCTTCCGTTCGTGGCCAGCGTCGTGGTATTCCTGCTGCGTGGCCGTGGCCGCAGCCACAACCTGGCGGCGTGGCTGATGACCGCCACGGCGCTGCTCGGTCTGCTGCTTTCCCTCTGGCTGTACCCGGCGATTGCCGCCGGCGACGTGCTGCGCCAGGTGATCCCGTGGGTGCCGGGGCTGGGGCTGGATCTGGTGTTCCGGGTGGACGGCTTCAGCTGGCTGTTCATGCTGCTGATCTGCGGCATCGGTACGCTGGTGGGCCTGTACGCCCGCTACTACATGTCGCCGGACGATCCGCTGGCGCGCTTCTTCGCGCTGCTGCTGGCGTTCATGGGTTCGATGCTGGGCATCGTGATGTCGGGCAACGTGATCCAGCTGGTGTTCTTCTGGGAGATGACCAGCCTGTTCTCGTTCCTGCTGATCGGCTACTGGTACCGCGGAACTTCGGCGCGCGACGGCGCGCGGATGGCGTTGATCGTCACCTCCGGCGGCGGCCTGTGCCTGTTCGCCGGCGTGCTGCTGCTGGGGCATGTCGTGGGCAGCTACGACCTCGACGTGATCCTCGCCGCGGGCGATACGGTGCGCGCGCATGCGCTGTATACGCCGACGCTGCTGCTGATCCTGCTTGGCGCGTTCACCAAGAGCGCGCAGTTCCCGTTCCATTTCTGGCTGCCGCAGGCGATGTCGGCGCCGACGCCGGTATCGGCCTACCTGCATTCGGCCACGATGGTGAAGGCTGGCGTGTTCCTGCTGGTGCGTTTCTGGCCGGTGCTGGGCGGCACCGATCAATGGTTCTGGATCGTCGGCGGGGTGGGCCTGGTGACGCTGATCCTGGGCGCGTACTCGGCGATGTTCGAGCAGGACCTGAAAGGCGTGCTGGCCTACTCGACGATCAGCCATCTGGGCCTGATCACCATGCTGGTCGGCCTGGGCAGCGCGCTCGGCGTGGTCGCCGCGATCTTCCACATCGTCAACCACGCCACCTTCAAGGCCTCGCTGTTCATGGCCGCCGGCGCGGTCGACCACGAGGCCGGCACGCGCGACCTGCGCAAGCTCGGCGGGCTGCGCCGCCTCATGCCGGTCACCGCCACGCTGGCGCTGATCGCCGGTGCGGCGATGGCCGGCGTGCCGCTGCTGAACGGTTTCCTGTCGAAGGAGATGTTCTTCGCCGAGACGCTGGCCGCCCGCCAGGGCCCGTTGCTCGACGTGGTCTCGGTGGTGATCGCGGTGGCCGCCAGCGCGTTCGGCGTGACCTACTCGATCCGCTTCGTGCGTGGCGTGTTCTTCGGCCGCGTGCCCGCCAGCTTGCCGCGCGAACCGCACGAGCCGCCGCTGTGGATGCGTTTCCCGATCGGCTTCCTGGCGCTGGCCTGCCTGCTGGTGGGCATGCTGCCGGCGCGGGTGATCGGCCCGTCGCTGCGCGCGGCGGCAAGCTCGGTGCTGGGCGCCGGCCACCTGCCGGACTACAGCCTGGCGGTATGGCATGGCGTGACCACGCCGTTGCTGATGAGCATCTTCGCGTTCGTGGCGGGCTGCCTGCTGTACGTGCGCCTGCGCGGCTATTTTGCCGGGTGCGAGGTGGCGCCGCTGACCGGGCGGCTCAGCGGCAAGCGCATCTTCGAGCGTGTGCTGGCCGTGCTCGCTGCGGATATCCCGCAGTGGATCGAGCGCCGCTATCCGAGCCGCCGGCTGCAATCGCAGCTGCTGTGGATCGTGTTGCTGGCGCTCGTCGCCGGCACGCTGGCCGCGACCAGCGCGCCGTTCGGCTTCCATCCGCGCTGGTCCAGCGTCGACCCGGCGTTCGCGCTGCTGTGGCTACTCGGCGCGGCCTGCGCGATCGGCGCGGCGAGCCAGGCCAAGTTCCATCGCCTCGCCGCGCTGGTGCTCACCGGCGGCGCGGGGCTGGTGTCGTGCGTGAGCTTCGTGTGGCTGTCGGCGCCGGACCTGGCGGCGACCCAGCTGCTGGTCGAGGTGGTCACCACGATCCTGATCCTGCTCGGCATGCGCTGGTTGCCCAAGCGCATCGAGGGACTGGCGCCGGAGAGCCGCATGCATCGTTTCCGGCGTCGCCGCGACGTGCTGATCGCGATCGTGGTCGGCCTCGGCGTGGCCAGCCTGGCCTATGCGGCGATGATGCATCCGGTGGCCGACTCGATCTCGCGCTTCTTCCTCGAGCGCGCGTACACCGAGGGCGGCGGCCGCAACGTGGTCAACGTGATCCTGGTCGACTTCCGCGGCTTCGACACGCTGGGCGAGATCAGCGTGCTGGCGATCGTGGCGCTGACCGTGTTCGGCCTGCTGCGCCGTTTCCGTCCGGCCGCCGAAAGCATCAACGTGCCGCTGCAGCAGCGCCGGCAGGTCATGCCGGATGCGGGCGAAGCCGGTGGCACGGTCGACCATTCGCTGACCGACTACCTGATGATCCCGGGCCTGATCATCCAGCTGATGTTCCCGGTGATCCTGCTGTTCGGCTTGCACCTGTTCCTGCGCGGACACGACCTGCCGGGCGGCGGTTTCGTCGCGGGCATCACCGTGGCTGTGGCGCTGATCCTCTTGTACATGGCGCGCGGTGCACGCTGGGTGGAGGCGCACCTGCGCGTGCTGCCGGTGCGCTGGATCGGCGCCGGCCTGTTGCTGGCGGTGGGCATCGGGCTGGGCTCGCTGGCGTTTGGCCGTCCGTTCCTCACCTCGTATTTCCGCTACGCGGAGCTGCCCGTGCTGGGCAAGCTGCCGCTGGCCTCGGCGGTACTGTTCGACCTGGGCGTGTTCAGCGTGGTGGTGGGCGCCACCACGCTGCTGCTGATCGCGCTGGCACACCAGTCGCTGCGCCGCCCGCGCCAGGCGCCCGCGACCGAGACGGGAGGGCAGGGCTGATGGAACTGGTCCTGGCCGCCGCAATCGGCATTCTCGCCGCCTCCGGCGTGTGGCTGCTGCTGCGCCCGCGCACGTTCCAGGTGATCATCGGGCTGACCCTGATCTCCTACGCGGTGAATCTCTTCATCTTCTCGATCGGCGGCCTGCGCACCGGCGCCGACCCGGTGCTGCGCGACGCGGCCGGCGACATCGCGCAGTACGCCGATCCGCTGCCGCAGGCCCTGGTGCTCACCGCGATCGTGATCGGCTTCGCCACCACCGCGCTGTTCCTGGTGGTGCTGCTGACCTCGCGCGGGCTCACCGGCAACGACCACGTCGACGGCGAGGACGGCACGCCGTGAGCGACCACCTGATCATCGCGCCGATCGTGCTGCCGCTGCTGGTCGCCGCGCTGCAGCTGCTGGTGGGCGAGAGGCGCCGGCGCACGGTGCTGGCGTTGAGCGTTGCCTCGTGCGTCGTGCTGGTGCTGCTGGCCGCGGCGCTGATGCTGGCCGTGGCCGACGACGGAGCGCTGGCGGCGGTCTACCGCATCGGCGACTGGCCGGCGCGCTTCGGCATCGTGCTGGTGGCCGACCGGCTGTCGGCGCTGATGGTGCTGCTCGCCAGCGTGCTCGCGCTGACGCTGTTGCCGTACGCGCTGGGCCGTTGGCAGCATCGCGGCGGCCACTTCCAGCCGCTGCTGCAGTTCCTGCTGATGGGCCTGAACGGCGCGTTCCTCACCGGCGACCTGTTCAACCTGTTCGTGTTCTTCGAGGTGCTGCTGGCGGCGTCCTACGGCCTCGCCTTGCACGGCTCGGGCGCGCGCCGGGTCAGCGCGGGGCTGCACTACATCGCGGTCAACCTGACCGCCTCGATGCTGTTCCTGCTCGGGGTCAGCCTGATCTTCGGCGTCACCGGCACGCTGAACATGGCGGCGCTGGCCGAGCTGATCCCGCACGTGCCCGAGCGCACCCGCGCACTGCTGCATGCCGGTGCGGCGATCCTCGGCGTGGCGTTCCTGATCAAGACCGCGATGTGGCCGCTGGGCTTCTGGCTGCCGCGCACGTATGCGGCCGCGTCGCCGGCGGTGGCCGCGATGTTCGCGCTGATGACCAAGGTCGGCATCTATGTATTGCTGCGACTGAGCCTGCTGCTGTTCGGCGACGGCGCCGGGCCGGCGTCGAGCCACTTCGGCAGCGGCTGGATGCTGTGGGGCGGCGTGGCCACCGTGGTCGCCGGCACCGTCGGCATGCTGGGCGCGCGCGACCTCGGCAAGCTGGCCGGCTACAACGTGCTGATCTCCTCCGGCACCCTGCTCGGCGCGATCGGCCTGCAGCTGCCGGCGGTCACGGCCGGCGCGCTGGCCTATCTGGTGATCTCCACCCTGGCCATCGCCGCGTTCTTCCTGGTCGCCGGCCTGCTCGCCTCCGACGGTGACGACGACACCGACGACAGCTTGAGCCTGGAACCGTACGAGCAGCTGGGCGAAGTGTCGGCGGGCGAAGGGCTGTACGCGAAGGAGGACGAGAGCCGGGTGGTGATCTCCGCGCCGATCGTGCTGCTGGGCGGCAGCTTCTTCGCCTGCGCGCTGCTGCTGGCGGGGTTGCCGCCGCTGTCCGGTTTCCTGGCCAAGTTCGCCATGCTGGCGCCGATGCTCGAGGCCGGCCCGCGCGTGGGCGCGATCGTATTGTTCACCCTGGTCATCGTGGCCGGCTTCTGCACGGTGATCGCGATGTGCCGCGCCGGCATCCAGATCTTCTGGGTCGAACCCGAGCGGCTGTTCCCGAAGGTGCGCCTCAGCGAGACCGCATCCATCCTGGCCCTGCTCGGCCTGTGCCTGCTGCTGACCGTGCTGGCCGAGGCGCCGTTGCGCTACCTGCGCGACACCGCGCGGCAGATCCATACGTCGGCCGCGTACATCCACCAGGTGTTGCCGGCCGCGGAGGCGCCGCCATGACCCGGCGCTGGTTGCCGTATCCGATCCTGTCCGCGCTGCTGCTGCTGATCTGGCTGCTGCTGAACCAGAGCGTCGCGCCCGGCACGATCCTGCTCGGTGCGCTGCTGGGCATCGCGCTGGCGAAGGTGTTGGGCCTGCTGCGCCCGCCGAAGGCGCGCGTGCGCAACTATCCGCTGCTCGGCCTGCTGTTCGTGCGCGTCGTCTACGACATCGTGCGCTCGAACATCGCCGTGGCCCGGATCATCCTGCGCCGCGACAGCCGCATGCAGTCCGGCTTCGTGGCGATCCCGCTGACCCTCACCGACCACTATGGCCTCGCCGTGCTGGCGTGCATCATCACCTCCACGCCGGGCACGATCTGGGTCAGCTACGATTCCAGCGTGAACATCCTGCTGATCCACGTGCTGGACCTGGTCGACGAGGCAAGCTGGATCGACTCGATCAAGCAGCGCTACGAGCGCCCCCTGCTGGAGATCTTCCAATGAGCCACAGCCTGCTCGGCGCCGCCATCATCCTCGCGCAGATCCTGCTGCTGCTGGCGATGAGCTTCTCGATCATCCGCATGGTGCGCGGGCCGCGCGCGCAGGACCGCGTGCTGGCGCTGGACGCGCTGTACGTCAACGCGATGATCCTGCTGCTGACCATCGGCATCCGCAGCGGCAGCATGCTCTACGTCGAGGCGGGCCTGATCATCGCGCTGCTCGGCTTCGCCGGCACGGTGGCGCTGTCGAAATTCCTGATGCGCGGGCAGGTGATCGAATGAGCCATCTCGACGCCCTGCCGCCGTGGGCGGCGATCCTGGTGGCGGTCCTCGTGCTGCTGGGCGCGCTGCTCGCCTTCGTCGGCTCGCTCGGCCTGCTGCGCCTGAAGAATTTCTACAAGCGCGTGCACGCGCCCACGCTGGGCACCACGCTGGGCACGTTCTTCATGCTGGCCGCCTCGATCACCTGCTTCTCGGTGCTGCACGGCCGGCCGATCTTCTACGAGATTTTGATCGGCGTGTTCCTCACCCTGACCACCCCGATCACCCTGATGCTGCTGGTGCGCGCCGCGCTGTACCGCGACCGCGAGGAAGGCTCGGCCGACGTGCCGCAGGCATCGCCGCACGAGTGAGCGCGGCATCCCCAATGTCCGGGGGCAGCGCGTCGGCATCACCAGCCAACGCCGTGACGAACAGCTTGCTACGCATCGAATCGTCCACCAGTGGCATCCTTGCCATACCGGCAATGTGCGGCAGGCCATCTGTCGCCGGTCGATCACGGATCCATCGGCCTCGCCTGCTTCCCGTGCTGAAAAGCATGAGCGGTGCTTTCCCGCATGGCCCGGCATGCGGCCGGGGCTAATCGCCGGCTTCCGCTTGCTGGCCTTTCGCGGCATCCAGCTGCTCGCGATTGCACCAGCCCCTGTGCCAGGCAAGAGCCATCGTGGAGCCGTGCTCGTAAGGACACTTCTCCCGCGGCTCACCGCAATCGCGTGCGTAATGGCCCTCGATCCAGGCCTGCAGCGGATACTGCATCCCGCTTTCCTTGACCATGCTGGCGTCCTCAATGGGCGTCGTGGAACCTTGGGTGAGGTCGGCGTGCCGAAGTTTCAATCATGAAAAAGCCCGCCGAAGCGGGCTTGGATCCATCTGTGCCGGGGGTTGGCTGGGACGGTCGCCTCACGGCGATTAGGTTAACTGTACAGAGTGAAGCGGTTCACATTTTTTCATTTCACGACCACATGAATCGTGATGTCCATCACGCTTCGAGAGTCATGGCTGCAATGGCTCACGGCTGCCGCGGCATGCCAGCGGTCCGGGCGCGATGTGAGAGGAGCGTGCACCCCATGCGGGTGCCGCTTTGATGACCCGGTGATTTTTTTCCGGAAAGCTATATTTGGCCACGCGCGTAAAGCATAATTTGGCCGCTGCATCGCGTGAATCCACAACCCGATAAGTAGCTGGCCGTTGACTCCAATATCGACTGGCGTAGCATATGCTTCACATCTTGGGACAGACCCGAGAATCCATTCGCCGTGAGGGAGCCTCATGGATTTTGAGTACCTGGTCTTCATTGGCCGTTTCGAGCCCTTCCACGTCGGCCACGCGGCCGTCGCCCGTCATGCGCTGGGCCACGCGAAGAAGCTCATTTTCCTGGTCGGTTCCGCCGACACCCCTCGTTCGCTGCGCAATCCATGGACCGTCGCCGAGCGCGCGGTGATGGTTTGCGCTGCGCTGGAAGACGTGTCAGAACGGCTGATCGTCCTGCCGTTGCGCGATCACCTCTACAACGAAGCTCATTGGATCGCCGCCGTACAACGGGCCGTCGCGGAAGCCGTCAAAGGTGATGGCGGGGCACCGGATGCACGCATAGGGATGATTGGCCGAGAGAAAGATGCCAGCAGCTACTACCTGCAGGAATTCCCGCAGTGGCCTCTGGTGCATCTCCCCCATTCCGAAACGCTCCCCGCGACAGAGCTTCGTCGCTACTTGTTCGAGGCCGCCGACGAAGCGGGTCGCGGTGCGTTGCGCATGCTGCAAGCCAACGTACCAGCACCGGTCTTCGAGATGCTTGAAGCCTTCCGCAAGAATGCTGCTGTGTATGGGCAACTGGTGGCAGAGCACCGCTTCATCCAGAACTACCGCGCTGCCTGGTCTGCCTCGCCGTATCCCCCGACGTTCGTCACCACCGATGCCGTCGTCGTGCATTCGGGTCACGTACTCCTGGTGCGTCGTCGCGCCGAGCCGGGTAAGGGGCTTTGGGCATTGCCCGGTGGCTTCGTGGGCCAGGACGAATCCATCCTAGCCTCCTGTTTGCGTGAGCTGCGCGAAGAAACTCGCCTCAAGCTTCCGCTGCCGGTGCTCAAAGGGTCGATCAAGGGCCAGCACGTATTCGATCACCCGGAGCGATCACAGCGCGGGCGCACCATCACCCACGCGTATCACTTCGACTTCCCCGCCGGTGAGTTGCCGGCCGTGAAAGGTGGCGACGATGCCGACAAGGCCCACTGGTTTCCCGTGAGCGAAGCATTGGAGATGGGGCCACAGCTGTTCGAGGACCATCTGGCCATTCTGGAGTTTTTCCTGGGTCGAGGTTGATATCTCGCCCATCCCGCCAGCGGATAGACCGCTGGTTTCCCACGACGCGAAGGAGCTTCCGTCATGCAATCACTCACGTTAGCGGTATCTACAAATAGCCAATCCATCGAGGACATGAAGCGACCCACGGTTAGGGAGCACGCCATGGACGCGGTGTGGGAGCACGGAACACGCATTCACGCTCGGGCCTTCGCCAAGGTCTGCGTGCGCAACCAACTCATCTAACCAGGGGATACGATCATGTTCGGTTATCGCTACGTCAAAGCCAGTCCCAGCACTTATGTCATCCAGTACAAGAACGGCAAAGCCGTGCGCGAAGGCACCGGCCTCACGTTCTGGTACTTCGCGCCCAGCGCCACGCTGGTCTCGATCCCGCTGGAAAGCGTGGATACCCCCTTCATGTTCCAGGAAGTCAGCAGCGACTTTCAGGTCGTCACCGTGCAGGGGCAGGTCACCTACCGCGTGTCCGCTCCGACCACGCTGGCCAGTCTCATGAACTTCACGCTCAAACCCGATGGTACCTATGCCTCGGAAGACCGGACCAAGTTGCCGCAACGAGTGGTCAATGCCGTGCAGGTGCAGTTGCGTTCGGTGCTGCAGGGTCAAACACTGCAGGAACTGCTGCGCGGTTCAGATCATCTGGTCCAGGTCGTGCGCCAAGGCCTACAGCGCGCCGATGGCCTTTCCAGCCTTGGACTCGAACTGGTCAATCTGTCGGTCCTTGCGGTGAAGCCCAATCCGGAGACGGCCCGAGCGCTCGAAGCCCAGGTCCGCGAGCAGATCCTCAAGCAGGCGGACGATGCAACCTACGTGCGCCGCAATGCCGCGATCGAGCAGGAACGTGCGGTCAAGGAAAACGAGCTCAATACCGAGATCGCGGTCGAGACCAAGAAGCGCCAGATCCGCGAAACACAGTTGGAAGCCGAGCAAGCCGTGTTGGCCAAACGCCAGGCAATCCAGGATCAGGATATGGCCGGTAGGATTGCCCTGGAAGACAAGAACAAGAGCCTGACCTCCTTGCGTGCTGCGAATGCGCAGACTGAAGCCGATGCCAAGGCCTATGCGGTGGCGGCCACCATGAAGGCAGTACAGGGCATCGATCCGAAGGTGCTGCAGGCTCTGATGGTCGGACAGGCCGACCCCAGCGTGCTGATTGCGCAGGCCTTCCAAGGTTTGGCTGAAGGTGCCGGTCGGATTGGCGAACTCAACATCTCGCCGGATCTGTTGCAGCAGCTGACGCAGCCGCGAGCCAAGTTACCGGCCAAGGCCTGACGCCATGGATGCGCTGAACCAGCGGATCGTGCTGGTGACTCGCAAGACGCGGCTGGAGGAGTTGATCGTGCGCTTCAACACGATCGAACAGGCGCGCTTCTACGTCGAGCATCTGAGTGCGGACTTTTCGGACTATGAGGCGGAGCATCGCGTCTATCTAGGCGCGGTGCAGACGGCCGAGGCGACCTTGGGTCGCTTCGGCCGTGTTCAGCGACTGGATCGTGGCTTCTTATCCAACTACCTCTTTGCGCCCGATGCCTTGGTCGTGGTGCTGGGACAGGATGGCTTGGTCGCGAACACGCTCAAGTATCTCAAGAGTGCGCAGCCGGTCATTGGGGTCAATCCGGACCCCGCTCGATGGGACGGGGTTCTCCTTCCCTTCGAGGTTGAAGATCTGTCGGCTATAGCGAAGGAGGTTATTGCCGGGAAGCGGTCGCTGAATCGCGTCACGATGGCGCGCGCGAGCTTGAGCGATGGGCAGGAGCTTTATGCGGTCAATGACCTTTTCATCGGTCCGCGATCGCATGTATCCGCGCGCTATCAGATACAGCAAGGGGGTCGATCCGAAACGCATTCTTCCAGTGGAATCATTGTGTCGACTGGGTTGGGCTCAACGGGGTGGTTTCAGAGCCTGTTGGCCGGTGCGGCCGGCGTTGCCGGGCACGCACTCGCAGAGCCGGCACAGGCCATGCGAGAACATGGATTTGCATGGGATGCTGCTCATTTGCAGTTTACGGTACGCGAACCGTTCCCCAGTCGCACGACACAAGTCGAGTTGGTTTTCGGGCAAGTGACTCATAAGGAGCCATTGCAACTCGTCTCGCAGATGGCAGGCTACGGCGTGATCTTCAGTGATGGGATCGAAGCCGATTTCCTAGAATTCAATGCCGGGATGACTGCGACCATCAGCGTAGCGGAAAGGTACGGGCAACTGGTGAACTGATGGGCCTCGCATGAGACGTGGGTATCCACAATCTATTATCGCTTTCCGGAGATACTGAAGGCGATGTGCCAATGCGGATTAGGCCGCAACCGTACCGCTCGGTGCTCATTCTTTCGATCTCAGAAGCCAGTCGCAATTCGTGCGACCACTACATCTTAGTTTGGTCGCCGCAGTAGAGAGGGTCACCGAAGCCTGGGCGCTCTTCGGGATCCAAGCTCGGGAGGCCACGTTCAATGGAATCCAGGCTTGGCGTCAAAGGCACATCAAGCTGCTGTCACGGAAAGGGCTCTTGGCGGATTTGATGCGCGAAACCGGCATCCCCAAAAATGTGCTATGAGACGCCATTCAGCAATGGTGGCTTCCGGCGCTGAGAGCGCTCGAGCCATAAGTGGCTGTCTAGCGAGGCCCCGGTCCGACTATGCTTTCTGGAAATCATAAGTTGGCCATTCAGGCCAAACTATGGTTTCCAGAACAAACACCTTGACGATCAAATGTGGTGGGCCCACCAGGATTCGAACCTGGAACCAAGGGATTCGCGTATTCCGGAGGTTTCCCTCCGGCGCGGACTATCTCTTCACCCTTCGCCCGTGGCGGATGGGGTGCGGGACGCTCGAGCCTGTGATCAAGGGCGCTGAAGCCCTCAGGTAGTCTCTGCACCTTCCGGCGGTGTACCGCCGGCTTGGCTCAGGGTTGCCACCGGCCGCGTTGCGCGCCGCTGAGGTTTCCCTGAATTCATCCCGTTCCCGTCCACGCATTCCTGCATGGCGGCACCTTTCGATGAGTCCCCTGCTCTAACCGTTGAGCTATAGGCCCACAAGCGATGAATGGTAGAGGAGTTGCCGGAGGCGTGCCAGCGCGAGAACAGCCCGGGGCGTCCCCGCGATTGCTGCGCGTCACCGGCGGCGGCGTGCCACAAGTCGTGTGGTGAAGCGATGGCCCGGGGCGTAGGCTGGTCACCCCCCAAAACCGGAGCATGCACATGAACACCGAAGCGATCGCGAAACGGTTGGTCGAGTTGTGCCGTGAAGGCAAGTACGAGGAGGCGCAGCGCGAGCTGTATGCCGAGGATGCGGAGAGCATCGAGCCGGAGGGTCTGCCGCCGGGCGCGCTGGGGAGCGTCAAGGGGTTGGCGGCGATCTACGAGAAGGGGCGCCAGTTCAGCGCGATGATCGAGGACGTGCATGGCGGCAGCGTGAGCGAGCCGGTGATCGCGGAGAACTGGTTCAGCATCGCGCTGGCGATGGACGTGACGATGAAGGGCCGCGGCCGGATGAACATGAGCGAGATCGGCGTATACCGCGTGCACGGCGGCAAGATCGTGCGCGAGCAGTTCTTCTACGACGTTGGCTGAGCCCGTCTCCGTAAAACGAAGAAGCCCCGCGTCGGCGGGGCTTCTTCGTCATGCCGGCGTCGCAGGTTACTCGACGTCGAGGAACGAGCGCAGCTGTTCGGAGCGGCTCGGGTGGCGCAGCTTGCGCAGCGCCTTGGCCTCGATCTGGCGGATCCGCTCGCGGGTGACGTCGAACTGCTTGCCGACTTCCTCGAGGGTGTGGTCGGTGTTCATGTCGATGCCGAAGCGCATGCGCAGCACTTTCGCTTCGCGCGGGGTGAGGCCGGCGAGCACGTCGCGCACGGTTTCCATCAAGCCGGTTTCGGTGGCCGAGTCGACCGGCGAGCTGGCGTTGCCGTCCTCGATGAAGTCGCCCAGGTGGGAATCCTCGTCGTCGCCGATCGGGGTTTCCATCGAGATCGGTTCCTTGGCGATCTTCAGCACCTTGCGGATCTTGTCCTCGGGCATCTCCATTTCCTTGGCCAGTTCTTCCGGCGTGGCCTCGCGGCCGAACTGCTGGAGCATCTGGCGGGAAATGCGGTTGAGCTTGTTGATCGTCTCGATCATGTGCACCGGGATGCGGATGGTGCGCGCCTGGTCGGCGATCGAACGGGTGATCGCCTGGCGGATCCACCAGGTGGCGTAGGTCGAGAACTTGTAGCCGCGACGGTACTCGAACTTGTCGACCGCCTTCATCAGGCCGATGTTGCCTTCCTGGATGAGGTCGAGGAACTGCAGGCCACGGTTGGTGTACTTCTTGGCGATCGAGATCACCAGGCGCAGGTTCGCCTCGACCATTTCCTTCTTGGCGCGACGGGCTTTCGCCTCGCCACTGGCCATGGCGCGGTTGATGTCCTTGATGTCGATCAGCGGCAGGAACAGCTTGCGCTCGATGGTGGCGAGCTTCTCCTGTTCGGCGTCGATCGCCTCGCGGTAGGTCTTGATGTTCGGCGACCACTTCTGGCGCTTGCGGCTCAGCTCGGCCACCCACTCGAGGTTGCCTTCGTTGCTGGGGAACGCCTTGATGAACTCGGCCTTGGGCATCTTCACCTGCTTGACGAAGATGTCCATCAGCACGCGCTCGTGGTGGCGGATGTCGTTGACCACCTCGCGCAGCTTGCGCACGAAACCGTCGATCAGCGCGGACGGCAGCTTGAGCTTGAGGAACTCCTCGGCCATCTGGTCGCGCAGCTTGACGATCTTCTTGTCGGTGATGCTGGCGGCCTTCGGCGCGGCCTTCTGGAACTTGGCGTAGTAGTCGCGCAGCAGCTCCATGCGGCGCTTGACCTCTTCCGGATCGGGGCCGGTGGGACCGGCTTCTTCCTCTTCCTCGGTGGCGGTGTCGTCGTCGTCGGTATCTGCGTCGTCATCGCCGACTTCGGGCTCGGGCGCCAGCAGGGCGGCGGCTTCCTTTTCCTTGCGGGCGAGGTCGGCGGCTTCCTCCAGGTCGAGGAAGCCGGCCAGGATTTCGCTGAGGCGGCGCTTGCCGTCCAGGTGCTGGTCGTATTCCTCCAGCAGCAGTTCGATGGTCAGCGGGAAGCTGGCCAGCGCGGTCTGTACCTGGCCGAGGCCTTCCTCGATGCGCTTGGCGATGGCGATCTCGCCCTCGCGAGTGAGCAGCTCGACCGTGCCCATCTCGCGCATGTACATGCGCACCGGGTCGGTGGTGCGGCCGACTTCGGCGTCCACCGCGGACAGCAGCGCCACGGCTTCCTCTGCGGCGGCTTCGTCGTCGGTGCTGCTGCCGGCCTTGTCGGCCAGCGGGTCGGCATCCGGCGCGGCGTCGTGCACTTCGATGCCGACGCCCTTGAGCACCGCCATGATGTCTTCGATCTGCTCCGGGTCGACGATGTCGTCGGGCAGGTGGTCGTTGATCTCGGCGTAGGTCAGGTAGCCCTGCTCCAGGCCCTTGGAGATGAGCGCCTTGATTTCAGACTGTTGCTCGTGGGGAGCTTTGCTATTCATTAACCGACCGCCGCAGGGTTCAAGAACCGGACATTATAGCGATGTGCTGCTTTTTTGACCAGTTTTCAAGTGAGAAAAGGTTTCGACCTGACACGCAAAAATCGCGCCAGATCGCGGTGTTGCCGTGCCTTGCTGGCGCCGGCCGCGTCTCGCACGCCATGTGTCCGTTCATCCGGTGTCGAGCCAGAAAGTCACCGGGCCGTCGTTCACCAGCTGGATCACCATATGGGCGCCGAAGCGTCCGGTTTCCACCCCCGGCGGGTGTGCGGCGCGCGCCAGTTCCAGCAGCCGTTCGAACCAGCGCCGGCCGTGCTCGGGCGGTGCCGCGCTGGTGAAGCTGGGGCGCATGCCGGAACGGGTGTCGGCGGCGAGGGTGAACTGGCTGACCAGCAGCAGGCCGCCGCCGGTGTCGGCGAGCGAGCGGTTCATCTTGCCGTTGGCATCGGCGAACACGCGATAGCCGAGCAGGCGTTCCAGCATGCGCTTCGTCTGCGCTTCGCCGTCGTCCGGCTGCACCGCCACCAAGGCCAGCAGGCCGGGGCCGATCGCGCCGACCGTTTCGTCGCCGACACTGACGCTGGCGGACAATACACGCTGGATCAGGGCAATCATGGGCGCACGATGGTGGCGAGGCGCCTAGCTTACGGCGCCATCGCGGCCGGTGAAAGACGGCCGGCCGCCGACACGGCTCGGTGCCGCGAGGCCGCCTCCCGTAAACTGCACGGATGCGTATCGACATGTACCTCGTCTACCTCCTGTTGCGCCTGCTGGCGCTGCTGCCGTTGCGCGCGCTGCACGGCATCGGCGGCGGGCTGGGCCGCCTGCTGCTGTGGCGCGGCGGCCGCACGGTGCACAACACCGCGGTGAACCTGCGCATCGTGCGGCCGCAGTTGGACGAGGCGGCGCAGGCGACGCTGCTGCGCGAGGTGATGGCCGAGGGCGGCAAGTCGGCCAGCGAGATCGTCAAGGTCTGGGGCGCCGGCGCCGAGCGCGCGCTGGGGCTGGTGCGCGAGGTGCGTGGTGAGGCGCTGCTGGACGCTGCGCTGGCAGCGGGCAAGGGCGTGATCATCGCTGCACCGCACTTGGGTTGCTGGGAGCTGCTGAATTACTGGCTGTGCCGCAAGACGCCGATGGCGATCCTGTACCGGCCGCCGCGGATCGCCGCGATCGAGGGCCTGCTGCGCAAGGTGCGCGGCGCGCTGGCGCCGGAGCAGGTGCGCGCGGACGGCGCTGGCGTGCGCACGCTGTACAAGCGGCTTGCCGCGGGCGGCACGGTCGGCATCCTGCCGGACCAGAAGCCGCGCGCGGGCGAAGGCCAGATCGCACCGTTCTTCGGCCGCGAGGCGCTGACCATGGTGCTGCTGCCGCGACTGGCCGCGCGCACCGGCGCTACCGTGCTGTACGCGTTCGCCGAACGCCTGCCGCAAGGTGCCGGTTATTGCATCCACCTGCTGCCGGCGCCGCAAGGGCTGGCCGCTGCCGACCTCGCCGTCGCTTGCACGGCACTCAACCAGGGCGTGCAGGATTGCGTCGAGTTGGCCTTCGCGCAGTATCAGTGGCAGTACAAGCGCTACTCGGCGGACGGCCTGATCAGCCCATACGATCGCGAGCAGGGGTAGGCCGCGCTTCTAGGATTGAGGCTTTTCCAACCGGCGCAGGAATACGCCCATTTCCTTTTCGGCCTGCTTGTCGCCGCGTTGCGCGGCGGCGGCGATGCCGCTGCGCCAGGCATCGACCGCAGCGGCCTCGTTGCCGCTGGCCAGGCAGGCCTTGCCGAGCAGTTTCCACGCCGCCGAATAGGTCGGATCGAAATCTAGCGCGCGCCGCAGCTCGTCGATCGCCGCGCCGTTGTCGCCGTCGGCCAGCAAGGCACTGCCCAGCGAGAAGCGCAGCAGCGCGCCATCGCGCGGGCCGCCGCACTGCTTGCGCAGGCTGGCGATCAGGTCGGCGTTCATAGCTGGGTGCGGTAGCGCCAGTCGTCGGCCGGGTAGACCCGGGTCGGCTGGGCCGGTTCCGGCGGGGTGTGTCCGGCGCGCAGGTCGGCCAGCGAGACGGCCGGCCAGACCACCAGCCACGACGAGCGGAACGGCTGCACCAGCAGGGCGTAGCGCATGGCGTTCGCATCCGGCTGGTCCACGCGCACCACGACCAGGCCATCGGGATGGGCGTGGGCAAAGTCCTGCAGGGCCTGATCCTGCACCACCTGGTTGCCGAGAAGTTCTTCGATCGGCCGGGTCAGCCGGCCCTCGAAATGGAACTGGCCCTCGTAGTTGCCGAGGAAGGCGATCGCCCGGTTTGCCTGTTCGGCGGCACCGAGCAGGTGGGCGGTGGGACGCAGGTCGTAGCGTGGCCACAGGGTCAGCGTGAACAGGGTATTGAGTGCGAGCACGCCGATCAGTCCGGCCACGGCCAGGCGACGCAGCTCGCCGCGGCCGCGCAGCAGCAACAGGCCGCCCAGCAGCAGGAATACCACGCTGAAATAGCGGCTGTAGGGCGCTGCGGCATCGGCCCATTCACCATGCAGGTGGTTGCCGGCCACCAGCAGCGGCAGCATGAACAGCGCCGCGGCGAACACGATGCCGCCCACGCCCAGCGGCCAGGTGCCGAGCCAGCCGTTGTAGGCCAGGTTCGGCCGGCGCTCGCGCAGCACGGCGATCGCACCGGCCATCAGCAAGGCGATGCCGCCGAGTTCCGGCAGCGGGTAGTACAGCTGCTTGCCGCTGATCAGCGAGAGCGCGATGAAGGTGGGCAGCAGCCAGCACAGCGCGAAACGCAGGCCCGATTCCAGCGGCCGGCGCAGGCCGGCCACGGCCAGCCACATGCGCGGCCAGCCGCTGAACGGGAACAGCATCACCGGTAGCCACAGCAGGTAGAACCAGATCGGCTCGGCGTGGTTCTGCAGGTCCTTGCCTTCGGCCAGCTTGTCGACCACGCGGCCCGCGGTCTGGGTGAAAAACAGCCGTTGCCGGTATGCCTCGCCGCCGGAGAACCCAGCCGGCAGCGCCCAGGCCAGCAGCATCGCGCCGCCGAGCAGCAACGCCAGCACGCCGCGGCCGTACCAGCGCGCGCGGTGCTGGCCGGCCCAGTCGTTCCACAACGGGCCGAGCAGCCAGGGGAAGATGATGTGCAGCAGCATCACCGGGCCCTTGGTCAGCAGCCCGAAGCCCACGCACAAACCGAACAGCAGCCAGCGCGGCTCGCTGCGGTGCGATTTCGGGGTCAGGCACAACAGGGCCGCCAGCGTCCACACCGCCAGCAGCACGTCGTACATGATCTGCAGGCCGAACAGGAACGCGTAGCCGAACGCCAGCAGCATCCACGGTGCGGCCTTGGCCATCCACGGCCGGTCCGGGAACAGCCGTCGTGCCAGCAGCGAGACCAGTACCAGTTGCACGCCGCCGAACAGCACCTCGAGCACGCGCGGCCAGACGTCGTTGACGCCGAACGCGAACCAGCCGCCCTGGATCAGCCAGAACAACAGTGGCGCCTTCTCGCTGTAAGGCTGGCCGTTGATGTGCGGCACCAGCCAGTGGCCCTGGTTCCACATTTCCCAGGCGACCGCCAGGGTACGGGTGGAATACAGCGGCATCGGCCCGTGCGAGAAGATCGCCAGCAAGGCCACGGCGGCCCACAGCGGCAGCCAGGGCCACGTGGCGCGCAGGTGTTCGGAACGGCGGTAGGAGCTGGATGGCACGGGCAGACTCTTGGGAGGCCAGAGGGGATTCTAGCCTGCGCGATGTGCGCGCAAGGCGACCTGCCGCACTCTTAGGCTCGTCCCCAGTAGCCGATGCGGCGGCGGATCTTCAACTTGCGCCACAGGTTCAATGGCTTGCGCCGGCGATTCTTCGCGCCGCGGGCGATGAAGGCGTCGATCGCATCCAGCACGCGTTCGCTGGAGCGGCCGTCGCGGTACGGATGGATCGCGTCGGCATAGTCGCGGATCGCCTGCAGCAGTTCCGGCGGCCGCGCCAGCGCGCGCGCGATCGCGCTCTCGAACTGCGCCGGGTCGTCGATGTCGATCAGCTGCGGGCCGGGCCGGCGGTTTTTGAACGTCACCACCGGCTTGCCGGTGAGCAGGAACTCGTTGAGCGCCGAGGAGGTGTCCGAGCACATCAGGTCGACCTGCGGGAACAGCTCCAGGATGTTGTCGTTCTCGGCGAAGGTGAGGTACTCGTTCTGCAGCGCCTTGAACTTCGCGGTGGTGTCCGGATTCATCTTCGGATGGAAGGTGACGATCCAGCGCCAGCGGCCGTCGCGCGACAGCCGCTTCACTTCCTCGTACAGCGTTTCGGCCGCGCTCCACGACGGCGAGAAGGTGGAGTGATACAGGATCACCGGCGGCTGGCGCACCGGCGGCAGCGGGCCGGTGATCTGCTGCATGAAGGGGTCGAGCTTGGGGAAGCCGGTTTCGGTCACGCTGAAGTGGCCGAGCTTGTCGGCGATCGCCTGGAACTGCGCGGTGTCGCGCGGGCCGGTGGTGCAGTACAGGTCGAAGAAGCCGCGCACGTAGATGTGCCGCGGCTTGCCCGCATCGAAGCCGTGGAAGGTCTCGACCTTCACGCCGGGGAAGAAATGCGGTACCGCATTGGACGAGGTGATCACCGCGATCGGCTGCCACGCGCGCACCTCGGTCACCGTGAGCAGGCGCTCGCCGGCGACCAGATCCTCCGCGCCGGGGCCGTCGAAGAACCAGGCCGCCTCGTCGCCGCGGGCACGGATGGCCTCCTGCAGCGGGCGCAGGATCGCCAGCGCGTAACGCTCGGAGCCGTAGAGGAGGTAATGCTTTTTCGTGGGCATGCTTGGTCGGGAATTGTCGGTTTGCAAAAAAGGTTCTGGCGAGTCCCACACCCTCACTTCAATCCTCTCCCGGAGGGAGAGGAGGCAAAGGTGCCGTGCGGGTTCGCCTGATCATGCCGCGTGGTGATCCTGTGTTCAGCGATCTATGTGATGTTTGTTCAATAAATCGGTTGCGGACGCGACCGATTCGGGATTGTTGACCATCTCGTAATAGCGCATGCGTTTGTACAGCGCGTAGCTGGCGGCGGTCTGCGCGATCAGGAAGCCGCGCCAGCCGTCCAGGAAAGCCAGCCGGAACACATAGTCCTTGAGAAAGGCCAGCGCGTACACGAACGGCGCCTGCCACATCCGCACCGGCTTGCGCCGGTCCAGCCAGTCACGGCATTTCAGTTCGGCGTAGCGCAGCACCTTCAGCTGCTTGTGCGGCAGGGCCGGGTTGTTGACGTGGTTGAACGGTGCGCGCAGGGTCGGCGCCGCGCCGTCGAAGCGCAGCGACTCGTGCACCCGTGCGTCGCTCCAGCGCGCCCGTCCGCGGTGGTACAGCCGCGCCAGCTTTTCGCCCACGGCCGGGCGGTACCAGCGCATCGGCCGGCCCATGTAGATCGTGCTGCGGCGCAGGTACGCCGCCGGCGCGGCGCCGGCCATCAGCGCCGGCAGGCGCTGCTGCAGTTCCGCGGCGAGTTCCGGGCTGAGGTATTCGTCGGCGTCGAGCACCAGGATCCAGTCGTGGCTGCACTGGCTGCTGGCGAAATTGCGCTGCGCGCCGAAGCCGAGCCAGTCCTGATGCAGCACGCGCGCGCCGTGCGCCTGCGCGATCGCCACCGTGTCGTCGTCGCTGCCGGAATCGACCACCAGCTTCTCGGCCGCGAACGGCACGCTGTCCAGGCAGCGCGCGATGCTCTCGGCCTCATTGTGGGTGATCACGGCGAGGGTCAGCGGGAACGTGGGCATGGGCGGATTCTAGCCGAAGCCCGCGACCCGCCCGCGTGTCCATTCAGCCGGATGGGTCGCAGCTTTGCCCTGCAATCCATGACAAAATCCACCTGCGCCGGTTGATCTCGGTCAAGCGTGCATCGCACCTTCCTGCAATGGCACCGAACGGCAGCTCATGAAACGCATCCTCGTCACCGGCGGTGCCGGCTTCATCGGATCGCACCTGTGCGATCGCCTGCTCCACGACGGCCACGACCTGCTGTGCGTGGACAATTTCTTTACCGGCAGCAAGCGCAACGTGGCGCATCTGCTGGCACATCCGTATTTCGAGCTGATGCGGCACGACGTGACCTTCCCGTTGTACGTGGAGGTGGAGCGCATCTTCAATCTCGCCTGCCCGGCCTCGCCGGTGCACTACCAGCATGATCCGGTGCAGACCACCAAGACCTCGGTGCATGGCGCGATCAACATGCTGGGGCTGGCCAAGCGGGTGAAGGCACGCATCCTGCAGGCCTCGACCAGCGAGGTCTACGGCGATCCGGAAATCCATCCGCAGACCGAAGGCTACTGGGGCAGGGTCAATCCGATCGGCATCCGCAGCTGCTACGACGAGGGCAAGCGCTGCGCTGAGACGCTGTTCTTCGACTATTACCGCCAGCACGCGCTGGACATCAAGGTGGTGCGCATCTTCAATACCTATGGCCCGCGCATGCACCCGAACGACGGCCGGGTGGTGAGCAATTTCATCATGCAGGCGCTGCATGGCGAGGACATCACCATCTACGGTGACGGCAGCCAGACCCGCAGCTTCTGCTATGTCGACGACCTGATCGAGGCGATGGTGCGGATGATGGAGTCCGAGCGCGGCTTCACCGGGCCGGTGAACATCGGCAATCCGGTCGAGCACACCATGCTGGAATTGGCCGAGAAGGTGCTGGCCCTGGTCGGTGGCCGCTCGAAGCTGGTGTACCGGCCGCTGCCGTCGGACGACCCGCGCCAGCGCCAGCCGGACATCGGCGTGGCCCGTGACCAACTCGGCTGGCAGCCGACGGTGGCGCTGGAGGACGGCCTGAAGGAAACCATCGGCTACTTCCGTCGCCTCCTGCAGGACGGTGCGGCGGCATGACCAGCTTCGCGGTCGTCGTCACCAACTACAACTACCGCGACTTCGTCGGCGCGGCGGTCGACAGTGCGCTGGGGCAGGCCCGCGCGGCCGCGCAGGTCATCGTGGTGGACGACGGCTCCAACGACGGCTCGCAGGCTTACCTGCGCGAGCGTTATGGCGACGATCCGCGGGTCACCCTGGTATGCGGCGAGAACGGCGGCCAGCTGGTGGCGTTCCAGCGTGGCGTGGCGCAGGCCCGCGCCGACGTCATCTGTTTCCTCGATGCCGACGACCGTTGGGAGCCGGGTTACCTGGCACGCCTCGGCGAGCTCTATGACAGCCGCCGCGATGTCGACTTCGTGTTCTCCGACATCCAACTGTTCGGCGACGAGCGGCGCTGGATGGGCTATGCCGAGCAGTCATGTGACCTCGGCTTCACCGCGATCAGTACTTACATGTCGATGCGTTGGTACGGCGCGCCGACCTCGGCGTTGTCGATGCGCGCGCTGTGGGCGCGCCGCACGCTGGAGCTGCCGGCGGAGCTGGGTCATACATGGCGGCTGTCCGCCGACAACTGTCTGGTGTTCGGTGCCAGCGTGCTGGGTGCGCGCAAGTACTACCTGCGTACCGGTGCGGTGCATTACCGTATCCACGGCAACAACGGCTGGTGGGGCAGGCAGACGCCAGCCACTCAGTACCTCAACCGGTTCCGCTCGCGCTGCCTGATCGAGATCTACGCCAGGAACATTGGCCTTGACGAGCGCTGTCTGGAGAGCGTCAAGCATGAGTTCCGCACCAAGCCGGATCCCTCCTGGCGCGAAGCTCGACACTACGCGAAGCTGGCGCGGTTGCGCCGTGGTTCGTGGTTGCGCAACCAGCAGCGTGCCGCTTCGATCCTGTGGTCGGCCATCCGGCAACGTCGACGCGCGCCGAAAACGCAACGAAATACAGACTGAGCGAGAGCGCCGTGATGCGGATCAGCGTTGCCGTGATCACCTACAACTGGCCCGAGGCGCTGGAACGGGTGCTGCGCGCTTTGGCGGCGCAGACCGAACTTCCGTATGAGGTGATCGTCACCGACGACGGTTCGGGGCCGGCCACGCGTGAACTGCTGGAGCGCGTGGCGGTGGACTATCCGGTGCGCCTGGTGCACCTGTGGCAGCCGGACGAGGGCGCGCGCATGAGCCGCGCGCGCAACCGCGCGATCGCCGCCGCGCAGGGTGATTACGTGATCCTGCTCGATGGCGACATGCTGGCCGAGCGGCATTTCATCGCCGACCATCGCGCGTTCGCGCGCAGCGGCTGCTTCGTGCAGGGTTCGCGCGTGCTGACCGACGCCACGCTGACCTTGCGCATGCTGCACGAAGGCATGGCGGCGCCGGATTTCTTCAGCCGCGGCATCGAGCGGCGCCGGCATACCTTGCGCCTGCCGCTGCTGGCGCGCTGGTACGCCCGGCCCGGCACCAAGCAGCGTGGCATCAAGAGCTGCAACATGGCGTTCTGGCGTGACGACCTGCTGCGCCTGAATGGCTTCAACGAGGCGATGACCGGCTGGGGCCGCGAGGACACCGAACTGGCCGTGCGCGCCTTCCATGCCGGCCTGCTCCGACGCGAACTGCGTTTCAGCGCGCTGGCGACGCATCTTTACCATCCCACCCGCAAGCATGTCGTGGACAACCCGAACGACCGTATCGTGGACGACACGCGGGCGCGCGGCCTGGTTCGTTGCGAGCGTGGCGTCGACCAGCACCTGGCCGAGTTCGTGCATCCGCCTGCCGACTTGCGCGCGCTTCCCGCTCAGGAAAGCTGACGCAGGGCGGCGTCCAGCCGTGCGGCGAAGGCCGCCTCGTTCGACTCGAACCATGCCCGCGCTCGTTCGCCCAGGCCTGCGCATTCGTGCCCGGGCATCGCCAGCAGCCGCGCTATGGCGGCTTCCAGCGCCGCCTCGTCGAAGCGGTGCAAGGTGGTCAGGTTGAACGGCCCGATATCATCGGCCTTGACCAGGACGCCGCGTGCCGGGGTGACCAGTTCGTTCATCGGCGGCGCGTCGCAGGTGATCACCACCGCCTTGCAGCTCATCGCCTCGACGAGATAGTGGCCCCAGCCTTCGGTTTCCGACAGGCACAGGTGGAACAGGTGCGCGTTCTGCAGCTGGCGGATCTCGTGCACGTCGGTGGAATAGCCCACCCGGTGCTCGATGTTGGCGGGAGCGGGTCCGCTCAGGCGGGTCGCGGAGCGCGGCGACTGCAGCACCAGCAGTTTCGGCCATTCCGGATGCCGTTGCCACAGCGCCAGCAGCCGCTGCGTGCCCTTCATCCGGCTGGCGCCGGCCAGATGCAGGAAGGTCGGTTGCCGCGGGACTTCCGGCAGAAGACAGTCGGTGCTGCGGAAGCCGATGTGCAGGGCGCGGCAGCCGCGTGCGGTGAACAGCTCCATGGCGTAACGGGTCTTGCACAGGATCGCGTCGTAGCGGGCCAGGTAGCGCTGGCTGCGCGGCGACAACCACTCCGGATTCGGCACCAGCAAGTTCAGCCGGGCCAGCCCGAACCAGTCCGGGCGCACGTGCTCCAGCGCGATGTTGATGTCGTACGGCGTGGCGCGCGGGTCGGCGCGGCGCAGGCGTTGCCACCACATGCGCGCATGCAGCAGCAAGGCCTTGCTGCGGCCGTCATGCCGGTGCGGACCGAGCGTGGTCACGTGGACCTGGTGGCCGAGCGCGACGAGCGTCGAGGACAGCAGCCGGATATCGTGGCTGAGACCGCGCTGGTTGTCCCACGCAAGCAGATTGATACGGGCCATGGCGAATCGACGTCAGCGGGGCGGAGCGTTGTGCAGCAGACGGCCGATGCTGAAGGCCAGGCCCAACACGAGGAACAGGTAGAGCGATTGCGGCATCGCCCGATAAAACACATTATCGCTGAACGCACATAGACCATACATGCCGATCACCATCAGTCCGGCCGCGGCGGCCGTGGCCACCGGCTCCTGCGCATGGTTGAGGTGGCGGGCAAAAAAGACCAGCGGTACGGCGAGAAACAGCAGCAGCACCAGCAGCGCGGGCAGTCCGCCGGCCACCAGCGATTCGAGGTATTCGCTGTGCGGGTGCACGTACTTGGCGATCAGTGGGCTGGCGTTGCCGACGGCAACCTGCTCGCGCACGTAGACGCCGAACTGGTCCAGGCCGATGCCGGCCAGCGGGTGTTCGAGGAAGGCCTGCCACGCGGCGCGCCACATTTCCAGGCGTTCGCCGACGGCGCCGGCGGCGTCGCTGCTGTTCCCGGTATTGAAGCTGGCGATCTCGGCCGGGACATCGGTCAGCCGCTCGACCATTTCGTGGTGAAGGGTGGCGGTGATCGCCAGCATGCCGAGCACGGTCACGGCGAACAAGGCCAGCATGCGACGCCAGCGCCGCGAACGCATGGCGTACCACAGCATCAGGCCGAGGTAGATCGGGGCGAACGACAGCAGCGGGCCACGGCTCTGGGTCAGCACCGCGCCATACAGGCCGACCACCACTGCCGCGACATGCAGCCAACGATCGCCGCGCCGGGTGCCCGGACGCAGCGCCTGCAGCATGGACAGCAGCGCCAGCA
The DNA here is from genome assembly GCF_040548735.1 of Rhodanobacter soli. NCBI lineage: Bacteria > Pseudomonadati > Pseudomonadota > Gammaproteobacteria > Lysobacterales > Rhodanobacteraceae > Rhodanobacter > Rhodanobacter soli. The sequence goes on along the minus strand of NZ_JBEPSD010000001.1, from coordinate 1,674,220 downwards.
CCAGCAGGTACATTGCAAACTCGACCGCGGCCCAGTCGCCCCCGTTCAAGCCGTACGGGCGGTCGGCGCCCAGCACGTAGCGCTGGTACAAGCTGGCCGCACCGAGCAGCAAGGTGGTCAGGCTGAAGCCGATCGCGATCACGCGCGGCTTCAGCGGCAGGGTGAAGACGGCCGCGATGCCCAGGAACAGCAGCGTCTGTGCCGGCAGGTCGAGAGTGGTCCAGTCGAGCCGGTGTCCGAGGAAGTTGCCGATGTCGTACAGCAGACGCAGCGCGCAGGCGGCGGCCACCGGCCACACCAGGCGGCAGGCGTGTCGGGTTTCCGCGCGGGTGACCAGCAGGATCAGGCCAGCCACGAACAGCAGCACCATCGGCACGGTCTTGAGCCGTCCGGATACGGCGAAACACAAGGGCATGACCGCCAGCAGCAGTGAAGCCGTCCAGATCTGCCATGAAGCCGGGTGTTCACGCACGTGAGGAGCCTGTCGAACCATGTAATCCCTGTCTGGCAATGCTAACGGGCCAGCGTCGTCGACATGGCTTGCGTGCGGGGCATTGTAACGCGAAGGTTCATCTCCTTTATGGTGCGCCGTTCCATGGGCCTGTGCATACATGGAACTCGCCGCCGCTCAGGGCGCGTCGTCGGCCTGCTGGTTCGCGCTCACGCCGGGCGTGCAGCCGGGCGCCACCGCGCCGAGCTGGAACATCCACCATTCGCGGCGATTGGCGTGGCCGACATGGATGGCGCGCCGGCGGTCCACGCAGTGGCCCATTGCGTCGTCGAGGCTGAAGATCCAGCGCCGTGCCGGATCCTGCCGCAGCCAGGCGATAGCGTCGGCGTACTGCTGCGGCCATGGTTTCAGGAAGCCGAATTCGGCGACCGGCCCCTGTGCCATCAGCAGGTTCTGCTCTTTCCAGGCGAGCAGGCCGATGCCGGCCTCCGGCCCGGCGACGGCACGCGCCTGCGCCATCACGTCGTGCGCGGAACGGTCGCCGTTGAGCATCGGGTAGCCCCACAGTCCGTATACCGCCCACAGCACGCCGGCGAACAGCAGCCAGCCCAGCGGCGCGCGGCGGATCCGGGTGAATGCGGCGATCAGCAGGCCGGCGGCGCCGATGCCGAGCAGCATCCACCAGATCTGCGGGTCCAGACTTTGTTCGATCCTGATCGCCCACGTCGGATGCCGGTGGATCGCCAGTGCGGCCGCGACCGTGAGTGCCCCGGCCAGCAGCGCGGTCAGCGCGAACACCGCGATGCGCACCCCGCGCCGGCGCAGCAGGCCGGGCAGCAGCGGCGCCAGCGCCAGTGCGGTCATCGGCAGCGCCGGCAGGATGTAGACGTCGCGCTTGCCCGGGCTGAACGAGAAGAACAGCAATACCAGCAAGATCCAGCCCAGCGGCAGCAGGAAGCGCGCATCGCGCCGCTGCAGCCGGCGCCACCATGCCGGCAGCGCCCACGGCAGCAGCAGCGACAGCGGCAGCCAGTCGGCCACGATGATGCCGAGGAAATAGAGCGGCGAGTGGATGTGCCCGGTCGGCGTGGCATAACGATGCACGGTCTGCCCGAACAGGATGTTCTGCACGTACTCGGCATGCTGCGGATCGCCGTCGGCGTGCGCGACCAACAGCATCGGCAGCAGCCAGCCCAGGATCGGTACGAAGAACAGCGCCAGGCCGCCGGCCCAGCGCCAGCCGCCGGTGGGCAGCGCCAGCGGGTGCCAGTGGCCTCGGCGTGCGACCAGGTACGGCACCAACATCAGCAGCGCCAGTACGCCGACGCCCTTGGTCGCCACGCCCACGCCGGCGAAGAAGCAGCCCGCGGCGAACCAGCGCCATGACGGCCCCAGCAGCAGGTGGCGCAACAGGCCGTAGTTGGCCAGGGTGATCCAGCCCAGCAGTAGCGGGTCGATCTGCGCGTTGCGCATCTGGTAGGTGAAGTGGATGGTGACCAGCAGCGTGGCCGCGGCCAGCAGCGCGCTGCGGTGGTTCCACAGCCGGCGCGCCAGGTCGTAGACCAATGCCAGCGCTCCCAGCGCGGCGGCCAGCGACGGCAGCAGGAAGGCGATGCGCCAGTTGTGGGTGAGGTAGTAGCTGAGCGCCTGCAGCCACATGAACACCGGCGGCTTGTCCGGGTACAGCTCATGGCCGCGATGCGGAAACAGCCACTGGCCGTGCTCGACCATCAGCCGCGCCACCAGCGCGAAGCGCGGTTCGTCGGACGGCCACGGATCGCGCAGCCCGATGCCCAGGCCGAGCAGCAACAGCGCGAACACGCCGAATAGCAACAACTCCCGGCGGGCGCTGCGCAGCCATAGCGGGCGGGCCTGGGACAGAGGTACGCAAGGCTTCACGGTCGGAAATGTCCCGTCAGCAGCGATCAATGATGGCGCGCATCATAGCCCGACGAACGGAACGTCCTGGTGTGCGCGGCGACGCGGCAAGATGGCATGGGCGCCCGAGTATTGGCTTAGCGCGGCTTCTGCACCACCGCGTAGTACATGCCGTCCAGATCGCCGTCGCCGGGAAGGATCTGCCAGCCGATCGCGGCGGCCTGTCCAACCGGCAGGGTGAACGGCAGCGCCTGGGCCTCGGGTTGGGCCGCCAGCCATTCGACCACGATCGCCTCGTTCTCCGCGCGCAGCACCGAACAGGTGATGTAGACCAGCCGTCCGCCCGGCGCCAGCAGCGGCCACAGCGCGGACAGGATGCGGCGTTGCTGTGCGTGCATCGCAGCGATGTCGCTCTCGCGCCGATGCAGGCGCACGTCCGGCCGGCGGCGCAGCACGCCGGTGGCCGAGCACGGCGCGTCGATCAGGATGCGGTCGAACGGTTGGCCGTTCCACCAGCCCTTCGGTGCGCCGGCGTCGCCGATCACCACCTTGGCGTTCAGGCGCAGCCGCATCAGGTTCTGGCGGATGCGTTCGGCGCGCGCGGCGTCGAACTCCAGCGCGGTCAGGTCGATGTCGGCGCGCTCGAGCAGGTGGCAGGCCTTGCCGCCAGGGGCGGCGCAGGCGTCCAGCACGCGCAGGCCGTCATGCAGGTCGGCGAGGTCGGCGGCCACTTGTGCAGCGCCGTCCTGCACCGCGAACAGGCCGTCCTCGAAGCCGGGCATGCGGGTGACGTCGGCGCTGTGCGGCAGCACCAGCGCGTCGCTCAGCCACGGATGCGCCGTCGCCGCATAGCCGGCGGCCTGCAGCCGATCGAGCAGGGTGGCGCGTTCGCTGCGTTGGCGATTGACCCGCAGCATCAGCGGCGGCTCGCGGTTGTCGGCGAGCATCACGGTCTCGGCCTGCTGCGGCCAGTCGCGTTGCAGCGCGTCGGCCAGCCAGGCCGGATGCGCATGGCGGGTCTGCGGCTTGGCATCGAGCTTCGCCAGCAGGCTTTCGCGTTCGCGTTGCCAGCGCCGCAATACGGCATTCACCAGCCCGGCCAGTTGCGGGCGCTTCAGCACACGCACCGCCTCGACCGTGGCGGCCACCGCCGCGTAGTCCTGCAGTTCGAGGATTTCCAACTGGACCAGGCCCAGCACCAGCAGCGCGTGCACGGCCGGATCCTTGTGCCGCAGCGATTTTTCCAGCAGGCCGTCGACCGCCGCGTCGAAGCGCAGCCACCAGCGCGCGCCCTCACTGAGCAGGGCCATCAGCAGGGCGCGGTCACGCGGATCGGCCAGGCGCGGCGCGTTGCGTTCCATCACGTCGCGCAACGAGGCGCCGCGCAGGGCGACTTCGGCCAGTCCCCTGGCAGCCAAGGCGCGGGTATCGGCCTTCATCAGCTGTGCCGCAATTCAGGGCGGGCGTTGAGGTAGTCGATCGCGCCGATGCGCTTGCCGCCCGCGCGCTGCACCGCGGTGACGCGCAGGGCGCCCGAGCCGCAGGCCAGGTCGATGCCGTCGCGACCGGCGGCCAGCACGCGGCCCGGCGCGGCATGGTGATCGAGTTCGATCGCATGGGCGGCCCAGATCCGCAACGGCTCGCCGGCGATCTCGCCTTCGGCCACCGGCCACGGGTCGAACGCGCGCACCTGGCGTTCCAGTTCGAGCGCGGGGCGGCTGAAGTCGAGCTTCGCTTCGGCCTTGTCCAGCTTGTGCGCGTAAGTCACGCCGTCTTCCGGCTGCGGCGTGGCGACCAGCGCCTCGCCGGCCAGCGTGCGCCGCAGGCCTTCGGCCAGCGCTTCTGCGCCCAGCATGGCGAGACGGTCGTGCAGCGAGCCGCCGGTGTCGTCGCGGCTGATCGGGGTGCGTCGTTCGAGCAGCACCGGACCGGTATCCAGGCCCGCTTCCATCCGCATCAGGTCGACTCCGCTTTCGCGGTCGCCGGCCAGGATCGCACGCTGGATCGGCGCGGCGCCGCGCCAGCGCGGCAGCAGGCTGGCATGCACGTTCCAGCAGCCGAGCCGCGGGATCGCCAGCACCTTGCGCGGCAGGATCAGGCCATAGGCCACCACCACCAGCAGGTCGGGGCGGTAATCGGCGAGCGCCTGCTGCACGTCGGCGGACTTCAGCGATTCGGGTTGCTCGACCGCGATGCCGGCAGCCAGCGCGGCCTGCTTGACCGGGCTGGGCGTGAGCTTGCGGCCGCGACCGGCGGGGCGGTCGGGCTGGGTATAGACGGCCACCACCTCGGCGCCGCTGGCGCGGCAGGCATCGAGGCAGGGTACGGAGAATTCCGGGGTGCCGGCGAAGACCAGCCGCAAGCCTGGGCTACTCAAGCCGGCCTTGCTCAAGCACCGATCGCCTGCTTGCGGTGCTTCTCCAGCCGTTTCAGCAGCAGGTTGCGCTTCAGCGGCGACAGGTAGTCGACGAACACCTTGCCTTCCAGGTGGTCCATCTCGTGCTGGATGCATACCGCCAGCGGGCCTTCGGCCTCGACGATGGTTTCCTTGCCGGTCACGTCCTGCGCCTTCACCTTCACCTTCAGCGCGCGGGTGACGTCGGCGTACAGGCCGGGGAACGACAGGCAGCCTTCCTGGTAGACCTGCGAGCCGTCCTTTTCCAGGATCTGCGCGTTGATCAGCGCCAGCGGCTGGTTGCGTTCGTCGCTCATGTCGGCGACCAGCACGCGCTGGTGCACGTTGACCTGGGTGGCGGCGAGGCCGACGCCGTTGGCGGCGTACATGGTCTCGAACATGTCGGCGACGAACTGCTCCAGCTTCGCGTCGAACACGGTCACCGGCGCGGCGCGGGTGCGCAGGCGGGGGTCGGGGAATTCAAGGATGGAAAGAATGGACATGGCATCACCTCGGCGCCGAAAGTGCGGGCGATTTGGTAAAAAGCCACCCTCGGCGCCATCTAGAATGTGTCTCATTGTACGTCGGCAAGCGTCCGAGTACAGACGATTTTTGCCAACTCGCGCCTGTTGCGCGCGTTAACCATTCGGTTACACTCGACCGAGCATCTGGGGAAGGGGGATTCCCACCAATGATCAAGAAAATTATCGTGTTGCTGGCCGGCATGCTGGTCACCGTGGCCGTCTATGCGGCCGGTGCGCAACTACGGGCCGATCATCCCGACAGCTATACCGTGCGCCGGGGCGACACGCTCTGGGACATCTCCGCCAAGTTCCTGTCCAAGCCGTGGCTGTGGCCGGAGATCTGGCAGGCCAATCCGCAAGTGCGCAACCCGCACCTGATCTACCCCGGCGACGTGCTCAACCTGTCCTTCATCAATGGGCCGCGCGTGGGCTTGCAGCCGAGCGTGCATCGCGAAGGCGAGGCGGTGCCGGCGATCCCGCTGTCCGAGCTGAAGATGTTCCTGAAGGACATGCGCGTGATGAACTCGGAGGAGGTCAGCTCGGCGCCGTACGTGGTCGGCCTCGAGGAAGCGCGCCTGCGCGGCGCCGTCGGCCAGAACATCTATGTGCGCGGCCTGCAGGGCGAGCCGGGCCAGCGCTGGGCGATCGTGCGGCCGAGTCACGTGTTCCGCGGTTTCGATCAGGACGATGCGGCCAGTGCCGATCTGGTCGCCCACGATCTGGACAGCAACGCGGCGATGGTTCGCTCGCCGTGGCGCGAGGATTCCCGCAACGACGGCCACTACGGCAAGGGTGACGACCTCGGCGTCGAGGTCAGCGTGATCGGCACCGCCGAGACGCTGCGCACGGGCGATCCGGCGACCCTGCTGCTGCTCAACGCCACCCAGGAAATCCGCAGCGGCGATCGCATCATGCCGCTGGACGAGTCGCCGTACGACGCCTACTACTACCCGCATGCGCCGAAGTCGGTGCCGGCCAACGCCAAGGTGATCGGCTTCGCCGACGCGATGGACGCGGCCGGTCCGCGCCAGGTGGTGATGCTGTCGATCGGTGCGAAGGACGGCGTCGACAACGGCCAGACCTACACCATCTTCGAGCCGGGCGAGACGATCCACGACGACGTGGCCAGCAACAGCTGGAACCGGAGCTTCGGCGAGAGGGTCAAGCTGCCGGACGAATACGTCGGCCACGTGATGGTGTTCCGCACCTTCGACCGGGTCAGCTACGGCCTGGTGATGGACGGTCTGCGCCCGGTGCACGTCGGCGGCCGCCTGGCCATGCCGGAATAATCGCCGGCAGGCATCACGGCGGCATCTGCCTACAGGACGGCGCGGCTCCCACCGCGCCGTTTCCTTGGGCGCCTGCTGCGTAAACTGCGGCCATGCTCATGGACGATCTGGATGAATTGCGCGCGTGGCTGATCGCCTTGCGCACGCCCGGCCTCGGCCCGGGCGGCCTGCGCGAGCGGCTGGATGCAGTCGGTGGCGATATCCGGGTGGCGCTGGCGCAACTGCGCCGCCACGCCGCCCCGCTCGGCGAGTTGGCCCAGGCCTGGCTGGCCCGGCCCGACGAGGTGCAGCTGGCCGCCGATCTGGCCTGGCTGGCCGAACCCGGGCACCGGCTGCTGCGCTCTACCGAGGCGGATTTCCCGCCGCAGCTGGAAAACATCCCGCAGCCGCCGGCCGTGCTGTTCGTGGTCGGCGACGCCAGCCTGCTGCTGTATCCGCAGGTGGCGATCGTGGGTGCGCGCGGCGCCAGCGCGGCAGGCCTCGCGCATGCCCGGGCATTTGCCCTGGCTCTGGCCGATGCCGGTTTCGCGATCACCAGCGGCATGGCCGACGGCATCGACGGCGCTGCCCACACGGCCGCGCTGGACGCCGGCGCGAGAACTCTCGCGGTGGTCGGCACCGGGGCGGATCGGGTGTATCCGCGCAAGCATCATGCGCTGGCCCGGCGGATCGCCGCGCACGGCGTGCTGGTCAGCGAGTTTCCGCCCGGTACGCCCGCCCGCCCGGACCACTTTCCGCGCCGCAACCGGATCATCTCCGGTCTGGCGCTGGGTACCCTGGTGATCGAGGCGGGCTTGCGTTCCGGCTCGCTGATCACCGCCCGGCTGGCCGCCGAACAGGGCCGCGAGGTGTTCGCCCTGCCCGGCTCCATCCACAACCCGCTGGCTCGCGGCTGCCACCGATTGATCCGCGACGGCGCCCGGCTGGTCGAGACCGCGACGGAGATTGTCGAGACATTGACGCCGGCAGCGCGCATGCTTGGTGGCGAACTGGCTGCCCGGCTGGATGCAGTCGGTGGCGAGACGCTCGGGCCGGCGCAGGCCGAGGGTGGCGCCGATCTGGCCTGCGCGCATTCCGGAGAGTGGGGCGATTCCGAATACCGGCGACTTTTGGCCGAACTTGGCCATGCACCAACGACGTTGGACGAACTTGTGCAACGTACCGGGCAGTCGGCTGCCGCCCTTTCCGCGATGCTGCTGATGCTGGAACTGGAGGCCAGGGTGGAACCTCTGCCGGGCAACCGCTACCAGCGATTGCCCGACGATTGAGCCGCTGCGGGGCGGTGTCTGCAGCGTAGCCGGGCTTGACAGTCGTTGGCGCGGCGTGGTTTCAACTATATATATGCCCGGCACGGAAGCGCCGGTGATTCACTTTCGGATATCCAGCTTCATGGCAAAAAACCTGCTCATCGTCGAGTCACCGGCCAAGGCCAAGACGATCAACAAATACCTCGGCAAGGACTTCCAGGTCCTCGCCTCCTACGGTCACGTGCGCGACCTGAAGCCGAAGGAGGGCGCGGTCGATACCGAACACGGTTTCGCCATGGCCTACGAGGTCATCGAGCGCAACGAGAAGCACGTCGATGCGATCGCCAAGGCGGCCAAGCTGGCCGACGACATCTATCTGGCGACCGACTTGGATCGCGAAGGTGAGGCGATCAGCTGGCACATCAGCGAGATCCTGAAGGAGCGCGGCCTGACCAAGGGCAAGCAGATGCACCGGGTGGTGTTCTCCGAGATCACGCCGAAAGCGATCAAGGCCGCAGTGGCCGCGCCGCGCCAGCTGTCGCACGACCTGGTCGACGCGCAGCAGGCCCGTCGCGCGCTGGACTACTTGGTCGGCTTCAACCTGTCGCCGGTGCTGTGGCGCAAGGTTCAGCGCGGCCTCTCGGCCGGCCGCGTGCAATCGCCGGCGCTGCGCATGATCGTCGAACGCGAGGACGAGATCGAGGCGTTCAAGGCACGCGAGTACTGGACCATCGAGGCGCAGCTCAAGCACGCCGAAGGCGACTTCACGGCACGCCTCTCCAAGCTCAACGGCAAGAAGTTCGAGCAGTTCGACCTTACCGACGAGGCCGGCGCGCGGGCCGCCCGCGACGCCTTGAAGCAGGCCGCGCGCGGCCGCCTCACGGTCAGCGAGGTCAGCTCGAAGGAACGCAAGCGCCGCCCGGCCGCGCCGTTCACCACCTCCACCCTGCAGCAGGAGGCCGCGCGCAAGCTCGGCTTCACCACCAGCCGCACGATGAAGGTGGCGCAGGGCCTGTATGAAGGCGTCGCACTGGGCAGCGAGGGCAACGTCGGCCTGATCACCTACATGCGTACCGACTCCACCATGCTCGGCGACGATGCCATGGCCGAGCTGCGCCAGCTGATCGCCCGCGACTTCGGTGCCAAGGCGCTGCCGGACGCGCCGCAGGTGTACAAGACCAAGTCGAAGAACGCGCAGGAAGCGCATGAGGCGATCCGCCCGACCTCGGCGATGCACACGCCGAAATCGGTGGCGGCCTTTCTCAACGACGACCAGCGCAAGCTGTACGAGCTGATCTGGAAGCGCACCGTCGCCTGCCAGATGATCCACGCCACTCTGAATACCGTCACCGTGGAATTCGCCGTGCGCGGCGTGGCCGGCGGCGATGCCGCGTTCCGCGCCAGCGGCACCACCGTGGTCGATCCGGGCTTCCTCGCCGTCTATGAAGAAGGCCGCGACCAGAAGAATGCCGAGGACGACGACGAAGGCCGCCGCCTGCCGCGGCTGGCGGTGGACGAGCAGGTGCCGCTGCACGAGATCGTGGCCGACCAGCACTTCACCGAACCGCCGCCGCGCTATTCCGAGGCGAGCCTGGTCAAGGCGCTGGAAGAACACGGCATCGGCCGCCCGTCGACCTACGCCAGCATCATCCAGGTGCTGCAGAACCGCGAGTACGTGTTCCTCGACAACCGCCGCTTCAAGCCCAGCGACGTCGGCCGCGCGGTCAGCAAGTTCCTCACCCAGCACTTCACCCGGTACGTCGACTACGACTTCACTGCGAAGATGGAGGACGAGCTGGACGCGGTCAGCCGCGGCGAGGAAGCCTGGGTGCCGCTGATGGAGCGCTTCTGGCTGCCGTTCAAGCAGCAGGTGGACGAGAAGACCGAGTCGGTCGACCGCAGCGAGGCGACCGGCGCGCGCGAACTCGGCAGCGACCCGAAGACCGGCAAGCCGGTTTCGGTGCGCCTGGGCCGGTTCGGGCCGTACGCGGCGATCGGCACCAAGGACGACGAGGAAAAGCCGACCTTTGCCTCGTTGCGCCCCGGTCAGAGCATGCACACGATCACCCTGGCCGAGGCACTGGAGCTGTTCAAGCTGCCGCGCCAGCTGGGCACCGCGCCGAACGGCGACGAGGTCAGCGTGGCGATCGGCCGCTTCGGTCCGTTCGTGAAGCAGGGCAGCACCTATGCCTCGCTGAAGCCCGAGGACGACCCATACACGATCGAGCTGCCGCGCGCCCTGCAGATCGTGCAGGAAAAACTCGAGATGCTGGCGAACCGGCTGATCCTCGACTTCGGCAACGGCGTGCAGGTACTCAACGGCCGCTATGGCGCGTACATCACCGACGGCGAGAAGAACGCGCGCATCCCGAAGGAGCAGGAGCCGAAGGAGCTGACCGAGGCGCAGTGCCTGGAACTGCTGGCGGCCGCGCCGGCACGCAAGCCGGGCCGCTTCGGCAAGAAGGGTGCGACCAAGAAGGCGGCCGTGAAGAAGGCGGCGCCGGCAAAAAAGACGGCGGCGAAGAAGGCTGCCGGCAAGAAGACCGCAACGAAAAAGACCACGGCGAAGAAGACGGCGGCAAAGAAGGCCGCCGCGAAGAAGGCGGCTGCAAAGAAGCCCGCGAGCAGCAAGGCCGGGGCCTGAGTGCTGCAGCGCTTCACCCTCGCCGAACTCGACGCCGCTGCCGCGCTGCTGCGTGGCGGCGGCGTGCTGGCCTATCCCACCGAGGCGGTGTTCGGCCTCGGCTGCGATCCGCATGATCAGGCTGCGTTCGAGCGGCTGTTCGCGTTGAAGCAGCGCCCGGCCACCCAGGGCGTGCTGCTGATCGCCGCGGACTTCGCCCAGGTCGAACGCTACATCGAGCTGGCCGCGGTGCCGGGCGAGGTGCTGCTGCAGGTGCGTGCGAGCTGGCCCGGTCCGCATACCTGGATCTTTCCGCGCTCGGCTGACGTGCCGTCGTGGGTTGCCGGCGCACACGCCGGCGTCGCGCTGCGGGTCACCGCGCACGAACCCGCCGCCGCGTTGTGCCGGGCGTTCGGCGGCGCGCTGGTGTCGACCAGCGCAAACCCGCACGGCCGACCGCCGGCGCGGGCGGCGCCGACCGTGGCGGAGTACTTCGGCGATGCGCTGGACGGCCTGCTGGACGCTCCCTTGGGGGGCCAGTCCAGTCCCACGATGATCCGCGACGCGCTGTCGGGCGCTATCATTCGCGCCTGAGCGTCCGGGGGAGCGCGCCGGCTCATGCGCCAGCTGAACCGCCGCGGGATGCCAACTGCCGTCATTCACGCCGCCGTTCATGGTGCGGCGCGATCCTGCGAGGGCATGACGAATCGAAGATCAGGGAGACTGCGGCTTGGCCATCGTTTACGACACCTACCAGCGTGAGGCGCCGCCGCGACTGCCGTTGCTGGACGCGGCCGACCCCGCACGGATCGTGGCCTGGCGCCACGGCGAGCCGGTGAACGCGGCTCGCTTCCTGGCGCAGGTGCAGGCGGTGGCCGCCGGTTTGCCCGCTGCTCCCGCCGCGGTCAATCTGTGCGAGGACCGCTATGCGTTCCTGGTCGCGTTCTGCGCGATCGCGTTGCGCGGCCAGACCAACCTGTTGCCGTCGTCGCGCGCGCCGCAGGCTGTGGACGAAGTGATGGCGGCGCACCCGGGCTGCTACGCGCTGGGCGAGCAGGCGCTCGATCCCGCGCCGTGCGGCTACCGGCAGCTGCCGTCGCTGGATGCCGCACCGCCGCTTGAACTCGATGCGGCATGGCCATCGATTCCGGCCGGGCAGGTGGTGGCGATCGGCTATACCTCCGGTTCCACCGGCACGCCCAGCGCGAACCTGAAGACCTGGGGCAGCTTCCACGCCAGCAACGCCGGCAACCTGGCGATGCTGCGCGCGGTGGTCGGGCCGCGCTTCGAGATCGTCGCCACGGTGCCGCCGCAGCACATGTACGGCATGGAGATGTCGGTGCTGCTGCCGCTGCTGGGCGGGGCCGGCGTGCATGCCGGGCGGCCGTTCTTCCCGGCCGACGTGGCCGCCGCGCTGGCCGAGGTGCCGGCGCCGCGGGTGCTGGTGACCACGCCGGTGCACCTGCGCGCCCTGGTCGAGTCGGGCATCGCGTTGCCGTCGGTCGCGGCGATGCTGTCGGCCACCGCGCCCTTGCCGGTCGAACTGGCCCGGGCTGCCGAGCAGCGCTTCGGCGCGCCGCTGCTGGAAGTGTTCGGTTCCACCGAGACCTGCGTGTTCGCCAGCCGCCGTCCCGCGATGGACGAGGACTGGTCACTGTACGAGGCGGTGAGCCTGCACCCGCAGCCGGACGGCACCGCGGTGGAAGCGCCGCAACTGGACGCGCCGGTCACCCTGGCCGACATCGTCAGCCTGTCCCACGGCGGTCGCTGTTTCCGCCTGCGCGGCCGCCATGCGGACATGCTGGAAATCGCCGGCAAGCGCGCCTCGCTGGGCGATCTCAGCCGGCGCCTGCTGGCCATACCGGGCGTACAGGACGGCGTGGTGTTCCAGCTCGACGACGGCGACGCGCTCGGCGTGCACCGCATTGCCGCGCTGGCGGTGGCGCCGGGGCTGGATGGACACACGATAGTCGACGCGCTGCGCCGCGCGATCGACCCGCTGTTCCTGCCGCGCCCGTTGAAGCTGGTCGAGGCGTTGCCGCGCAACGAAACCGGCAAGCTGCCGCGCGCAGCGCTGCTGGCACTGCTCGGCCAGCACGACGGGTGAGTTTCTAGCTGCCTTGCGGCAAGGCGCCCAGTTGCGCCAATAGCTGCTTCGCCAGCGGCACCCGCTTGGCCGCGTCGCCCGGGGCAGGCAGGTCGATGTTCATCGCGAAGAACCAGCGGCGCCCTGCGTGCTCGACCCAGCCGACATACCAGCCCAGATCGTCGTTCGCGCTGTTCTGCGCGGCATGCGTGCCCCAGCCGGTCTTCGCATGCAGTACATAGGCGGGCGCCGATTCGGTGATGCTGATGCGGCGCACGATTTCCTGCGCACGTGGCGAGAACGGCAGCCTGTCGTCGGCCAGGCGGCGCAGGAAATCGATCTGCTGTTCGGCCGAGATGCGCAGCGCGCCGCGCAGCCAGAACGTGTCGATGCCGCCGCTGATATCGCGATTGCCGTAGCCGGCCCGGTCGATCCATTGCTGCATGCGCCGCTCGCCGGCACGGCGCGCGACTTCCTGATAGAACCAGACGGTCGAATAGCGCATGCCGCTGGCCAGGCTGTTGTCGCGGTTCCATTCGACGACGGGCGCGTCCTTCAATCCGCGTACCTTGCCATCCCAGCGGATCACTTCGAACTCGTCCTTGACCGCGCCGCTGTCCAGCGCCACCAGTGCGTTGAACAGCTTGAAGGTGGATGCCGGAAGAAAGGCCTGGCGGGCGCGTGCGGCGTCGGACACATGCCAGACATCGGCCTTCTCGTCGTAGACCAGCAAGGTGCCCTTCACCCCGGCTTGGGCAAAGCTCGACTGCCAGGACGGATGTTCGCGCCAGGCCGCGGCGTGACCCGGCGCGCTGAGCACGAGGAGGGCGAGAAACAGCCAGGGCGGCAAACGGTGGACCATCGGAATCTCCTTGCGCGGCGGGCAGCCGTCGTCGTCGGGTGAGCCTAGCCGCCCATTGCGCCGGCGGAAGGACGTGAATCTGGCCGTCTGCGGGCAGCGTAGCCGGTACAATGTCGCGCTGCGCCGGATGGCGCGCCTCACACGGAGCAGCGCAATGAAGGTCCTCGTCATCGGCGGCGGCGGTCGCGAACACGCGCTGGCGTGGAAGCTCAGGCAATCCTCGCAGGTCGACGAAGTGATCGTGGCGCCCGGCAACGCCGGCACTGCGCGCGAGCCGGGCGTGCGCAACGCCGACGTCGCGATGAATGATCTCGATGGCCTGCTGCAGCTGGCGAAGCGCGAAAAAATCGGGCTGACCGTGGTTGGCCCCGAGGTGCCGCTGGTGGCCGGCGTGGTCGACAAGTTCCGCGCCGCCGGCCTGCGCATCTTCGGGCCGCGCGCGATCGCCGCGCAGCTGGAAGGCTCCAAGGCGTTCGCCAAGGATTTCCTGCAGCGGCACAACATTCCCACCGCGCACTATGCGGTGTTCACCGAACTGAATCCGGCGCTGGCGTACGTGCGCAAGCATGGCGCGCCGATCGTGATCAAGGCCGACGGCCTCGCCGCCGGCAAGGGCGTGGTGGTGGCGCTGACCCTGGCCGATGCGGAACTGGCGCTGCACGACATGCTCGGCGCGCACGCGTTCGGCGAGGCCTCGGCGCGGGTGGTGATCGAGGAATTCCTCGACGGCGAGGAAGCCAGCTACATCGTGATCAGCGACGGCAGCCACGCGCTGCCGATGGCTTCCAGCCAGGACCACAAGCGCCGCGACGAGGGCGACCTCGGCCCGAACACCGGCGGCATGGGCGCGTATTCGCCGGCGCCGGTGGTCACGCCGGAAGTCGAGCAGCGCATCCTGAAGGAAGTGATCGAGCCGACCCTGCACGGCATGGCGGCCGAGGGCGCGCCGTTCATCGGCTTCCTCTACGCCGGCCTGATGATCGACAAGTCGGGTGTGCCGAAGGTGATCGAGTTTAACGTGCGCTTCGGCGATCCGGAAACGCAGCCGATCATGCTGCGCCTGAAGTCGGATCTGGTCGAGTTGATCGACGCCGCGCTGGACGGCCGGCTGGAGCAGGCCCGGGCGCGCTGGGATGCGCGCCCGGCGATCGGTGTGGTGATGGCGGCTGGCGGTTATCCGGGCCGGGTGCGCTTGGGCGACGTGATCGACGGCCTCGACGCGCCAGCGGGTGCCGACGTGAAGGTGTTTCATGCCGGCACCCGACTCGACGCGGCGGACCGCGTGGTCACCGCCGGGGGCCGCGTGCTGACCGTCTGCGCCCTGGGTGACGACATCGCGGCGGCGCGCGAAAGTGCCTATGCCGCAGTCGCCCGGATCCGTTACGACGGCGCGTTCTGCCGCCGTGACATCGCGCACCGGGCCCTGCGGCGCCCTTGATGTGGCCGCTGTTCCGGGCAGCGTACGCCGGCGCATGGTAGGCCATTGGATGGCTTGACTTTTCCGTGCCGCCTTTTTTGGGCTATGCTTGGAACTTCCCCCGCGTAGAGTCGTGGCGCAGAGCGCCTGAACGACCTCGTGCTTGTTTTCACGTTGATGAGGTTTTCCCATGCGCAAGACGGTTTTGTCGCTGATGTCGGTCGCGGCACTGGCACTGGCGGGTTGCAACAACGCTTCCCATCCGTCGCAGCAGACGGACTCCACTGCGCCCGCCGCCGCGAACACGGCCGCTGCCGCTCCCCAGATCCCGAACCAGGTAAGCGGCACGATCTCGCTGCGCGCCGGCACGCCCGCGCCGTCGGCGAACGCCACCCTGGTGCTGAACCTGGTCGACGTGTCGTCCACGGCCGTGGGCTCCGCCCCGCTGGCCAGCAAGACGGCGCCGGCTGGCTCGTTCCCGCAGTCGTTCACGCTGACCTTCAATCCGGCCGAGGTGAAGCCGAACGACCTGTACGTGATCCAGGCGAATCTGACCGACGGCGACCGCAAGTATTCGATGCCGATCCAGGCGCCGGTGCTGGCCAAGGGCAGCAAGAACGATGGCGTGGCGATCGAACTGGTGGCGGAGCAGACCCCCAGCGAGAAGGTCCTGGCCGATTTCGACGAGGCCAAGGCGCAGATCGGCGGCATGAAGATCAGCCACGGCACCAAGCTGGAGGCCAACGATTCGCGTGGCTGGCAGCTGTTCCGCCAGGCCGGTGAAGTGAAGTTCATCCGCGAGGAAGTCGACTACGGCGACAAGGGCTATACCAGCACCGATTACGCCTACAAGAACGGCAAGCCGTGGGCGATCGTGCAGGAGACCAAGGCGAACCGCGACGGCAAGCCGAGTGCGGTCGACCGTGCCGGCTGGAGCGATGACGGCACGCTGGTGCTGAAGCAGCACCAGGTCGGCAGCGACGTGCAGGCGCTCGATCCCGCTGCGGCGGCGACGATGAAGAAGCAGGCCATGGCCATCCTCAGCATGGCGACCGGCGGCAAGAACAAGTAAGTCGCCATAGCGTCCGCGTCTTCCCGCGTCCGGCGGGAGGTCCACAAAAAAGCCGTCCGCATCAGCGGACGGCTTTTTTTACGGCTCGGCCCGGGGGCCGAGCCACGGGCTTGCCGGATCAGAGGGTGATCCGTACACCCATATTGACGCTGTTGTACTTCTGGCTGTTGTCGCTGAAGCGACCGCTATAGCCGATCCAGCTTTGCACGCTCGGGGTGAGCTGGGCGGACAGGCCCAATGAAGCGGTGCCCCAGCTCTTGTCCGGACTGAAGCCGGGCAGGGCGAACGTGCCGTTCATGCTGGTGAGGCCTGCGCTGACCATGCGTTGATCGGCCTTGCTGTCATGGTTCCAGCCCAGCTCGACATACGGCGACATCAGCAGGTTGTTGACCTGCCACTGGCCGCGCAGGCGCCAGCCCAGCGTGGACAGCAGGGAGTCGCGCTGCTGCCGGCCGAACCACATCGCGCTGCTGTCGCCGCCGTTCTCGCTGTAGCCGCTGATCTTCACGGTCTGCCAGTCGAGGGTGGCGAAGGGCCCGGTCTGCAGCTTGTCGGCGAGATCAAACCACCATCCGCCGGTGAGCCCGCCGCCCAGATGCGAGCCGTCGGCCTTGCCGGTTTCGGTACGCTGCATGGTGCCGATGCTCATGCGGCGTTCGATGTCCTTGAAGTTGGATTGACCGAAGTTGACGTAGCCGCCCACGTAGCCGCCACCGTTGCGGTAGCCGAGATAGCCCAGGCCGCTGATGTCCTGCAGCTTGTAGCCGCCGCCACCGGAAAAATCGGCGTTGTGCTGGCCGATGCCGAGAGCCACGCCCGCCGTGACATGCTCGCCGGCAAAGAGGTTCGCGCCCAGCGTGAAGTTGAAATTGTCGCTGGTGGTGCGTGGGGAACTGTCACTGGCGTCGAAGCGTTGCTGGCCGTAATCAATATTGACGAAGGCGCGGGTATCGCCATCCTTGCCCTCGGTCAGCATCTGGTCGCGGATCACGCGGTTCTGCACGGTGCTGGCCGCCAGCGGCGCTTCGCCAAGCAGCGAAATCTGTTCCGGCGCGTGGATCACCGACAGCACGTACTGGCTGAGCATCGCGTGGGCGGCGGTGGTCGGGTGCACGCCGTCGGCGAACAGGTAGGTCTGGTCGGTGCCCGACGCATAGGTGTACGGCAAGCCCGAGCCCTGCGGGCCGCATTGCACCGAGCTGGAGCCGGCGCCGCAGGCCGGGGCGGTGACGTTGCTGAAGCCGTAGGCGGACGGGTTGGCGATCACCTCGTTGAGCAGGGCGTAGGTGTTCACCGGGATGATGTTCAGGCCATTGTTGCTGAGCTGGCCGAGGCCGCTGCTGAGCACGCCGTTGTAGAGCACGGCGAGCTGGCTGGCGCCGGCCTGGGCGGCCGCACCGCCGGCGGCAGCCGAAGGGGTCTTGCCGAGGTCGGGGAGGTTGTACACCACCACGTAGCGGGCACCGGCCGCCTGCAGGCCACCGAGCAGGCCGAGTTCGGTCTGCGCCGCGTTGACGGCACCGGCGGCGATCGCGTTCGGATCGGTCAGTGCGCTGCTCAGGTAGAAGATGTCGTTCGCGCCGCCCCAGACCTGGTACAGGGCATGGGAATCGGCCTTGCCGCCGTTCGCGCCCAGGTACATCTGCAGCTGTTGCGGAATGGTCGGTACGGCAGCCACGTTGTTGACGAAACCCGCGCCGCCCCAGGCGAAGTCGGTACCGCCGGCAACCGACGGGGCCAGCGTGAAGCCGAGGCCAGCCGCCACGTTCTCCGCCGCGGTGGTGCCGGGATTGGTGGTGAAACGCAGCGGCGGCTGGATGCCGGGCGCGGTGGCCAGCGAGATGTTGCCGCCGTCGCTGAGACTGTCGCCGAAAACAATGACGTTGCTGAAATCGGTGGCTGCAGCGGCCGTGCTGAACAGCAAAGTGGTGGCGATGGCGCCTGCCAGGTGGCGGATACGAAGCATGCTGACACTCCTGGACCGGGATGGCCCTGTTAGCTGGATGTTACGTTACGGCATTCCATACGGAACCGCATGCTGCAGTGCACCGCCGCCGCATGCGAGGCTGCACGGGCGTTCAGCGCTTGATCGCGCGCGTCAGTGCATCGGCGAACGCGCTGTTGGCCGGAGTGGGCGCGGGCTTCGGGGCAGTGCCACCCGGACGCGGGCCGCGGGTATCGCGCTGGCCGCCGCGAACATCGCCGCCGCCACCCGGGCGGCCGGCGCGCGCCTGGCCCGGTTCGTCGTCCAGGCGCATGCTGAGGCCGATGCGCTGGCGCGGCAGGTCCACTTCCATCACCTTGACCTTGACGATGTCGCCGGCCTTCACCGCGTCGCGCGGATCCTTGACGAAGGTGTGCGACAGCGCCGAGACGTGCACCAGGCCGTCCTGGTGCACGCCGATGTCGACGAACGCGCCGAACGCGGCCACGTTGGTGACGCGGCCTTCCAGGATCATGCCGGGCTTGAGGTCCTTCACGTCCTCGACGCCTTCGGCGAAGCTCGGGGCGACAAACTCCGGACGCGGGTCGCGACCGGGCTTTTCCAGTTCCTTCAGGATGTCGCGCACGGTCGGCACGCCGAACTTTTCATCGGTGAACTGCTCGGGCTTGAGGCCGCGCAGGAAGCCGCTGTCGCCGATGATGTTGCGCACCTCGCGGCCGCATTGCGCGATGATCCGTTCGACCACCGGGTACGCTTCCGGATGCACCGCGCTGGCATCCAGCGGATTGTCGCCGCCGGACACGCGCAGGAAGCCGGCGCACTGCTCGAACGCCTTGTCGCCGAGGCGCGGCACCTTCAGCAGCGCCTTGCGGTTCGGGAACGGACCGTTCGCGTCGCGGTGCTTCACCACGTTCTCGGCCACCGACGCCGACAGCCCGGCCACGCGCGACAGCAGCGCGGCGGAAGCGGTGTTCACGTCCACGCCGACGGCGTTGACGCAGTCCTCGACCCGCGCGTCCAGCGCGCGCGCCAGCTTGATCTGGTTGACGTCGTGCTGGTACTGGCCCACGCCGATCGCCTTCGGCTCGATCTTCACCAGTTCGGCCAGCGGGTCCTGCAGGCGGCGCGCGATCGAGACGGCGCCGCGCAGGCTCACGTCGAGTTCCGGGAATTCCTTCGCGGCGAGTTCGGAGGCGGAATACACCGAGGCGCCGGCCTCGCTCACCACGATCTTCGACAACTTCGCGTCGGCCAGCTTCTTGATCAGCTCGCCGGCCAGTTTGTCCGTCTCGCGCGAGCCGGTGCCGTTGCCGATCGCGATCAGATCCACGCCATGTTGCTTGCACAGCTTCGCCAGCGACACCAGCGATTCGTTCCACTGCCGGCGCGGCTCCAGCGGGTAGATCGTGTCGGTGGCCAGCAGCTTGCCGGTGGCGTCGACCACCGCGACCTTGCAGCCGGTGCGGATGCCCGGGTCCAGCCCCATCACCGTCTTCGCGCCGGCAGGGGCGGCCAGCATCAGATCCTTCAGGTTGTCGCCGAACACGCGGATCGCCTCGTCCTCGGCGCCTTCGCGCACGCGGCCGAACAGGTCCAGGGTGAGGTGCAGGTGCAGCTTCACGCGCCAGGTCAGGCGCACCGTCTCGCGCAGCCACGCATCGGCGGCGCGGCCGCGGTTGTGGATGTCCGCGTGGGCGGCGACGCGGCCTTCGCCCTCGGCGTGGCCCTGCTCGCTGTCGGCGGCGGGGGCGAGCTCGAGTTCGATCACGCCCTCGTTGCGCGCGCGCATCAGCGCCAGCAGGCGGTGCGAGGGGATCTTCGCGATCGGCTCGACGTGGTCGAAGTAGTCGCGGAACTTCGCGCCTTCGTTCTCCTTGCCCTCGACCACCTTGGCGCGGATCTGTCCCTGCGACCACAGCCAGTCGCGCAGCTCGCCGACCAGGTGGGCATCCTCGGCGATCGACTCCATCAGGATTGCGCGCGCGCCGTCCAGCGCGGCACGCACGTCGGCGATGCCCTTGTCCGCGTCGACGAACGCTTCGGCGAACGTCTCCGGCGACAGCGTGGGATCCTCGCGCAGGCCCAGCGCCAACGGCTCCAGTCCGGCCTCGCGCGCGATCTGCGCCTTGGTGCGGCGCTTCGGCTTGAACGGCAGGTACAAGTCCTCCAGCCGTGCCTTGGTGTCGGCGGCGAGCAGGTCGGCCTTCAACGCATCGCCGAGCTTGCCCTGTTCCTCGACGCTGGCGAGGATCGCCGTGCGGCGTTCTTCCAGTTCGCGCAGGTAGCGCAGGCGTTCTTCCAGCAGGCGCAACTGGGTGTCGTCGAGGCCGCCGGTGACTTCCTTGCGGTAGCGCGCGATGAACGGCACGGTGGCGCCGCCGTCCAGCAGGTCGACGGCCGCCTGCACCTGTTCGGTTCTGGCGGCGATGTCGTTGGCGATGCGTTGTTCGATGCTGAGCATGAGCGGCTTTCAATTCCTTGCGACGGCGCGTGGCGCCGGGTGAAGAGGGTCAAGCTGTCGATGATAACAAGTGGCTGCGGGCGCGCCGTCGCGCAAACGAGAACGGCGCCGCGGATCGACCGCGGCGCCGTGGCGAGGTTGCTGGATCAGGCGCTGAACGAGTTGCGGTTGCCGGACGATGCCTGCGTCGGCTTGAACTCGCTGGCGCGGCCGTTCAGTACCAGGGTGTCGCAGATCATGTCGTGCAGGCCCTGCTTGCGCTGGGTCCAGGCGACCATGAGGAAACCGATGCCCAGAATGATGGCGCTGAGGATCTTGGCGAAGTAGCGGCCCAGCGCGCGTGGGAAGCTGATCCGTTTGCCCTGCAGGTCGGTGACCCGGATGCCCAGCGCCAGCTTGCCCAGCGTGCCTTGCCAGGCCGAACTTTCGCACAGGGCGAAGTACAGCACGCCCATCACCAGGATGAGCAGCATCGCCGGCCACATCGTGGAGTAGTAATGCATGTTGGCTGCCATCATGGCATCGGGGTTGCCCACCGCATCCAGGCTGGCCTGCTTCAGCGCCGCCTTGGCGGCATCGCCGCCGAACGCCTTCTCGATCAGCATCTGCGGGATGTACAGGATGATCCCGTCGAGGATGTAGGCAGCCACGCGCTTCCAGAAGCCGGCATGATCCTCCAGCGCCGCGGCGGTGGTCTGCGGCAGCAAGGGGGCGGTGGGTGCAGCGTAGGGGTTGCTGGCGGCGGGTGGCGGCGCGGGCGGCGTGTCGGGAAACAGTACCGACAACGGTTGCCAATCGGCGAGGCCCTCGTACCAGGCCAGATCCTGCGGGCTTACCTGGCCGCTGCGCAGCCACTGGCGCACGTCGTCTTCCTGGTAGGGGCCATGCCGTTCGCCGTCGCGGCCGATCCAGATCTCCATGCTTGCGCTCCCGTCTTGGTCAAGGTGCGCATGATGCCATGAGCGGGTTGCCGCGCGGACAGCTCAGGCGGCGTCGCGGCGCTTCAGGTGCACCAGCAACAGCGAGATCGCCGCGGGGGTGATGCCGCTGACGCGCGCGGCCTGGCCGACCGTGGCCGGCAGCGAACGCTTCAGTTTCAGCAGTACTTCGGCCGACAGCCCGCGCACCTTGTCGTAGTCGAAGCCGGCGGGAATCGCCAGGTGCTCGTGGCGGCGCTGGCGTTCGATTTCCTCGCGCTGGCGCTCGAGGTAGCCGGCGTATTTCACCTGCACCTCGACCTGCGCGGCGACGTCGGCGCGCTGCACCGGCGGCCCCAGTTCGGGAACGGCGGCGAGCGTGGCGTAATCGAGTTCGGGCCGGCGCAGCAGGTCGATGGCGCTGGTCTCGCGACTGACCGCGATGCCGAGCTGGCGCTCGACCGCCGCGCCGCGCGCGTTCGCCGGGGTCACCCACAGTGCGCCCAAACGCTGCAGCTCGCGCTCCACGGCCTCGCGCTTGGCACGCAGGGCGTCGAAGCGCGCTTGCGGTACCACGCCGAGTTCGAAACCCTTCTCGGTGAGGCGCAGGTCGGCATTGTCCTCGCGTAGGTGCAGCCGGTATTCGGCGCGTGAGGTGAACATGCGGTACGGCTCGATCGTGCCGTTGCTGGTGAGGTCGTCGATCAGCACGCCGATGTACGCCTCGTCGCGGCGCGGATACCACGGTGCCTTGCCCTGCACCGCGAGCGCGGCGTTGAGGCCGGCGATCAGGCCCTGCGCGGCGGCTTCCTCGTAGCCGGTGGTGCCGTTGATCTGGCCGGCGAAGTACAGGCCGGGGATCGCCTTGGTCTCCAGCCACGGGTGGAGTCCGCGCGGATCGAAGTAGTCGTACTCGATCGCGTAGCCGGGGCGGGTGATGTGGGCGTGTTCAAAGCCCTTGATCGAATGCACCAGGGCCAGCTGCACGTCGTACGGCAGCGAGGTGGAGATACCGTTCGGATAGATCTCGAACGTGTCCAGCCCTTCCGGCTCGATGAAGATCTGGTGCGACGACTTCTCGGCGAAGCGCACCACCTTGTCCTCGATCGACGGACAGTAGCGCGGGCCGACGCCCTCGATCTGGCCGGTGTACAACGGCGAACGATCCAGCGCGCCGCGAATGATCTCGTGCGTCTGCTCGCTGGTGTGGGTGATCCAGCAGCTGACCTGGCGCGGGTGCTCGTCGCGCGAACCGAGGTAGGAGAACACCGGCGCCGGCGCGTCGCCGGGCTGCTCTTCCAGGCCGCTGAAGTCGATGCTGCGCAGGTCGATGCGCGGCGGCGTTCCGGTCTTCAGGCGGTCGGCGGCGACCGGCAGCTCGCGCAGCTTCGTCGCTAGCGTGCTGGCCGGCGGATCGCCGGCACGGCCTCCGGCGTACTGCGCCTGACCGATGTGGATCTTGCCGGCGAGGAAGGTGCCGGCGGTGAGTACGACGGTCGTCGCGCCGAACGACAAGCCCATCTGGGTGACCACGCCGGTGACGCGGCCGTGCTCGATGATCAGGTCGTCCACCGCCTGCTGGAACAGCTCGAGGTTCGGCTGGGTTTCCACCGTGTGGCGGATCGCCGCCTTGTACAGCGCGCGGTCGGCCTGGCAGCGGGTGGCGCGCACGGCCGGCCCCTTCGATGCGTTCAGCGTGCGCCACTGGATGCCGGCGCGATCGGCGGCGTGCGCCATCGCCCCACCGAGCGCGTCGATTTCCTTGACCAGGTGGCCCTTGCCGATGCCACCGATGGCGGGATTGCAGCTCATCTGGCCGATCGTCTCGATGTTGTGGCTGAGCAGCAGCGTGCGCGCACCGGCGCGCGCGGCGGCCAGCGCGGCTTCGGTGCCGGCGTGGCCGCCGCCGATCACGATGACGTCGTAGTGGGTCGGATGGCGCATCGAACTGACCTGAGCGTGCAAAAAGTGACGAAACGGGGCGCCATGGTAACGCCATCAACGCCTTGCGAGCCGATCGGATCGGATGGCACGTTTCCTGCTTCCAAGAACCAGCACTTTCAGGGGCAGACGCTGCGCGACCACGCGCGCCGAGATCGGACGGACAGGGGTTCGATCGCGTACCAGGAAAGGAAGCAAGACGGCACCCTTCGGGGTGCCGTCGCCTTTTGTGCGCCAGGAAAGTCCGCCAAACCCCACAAAGACAAGGCCCCGCGGCTTGGTGGCCGCGGGGCCTTGTGCTGATAGATCTGGCGTCCGGCGGTCTCAGGAACAGGGGGAATCCAGGATGACCGTATTGCCGGACGCCAGAAACCGGAAACCATCTGGCGATGAGCAGCGGCTGCTGCCGTAAACGCAGGTCGATATTCACCGCAAATGCGTGAACATGGGGTGACTGAAAAGGGATTTTGTGCCCGATCGCGGCAGCAGATGACGTGCAGCGTCAGTCGTGTGATGAAAAGCGTGAATCAGCCGTGATTGGCATCACACATTGGCATGGCGGTTGCATCTCCTTCGTTACCGACCAGAGGAATACGCCATGGACATGAGCTTCGATTTCCAACCGGTTTATCCGCATCATGACCTGCTGGTCGAACTTGGCCAAGTCGAGATGGCCATCGACGGCTTGAGCGAGCGCGAAGACAGCGAGCGCGAGACGCTGCAGCCGAACCTGGAGTCGCGCATGCAGAGCCTGCTCGATGCACTCGATCATCTGGCCGTCTGAATGAAACATCCCGCCCGTGTGCGTGGCGATACCGCTACGCACACCAGGCGACTACGCGGAACAGGCTCAATGCCGCCGCGTTCGATCAGTGGTTCAGCACGCTGCCGATGATTTCGGCCAGGTTGCGGGAAAGCCCGCGATGCCCGGCCAGTTCCACGATCGCCGCACGCGCGGCCTCGCGCCGCTGCGGTTCCAGGCGCTGCCAGCCGTTGAATGCCGTGGCCAGGCGTGCCGCGACTTGCGGGTTCAACGCATCCAGCGCCACCAGCCGTTCGGCCAGCAGCCGGTAGCCGGCGCCGTCGAGGCGGTGGAAACCGCTGGGGTTGTTGCGCACGAAGGCGCCCAGTAGCGACTGCACCCGGTTCGGGTTCTTCAGCGTGAACGCGGCATCGTGCTCCAGTGCGCGCACGCGATCCAGCGCGGGTTCGCCCGGCAGCTGCGCCTGCACCGCGAACCACTTGTCCAGCGCCAGCGCGTTGTCGGCATGGCGTTCGCGATAGTCGTGCAGCGCCGCGCCAACTTGTGCGGCATCGTTTCGCACCAGTACGGCCAGCGCGGCGAGACGGTCGGTCATGCCGGGCGCGTCACGGTACTGTCCGGCCGCCAGTTCGCAGGCGCCGTCGTGGTCGAGCAGCGCCAGCAGCTCCAGCACGCGGCGCTTGAGCCGGCGACGTGCCTGGCTGATCGCATCGAGTTCGATCGTGGTATGCGCAACCAGCGCCGCGTAACGCTGGCGCAGGGCGAGGGCGCCCAGCCGCTCCGCCAGCCGCTGCTGCAGCGTCTGGCGCAGGCTGTGGATGCGCTGCGGATCGATCGCGCTTTCGCGCTCGGCCAGTTCGACCTCGCCCGGCGGCGTCAGCAGGTCGGCCAGCAGCGCGTCGTCGATGGCGGCGTTGTCGAACAGCTTGGCCAGCGCATCGCACCAGGCTTGCAGGGCGATGGCAGCGGTGCCGTCGCGCAAGTCCTCGTAGGCGCGCGCGGCGAGTTGCTGGCCGGCCTCCCAGCGGTTGAAGCCGTCGACGTCGTGGGCCAGCAGCAACGCCAGCTCGTCCGGCGTGTAGTCGCATTCCAGGATCACCGGCGCGGAAAACCCGCGCAGCAGCGAGGGTACCGGCGCAGTAGCGACATTGGTGAAAACGAAGTTCTGCTCGGCCTGGGCCAGCACCACCACGAGCTCGTTGCCCGTTTTGGACGTCTGGCCGTCCAGATGCAGCGGCAGCATGTCGCCGTGGGGTGTGAACAGCGCCAGCTTGACCGGGATCGGCAACGGTGGCCGGGCTTCCGTGCCGTGGTTGCCCGGCATGTGCTGGGCCAGGGTCAGGGTGTACTCGTGCCTGGCCGCATCGTAATGGCCGTGCGCCTTCAGCCGCGGCGTGCCGGCCTGGCCGTACCAGGCGAGGTAGGGCGTGAGGTCGGTACGGTTCGCCTCGCCCAGCGCGGCGAGGAAATCCTCGATCGTGGCGGCGCGGCCGTCGTTGCGCGCGAAGTAGCGGTCCATGCCGCGGCGGAAGCCATCCCGGCCCAGCGCGCCGGCCAGCATGCGCACCAGCTCGGCGCCTTTCTCGTAGACGGTGGCGGTGTAGAAATTGTTGATCTCGCTGTACTGCGCCGGGCGCACCGGATGCGCCAGCGGGCCGGCGTCCTCGGGGAACTGCGCGCGGCGCAGCAGGGCGACGTCCTCGATGCGCTTCAGCGGCGCCGAGTTCATGTCGGCCGAGAAGCTCTGCTCGCGGAACACGGTCAGCCCTTCCTTCAGCGACAGCTGGAACCAGTCGCGGCAGGTGACGCGGTTGCCGCTCCAGTTGTGGAAGTACTCGTGCGCCACCACCGCCTCGACGTGGCGGTACTCGTCGTCGGTGGTCGAGTCCGGTTCGGCCAGCAGGCACTTCGCGTTGAAGATGTTGAGGCCCTTGTTCTCCATCGCGCCCATGTTGAAGTCATGGGTGGCGACGACGTGGAACACATCCAGGTCGTAGTTGCAGCCGTAGGCCTGTTCGTCCCAGCGCATCGAACGTTCCAGCGCGTCCATCGCGTAGTGGCAACGGTCGATCGCGTCCGCCTCGGCCCAGATCTTCAGCTGCACGGCGCGGCCGTCGGCGGTGACGTAGTCGCGCTCGATCTTTTCCAGCCGTCCGGCGACCAGGGCGAACAAATAGCTCGGCTTCGGATGCGGGTCGATGAAGCGCGCCCAGTGCCGGCCGCCCTCCAGCTCGCCGGCGCCGTCCGGGTTGCCGCCGGCCAGCAGCACCGGAAAGCGCGCGCGGTCGGCGCGCAGGGTGACCGTGTAGCTGGACAGTACGTCGGGCCGGTCGGGGAAGAAGGTAATGTGGCGAAAACCCTCGGCCTCGCACTGGGTCAGCAGGAAGCCGGCCTCGCGCGAGCCGGACAGGTACAGGCCTTCCAGCGCGGTGTTCGCGGCCGGGCGCAGCCGCACGCGGGTTTCCAGCACGCTGCCGTCGCGGGCGCCGTCGACTTCCAGCACGTTGCCGGCGTAGCGGTACGCCGTGGCGGGCAGCTGCCGACCGTCCAGCCTGATCGACAGCAGCTGCAGGTTCTCGCCGTCCAGTCGCAGCGGCGCGTCCTGCGCGGGGTCGCGCCGCAGCAGCAGGCCAGCGGTCACTTCGCTGGCGTCGATGCCGAGGTCGAAATCCAGCTCGACGGTCTCCACCCGCCAGGCGGGCGCGCGGTAGTCGCTGAGGCGGATCGACGCTGAAGGCTGTTGAGGGAGTGCGTGCATGGGAGAACGACGACGGGGATGGGGACTGTTCAGGTTAACATGGGGTGTTTCAACGGCAGGAGAACCCCCGTGAGTGCGACGCGATATGCCGCCGGGCGCAGCCGCCTCGGCGGGCAGGACATCGTGGTGCTGGCCGATGCCGACGGCAGTCGGCGAATCCGCATCGCGCGGCATGGTGCGGCCCTGCTCGGCTTCGAGGTGGTTTTCGCCGGTGCCGCGCGCGACCTCGCCGATGGTTATCGCGACGCGGCCGAAGTGGCCGCGCGTCCCGGTTCGCGCTTCGCGATCATGGTGCCGTTCGCCGGGCGGATCGCCGATGCGCGTTACCGCTTCGACGGCCAGCCGCAGGACCTGCAGCCCGGCGTCGCCGGCGCCGCGCGCGCCAGCCGGCATGGTTTCGTGCGCGACGCGGATTTCGACATCGCCGCCTTGAGCGCCGACGACAGCAGCGCGCAAGTCACCCTGGCCACGTCCGCGATCCGTCCGCAGCCGGGTTATCCGCACGCGATCGACCTCGCCGTGACGTACACCCTGGATGCCGGCGGCCTCACCCTGGAAGCGCGCATGCGCAACGTCGGCGACAGCGCGGCGCCGTGCTTCTTCGGTTGGCATCCGTATTTCCGCGTGGCCGCGGGCGAGGTCGATGGCTGGCAGCTGCAGATTCCCGCGCAGACCCTGATCCGCACCGGCGCCGACCTGATCGCGCTGGCCGGGACGGAGGCGTACGTGGCACTGGACGATGCGCCGGCGCTGGATTTCCGCGAACCACGGCGGATCGGCGACAGCATCCTCGACCAGGGCTATACCGACCTGGAGGCGGACGCCGACGGCCGCATCCGCACCCGCCTGCGCGATCCGGCCAGCGGTTTCGGCATCGCGGTCTGGCAGGAATCCGGCGTGATGCACGCGTTCACCGCCGACACGGTGAGCCGCGATGCGCGCCGTGCGGTCGCGCTGGAGCCGATGGAATGCATGGCCGATGCGTTCAACCGGCCCGAGTGCGCCGAGGCGGTGCGCCTGGAGCCCGGTGCCGAACGCCGTTTCCGTTGTGGTGTGGAGATCGAATCGTGATGAATGCATTGCCCAGTTTCGAACAGGTCCGCGACGCCGCCGCGCGCATCGCGCCGCACGCGCGGGTGACCCCGGTGTTGCGCAGCGCGGCGCTGGATGCGCTGGCCGGTGCCGAGCTGCACTTCAAGGCGGAACACCTGCAGCGCGGCGGCGCGTTCAAGTTCCGTGGCGCCTGCAACGCGGTGTGGTCGCTCAGCGACGAGCAGGCCGCGCGCGGCGTGGTCACGCATTCCTCCGGCAACCACGGCAACGCGCTGGCGCTGGCCGCCGCCACGCGCGGCATCGCTGCGCACGTGGTGGTGCCGGAAGGCGCGGTGCGCGCCAAGCTCGAGGCGATCGAACGCGCCGGCGCGATCCTGCATCGCTGCGCGCCGACCCAGGCCGCGCGCGAGGCGATGTGCGCCGAGGTGCAGCGCGCCACCGGCGCGGAGCTGGTGCATCCGTATGCCGATACCCGGGTGATGGCCGGGCAGGGCACGCTGGTGCTGGAACTTCTGCAGCAGGCGCCCGGGCTGGATGCGCTGATCACGCCGGTCGGCGGCGGCGGCTTGGCCAGCGGCGTGGCGATCGCCGCGCATGCGATGAACCCGGCCTTGAGCCTGTTCGGTGCCGAGCCGCTGGGCGCCGACGACGCGGCGCAATCGCTGGCGCACGGCACGCGGGTCACCACGGTGGTGCCCGACACGGTCTGCGACGGCCTGCGCGCGCTGGTGGGCGAGCGCAACCTCGACGCGCTGCGCACGCACCACGTGGAAGTGATTACGGTCAGCGACGCTGAGACCATCGCCGCGATGCGGCTGCTGTGGACGGAGCTGAAGCAGGTGGTGGAAGTGTCCAGCGCCACCGTGCTGGCGGCGATCCTCAAGCAGCCGCAGCGCTTTGCCGGCCGGCGCGTCGGCGTGGTGCTCACCGGCGGCAACGTGGACCTGCAGGCCCTGCCCTGGTGAACCCGCGGGCGGATCAGCCCGGCGCGGATTCCGCCATGGCGTTGTCGCTGGCCGGCGCGTCGAGGGTGACGGCCGGCGCATGCCGCGCGAGGGTGTGCAGGTCGAGCTGGCCGACCGGGATCGGCGTGTAATCCGCGCCGAAGGCCACTTCTCCCGGCCGCCAGCCGGCGGGCTGGTGCACGGCGACCCAGAAACGTTTCAGTGCGGCCCAATGCAATCCGACCAGGCCGTGGTCGTTGTCGGCGTCGACGATCGGGTCGCCCACGCCGGTCGGTCGCGGCGGCTCGCCGTACAGCGCCGTGCCGAATAGCACGTCCCACACCGAGAGGACCTGGCCGTAGTTGCAGTTGTGCAGCGTCGGCCGCTCGGGATCGACCAGCATGTGGTGCAGGCGATGGAACTTCGGGGCGACGAAGATGCGGTCGAACACGCGGCCGAAGCCCAGCCGCACGTTCGTGTGCGAGAAGTTTTGCACCAGTTCGCCGATCAGCATCAGCCAGGCGAATTCGTCCGGGTCCACGCCGATCGCCAGGCCCACCGTGGCGAGGATCATCGACTGCAGAAAGCCGTCGACCAGGCTGCCGCGGTCGTTGGTCCAGCAACTCATCTGGCGCGTGCTGTGGTGCATGCTGTGCAGCGCCCACCACCACGGGATCGCGTGCTGGGTGCGGTGCATCCAGTAGTACACGAAGTCGTAGATCACGTAGTAGACGGCAAACAGCACGTAGGGATGCTGGTCGAGCCACGGCACCCAGTGCGTCAGCGCCAGCGCCGAACCGGTGCCGGTATCGACGGCATCGCCGCCACCGCCGAGCAGATGGCTGAACGGCATGAGCACCAGGTAGGTGAACAGCGGGAAGATGCCCAGCAGCATCAGCAGCGTGTAGTTGCGGTCGACCCGGGTCAGCCGGCGGTCGCTCCACCGCTCGGCGGGAAACCAGGTTTCCAGCGGACGGAAGACCAGCCCGATGATGCCCACCTGCAGCGTGGCGATCAGCAGCGAGGCGGCGATGTCGTCGGGGTTGCCGCTCAATCCGCCCAGGTGCAGCGCATCCAGCAGGGGCACGACGGCATGGCCGCTCAGCCAGCCGACCAGATGGGCCCACCACTGGGACAGGTCGAACATCGACGCCTCGGCGAATCCGTCAACGATTCATCATATCGCCGCCGCGAAAGCCGGATGCTGAATAGTTCAGCGTGCTCCCTGGTGGCGGCGTGCGCCGACGCCGCTGACCGCGAGCAATCCCAGCAGCACGAACACGATGCCGACCAGCTCCATCGCCGAGGGCTGCTCGTGCAGGATCAGCCAGGCCAGCAGCACGCTGACGATCGGCACGCCGAGGCTGGAGACGCTGGCGACGGTGGTGGACAGCCGCTGCAGCACGATCGACCACAGCCACCAGGCCAGGCTGGAGGCCAGCAGCACGCTGTAGGTCAGCCCGCCGATGAACGCCCAGTTCCACTCGATCGCGCGCTCCGGCACCGCCAGCGCGAGGAGGCCGAGCGCCATGCCGCCCAGCAGCATCTGCCACGCAGTGAGGTTGAGCACCGAGGGCGCATGCCGGTGGAACATGCGCTTGCTGAGCACGGTGCCGGCTGCCCAGGCGACGCCGCCGGCGATCGCCAGGGTGGTGCTCACGATGCTGCCCATGTCATGCCACGGCTCGATGATGCACAGCAATCCGACTGCGGCCAGCGCCAGCCCCAGCCAGTGCCGCGCGGTCGGGCGGTCGCCCAGCAGCAGCCACGCCAGCAGTACCGCCCAGAACGGCATGGTGTAGGCCAGCAGCGCGACGTGGCCGGCGCCGCCGTCGAGCAATGCCCATTGCTCCAGCCCCTGGAACGCGGCGGTCTGGCACAGGCCGATCAGCAGCGTGGGCAGCAACGGCGGCGGCCGCAGCGATTGCCGCGACAGCAGCAGCGCGGCGAACAGCACGGCGGCGCCGAGCAGGTAGCGCAACGCGGCGAAGTGGAACGGCCCGGCGTACGCCAGCACCTGTTTCATCACCACCCAGCTGTAGGCCCAGATCAGGATGGTGGCGAGCAGCGCGGACAACGCGCCGCGTGATGGCGAGGGCGACATGGGAAACCGGAGCGGGGTGGGGCGACAAGTCTAGCGGGGTCGGTTACGTTGTGCGGCACCGTACGACCATCCGCCGATCATGACCAAGACTGCCGAACCATCACGTTGCCATTGGGCCGCCAACGGCGACCCGCTGATGCGCGACTACCACGACACCGAGTGGGGCACGCCGCTGCACGACGACCGCGCGCTGTTCGAGTTCCTGTGTCTCGAGGGTGCCCAGGCCGGTCTGTCCTGGCGCACCGTGCTGGCCAAGCGCGACAACTACCGCAAGGCCTTCCACCACTTCGAGATCGCCCGCGTCGCCGCGATGACGGATCGCGAGCTGGAAAAGCTGCTGCTCGATCCCGGCATCATCCGCAACCGCCTGAAGGTCGCCTCCACCCGCGACAACGCCATTGCCGCACTCCGCGTTATCGAAGAGTTCGGCAGTCTAGACGGCTATCTATGGTCGTTCGTCGACGGCAAGCCGCTGCGCAACCGCTGGCGCAGCCAGGCCGACGTGCCGGCCAGCACGGAACTGTCCGACCGCATGAGCAAGGCGCTGAAGAAGCGCGGCTTCCGCTTCGTCGGCACCACCATCTGCTATTCGCTGCTGCAGGCGACTGGCATGGTCAACGATCACCTCGTCGGTTGTTTCCGGTACGGCGGGCAGCGCTAGGCAGACCGCGGAGCAAGAAGTTTCGATCTCTGCCGGATGCGGGCGGCGACGTGCCGCAAATGTCGAGCCGTTCACACAATCGAACGAAACCATGGTGGCCACTGTTCAGCGCGTGAAATGCATGCTGAACGGACGCGTCGTCATCGCTTGTGTGCCGTGCATGCGTAACGCAAAGATGCGCGCGGAGACGTCGCCGCATGTGAAGGGACACAGGGGCATGGAAGAAACACATCGCGTCGTCTCGCCAGGCATTCCGCCACCGTTGCATCCTTCGGAGCCGTCCCATGAAATCCCCTCATTTGAAATCCACGCTGATCTGCCTCGCGGTACTCGGCGCACTGTCCGTTGCACCGGTGATGGCGCAGACAGCCACGCCGCCGGATACGTCGGTCTCCACCCATAACGAATCGACCCGGCTGAGCACCGAGTTCGCCGACTTCGCCGGTTCGGACACCAATTCGCAGGCGCTCGTCACCGGGTTGCGCGACGGCACCGCGGTCACGCTCGACGACGTGACCACGAACGCCGATGGCACCACAACCACGACGAGCACCACGTTCACGCCTGCCACCGGCCAAATGGGCTACGGCAACGTGAAGATCGCGCTGTCGCTGGCCGAGGCGACCCTCGCCAAGAGCGGTATCACCGACCCGACGGCAGCCGAGATGGCTGCCGCGCTGAACGGCGGTACGCTGGTGCTGGCTGACGGCATCAGCATCGATCTGAACGGCGTGCTGGCCCAGCGCGCCGCTGGCGAGGGCTGGGGACAGATCGCCAAGGCCGACGGTTTCAAGCTGGGCGACGTGATGCGTTCGCCGAAGGCGGTCGGCAGTGCCGCCGCGAACGGAAACACGCACGCGCATGTGGAAAAGGTCGAGTTGGCCAAGGTGCATGGCGTCGATCGTCCGAGCAAGCCCGAGCATGTGGCCAAGGTCGACCGCCCTGAACGCCCGAGCCGGCCGGATCGTCCCGAGCGTCCCGAACGCCCCGACCATCCCGACCATGCGGGCCGCCCGGGCGGCTGAGTCCGGTTTCATCAACACGCGATAGTCCCTGCAGGCCCGGTGTGATGCCGGGCCTGCTGCCATCCTCTTTTCAGCAAGGAACCTTTCATGCGTAACCCACAACACTGGATGATCGTCGGCGGACTGCTGCTGATCGGTGCGCCGGTGGCCCATGCCGCCACGACGGACAGCGGCCGCTTCAGCCTTTCGGCGGGCGCCGATTACAGCAGCGGCAAGTACGGCACCGACACCACCACTGACATCTGGTCGGTACCGGTGGCGGCGGCATACCAGACCGATCGCTGGACGTTCAAGCTCACCGTGCCGTACATCAACATCAGCGGTGCGGGCAACGTGATTCCCGGCGTGGGCAAGGTGAACAACGGCAACCCGAAGGGGCGCGGTCGCGGCAACGGCGGCGGCACGACTCCCGCGCCAGGCACCGCCGCCAGCGGTTCGGCCTCGGGCCTGGGCGACATCACGGCGTCGGCCGGCTACGAGTTGTTCGGCAGCGCCGACCGCACGTTTGGGCTGGATCTTACCGGCAAGGTGAAATTCGGCACCGCCGACGAGAACAAGGGCCTGGGTACCGGCAAGAACGACTATGGCCTTTCGCTGGATACCTACAAGGTCAGCGGCGACTGGACCGCGTTCGGCGGCGTGGGCTGGATGAAGTACGGCAGCTCGCAGTACATCCAGCTGAAGAACGGCTTCAACGCGAACATCGGCGCCGACTACAAGCTTGGCGCCAGCGACAACATCGGCGCCTACTACTACTACCGCGAGCGGATCGCCGATACCGGCGCCTCGCAGAGCGAACTCACCGGTTACTGGAACCACAAGTTCAAC
Organism: Rhodanobacter soli; assembly: GCF_040548735.1. NCBI lineage: Bacteria > Pseudomonadati > Pseudomonadota > Gammaproteobacteria > Lysobacterales > Rhodanobacteraceae > Rhodanobacter > Rhodanobacter soli. The sequence continues at coordinate 1,640,976 of NZ_JBEPSD010000001.1, read as the reverse complement.
GACAGCCTGCGCGTGCAGGCCTATGCCCTCGCCGGCTTCGCCGACGGCAGTCCGGACTACGGCGCGGGTGCGTCGCTGAAGTACAGCTTCTGATCGACCGGGCTCCGTGCGCGACATCGCACGGAGCCCTCATGCCGGTGTGCGCTATTTGCGTCGCGAGCCGCGCAGGCTGTCGATCGAGAAGCTGGCGATTTCGCCGCCGGGGACGCGGCGTGGTTGGCCCACGGGCGGGCCCCAGGCGTGCGCACTGACCACTTCCCAGCTGGCTGGGATGCGGCCGTCCACGCGCATGGCTTCGTAGGCGGCCAGCATGCGCCGGTAGCGGCTCTTGCCGGTGAGGCCGCGCGCGCGCGCGCGGTCGGCGTTGGTGGCGCCGAGGCCTTGCAGTTCTTCCAGCAGCTTGCGCGGCTCGCTGTAGGTGAGGGTGTAGCGGAATACGTCCAGCACCGGGTCGCGCAGGCCGGCGTTGAGCATGGCGTCGCCGACGTCGTGCATGTCGAGGAAGCGGCCCACGTGCGGCTGCTGGTCGGCCTCGGCCCAGGCCGCGCGCAGTTCCTTCAGGGTGTCCGGGCCGAAGCTGGAGAACGCCATGAAACCGCCGGGCTTCAGCACGCGCATGCATTCGCCGAACAGCGCGGGCAGGTCGTCGACCCACTGGAAGCACAGGTTGGAATGCAGCACGTCGACGCTGTGGTCGGCCAGCGGCAGGTGGGTGGCTTCGGCGCACACGCGCATGAACGGCTTCAGCCAGCTGTTGTGCTGCTTCGCCGCGCGCAGCATCGGCAGCGCCAGGTCGAGTGCGATCACCTCGGCCTTGGGATAACGCTGCTTCAGCAATGCGGTGCCGCGACCAGTGCCGGCGCCGACGTCGACCACGCGCTGCGGCGCCTCCAGGTAGAAATCCAGGCGATCGAGCAGGGCGGCCTGCACCTCGCGTTGCAGCGCGTCGTGCTGTTCGTAGCTGGTGGCGGCACGGCCGAAGTGGCGACGTACCTGTTTGGGGTCGAGTTGGAAGTCGCTCATCGCGCCTGCTCAAGAGGAAGGGGCGCCAGCAGCGGTTGCAGCGCCTGGGCGACTGCATCGGCGTGGCCGAAGAACGGTGCGTGGCCGGCTTGCTGGATCTCGGTATAGCTGCCGCCGCACTGGCTGGCCGACCATTGCATCGCCTGCGGCGGCACCAGCCGGTCGCGGCGGCCGCTGATCCAGGCGCTGGGCACGGCGAGGTCGGGCAGGCCGGCGCGGCGATCGCTGGTTTCCAGGATGCGGATGCCTTCTTGCAGCACGCGCAGGTCGGGTTCGCCGCGGGCGAACACCAGCTCGCGCAGGTGGCGCAGTTCGCCGCGCGGGTCGGTGCTGCCCATCGCCTCCAGCGCCAGGAAGCGCTCGATGGTGGCGTGGTAGTCGGTTTCCAGGTCGCTGGCCAGCTGATGCACCAGCGGGCCGTCGGCGCCGTGCGGCCAGCCCGCGTCGCGCACGAACTTCGGCGTGGCGCACAGCATCGCCAGCCCGCGCACCTGCCGCGGCAGCTCCAGCGCGGCGGTCAGCGCGATGGTGCCGCCCAGCGACCAGCCCAGCCAGAACGCCGGCGGCGTGACCCTGGCGATCGCCGCGGCGCAGGCGCGCGGTTCCAGCGGCAGCCCGCAGTCGCGCGACCGGCCGTGGCCGGGCAGGTCGACCACGTACATTGTGCATTGGTCTTCCAGCGCCTCGACCAGCGGCACCAGCACGCCGCCGTGCATGGCCCAGCCGTGCAGCAGCACCAGCGGCAGCGGGCCGCGGCCGCGCTGGTCGACGTACAGGCTCATGCGCCGGCGTCCTGCGCGGGCAGCAGCCGTTTGTCCACGGCGCCGCGCCCGTCGAACACGAAGCAGTCGCCCTGCCAGTGCGCGCCGCCGGTCTGTTCGAGGTACTTCAGGATGCCGCCGTCGAGTTGGTAGACGTGCTCCATGCCGAGGTCCTGCATGTGCAGCGCGGCCTTCTCGCAGCGGATGCCGCCGGTGCAGTACGAGACGATGGTCTTGTCCCGGTAGCGCGCGCGGTCCGCGGCGATCGCAGCGGGGAAGCCGGTGAAGCTGGCGAGGCGGTAGTCGATCGCCTGCGGGAACTTGCCGAGGTCGGTCTCGTAGTCGTTGCGCGTATCCAGCAGCAGCACCTCGCGGCCGTCGTCGTCGTGGCCCCGGTCCAGCCAGCGCTGCAGGGTGGGCGCATCCACCGCCGGTGCGCGGCCGCCTTCGGGGCGGATGGTGGACAGGCGCATGGTGATGATCTCGCGCTTCAGGCGTACGCGCAGGCGGCCGAACGGCACGCTGTCCGACGACGATTCCTTCGGCGCGACGTCGGCGAAGCGCGGATCGTCGTGCAGCGTGGCCATGAAGCCGTCGATCTGCCCGCGGCTGCCGGCCAGGAACAGGTTGATGCCTTCCGGCGCCAGCAGGATCGTGCCCTTCAGTGCCAGCGCTTCGCAGCGCGCGAGCAGCCGCTCGCGCAGCGCGGGCAGGTCGTCCAGGCTGATGAACTTGTAGGCGGAGATGTTGACGATCGACATGCGGGGGAATCGGCAGAGCAGGCGGCGATTATACGTGGTCGCCCGGGAGCGCCTGCCGCGCCGGCGGCAGATGCAGTGTTTCCAGTGCGCCCAGCAACCGGTCGATGTGGGCTTCCTCGTGCGCCGCCGACAGGGTGATGCGCAGCCGCGCCTGGCCGGCGGGCACGGTCGGCGGACGGATCGCGGTCACCAGCAGGCCTTGCCGTTCCAGTGCCTGCGCCGCAGTCAGCGCAGCCTCGGAGCTGCCCAGCAGCAGTGGTTGGATCGCGCTGGCCGATGCCGCCAGCGGCAGGCCGAGTCCGGCGGCGCCGTGGCGGAAGCGGGCGATCAGCGCGGCGAGCTTTTCGCGCCGCCATCCTTCGGACTGCGCCAGTTGCACCGCTTCGAGCGCGGCGGCGGCCAGCGCCGGCGGCATCGCGGTGGTGTAGATGTACGGGCGTGCGAACTGCACCAGGCCGTCGATCAGCGCGGCCGGGCCGGCGATGAAGGCCCCGCTGCAGCCGAGCGCCTTGCCCAGCGTGGCCATCAGCAGCGGCACCTCGTGCTGGCCCAGGTTCGCGGCGTCGAGGCTGCCGGCGCCGTGCTCGCCGAATACGCCGAGGCCGTGGGCGTCGTCGACCATCAGGGTGGCGCGTTCGCGTGCGCACAGCAGCGCCAGCTCGCGCAGCGGCGCGACGTCGCCGTCCATGCTGAACACGCCGTCGGTGGCCAGCAGGGCGGCCGCGTCGGGATTCGACGCCAGTTGGCGCGCCGCCGCCGCCACGTCGGCGTGCGGATAGCGCTTCAGTTCGGCGCCGCTGAGCTTCGCGCCATCGAGCAGGCAGGCGTGGTTGAGCTTGTCCTGCACGCAGACGTCGCCGCGTGCCAGCAGCGCCTGCAGCACGCCGAGGTTGGCCATGTAGCCGGTGGAGAACAGCAACGCGCGCTCACGCCCGGTCCAGGCGGCCAGCGCTTCCTCCAGCTCCGCGTGCGCGGTGCGGTGGCCGCAGATCAGGTGCGCCGAGGTGCTGCCAACGCCTTCCTCGCGCGCCGCGCGGGTGAGTGCGCCGATCAGTTGCGGGTGCTGCGCCAGGCCGAGGTAGTCGTTGCTGCAGAACGACAGCAGGCGCCGGCTGCCGCTTTCCAGCCATGGGCCGTCGGCGTGGTCGATCGTGCGCAGCCGGCGCCGCAGCTTGGCGTGCTCGCGTTCGGCGGTGTAGGTGGCGAGACGTTGCAGTAGGTCGGGGCGGGGCATGAATCAGTGTACTGCGCAGGGCGAAGAGCACCCCCTCACCTGAAGGACTTCCTGCGGTCGCCAGCCTCCCCCTGCTGGGCAGGGGGAGGAGCCAAGCCGAAGCTGCGCGCCTTGCTCCCTCCCCTGCTCGCAGGGGAGGGTTGGGGTGGGGTGCTCTTACGCCGCCGCACAGCTTTGCCCGCAGCCGGCAGCGTCATCCTCGACGATACCCGCGTTCCCGACGACCGCCAGCGGATGCAGGTCGAGCCGGCGGAACAGCGCGCGGTCGTGTTCGACGTCGGGGTTGCCGGTGGTCAGCAGCTTCTCGCCGTAGAAAATCGAGCCGGCGCCGGCGAAGAAGCACAGCGCCTGCACCGCGTCGTCCATCTGCTGGCGGCCGGCGGACAGGCGCACGATCGACAACGGCATCAGGATGCGTGCCACCGCGATTGCGCGCACGAATTCGAACGGATCGAGCGGCTCGGCGTCGCCCAGCGGCGTGCCGGGCACCGGCACCAGCTGGTTGATCGGCACCGAGTGCGGATGCTCGGGCAGGTTGGCCAGCGCCTGCAGCAGGCCGGCGCGCTGCTCGCGCGTCTCGCCCATGCCGACGATGCCGCCGCAGCAGGTCTTCAGGCCGGCGTCGCGCACCTGCTCCAGGGTTTCCAGGCGATCCCGGTATTCGCGGGTGTGGATGATCTCGCCGTAGAACTCCGGCGCGGTGTCGATGTTGTGGTTGTAGTAGTCGAGGCCGGCGTCTTTCAGCGCCTGCGCGTGGCCGTCGCCGAGCAGGCCCAGGGTGGCGCAGGTCTCCAGGCCCAGCTCCTTCACCGCGCGCACGATCGCGGCGACCTTGGGGATGTCGCGATCCTTCGGGCCGCGCCAGGCCGCGCCCATGCAGAAACGGCTGGCGCCGGCGGCCTTGGCGGCGCGGGCGCGTTCCAGCACGTCGTCGGTGTCCATCAGTTTCTGCGCGGCCACGCCGGTGTCGTAGCGCGCCGCCTGCGGGCAGTAGGCGCAATCCTCGGGACAGCCGCCGGTCTTGATCGACAGCAGGGTTGACACCTGAACCGCGTTCGGATCGTGGTTTTCGCGGTGCACCGAATGTGCGCGATGCAGCAGCTCGTTGAACGGCAGCGCGAACAGCGCAGCCACCTCGGCGCGGCTCCAGTCATGACGGATGGCGATGTCGGCCATGGATCGGCAACTCCCTGACAAGAATCGCGAGAGTGTGGAAGTCGCTCCGGAGCGTGTCAACTCGATACTTTGACGAATGGTTGACGGGACGCGGATGCATTTCTACCGCTACCATCGCCCGCTCAGTGGGATCACCTGATCGGGGAGTGCGGCGGGATGAGCGAAGGGCAAGGCAGTACCGGCAACGTGCTCGCGGCGATCTGCAGTTTCTTCATCCCGGGGCTGGGCCAGCTGGTGCAAGGGCGGTTGCTGAAGGCGATCATCATGTTCGTGCTGGCGGCCGTGCTGTGGATCGTGTGGCTCGGTTGGCTGGTCCACCTGTGGTCGATCCTCGACGCGGCGCTGTACAAGCCGGCCCGCTGAGCAGGGCATCGGCATGGACGCACTGCTCACCCCATGGCGGCGGTTGCAGCGTTTCGTGCTGCCCTTGCGCTGCCTGCTGTGCGGCGCCCGCGGCGCCGACGGCATCGACCTGTGCGCCGACTGCGCGGCCGAGTTGCCGCGCAACCGCAGCTGCTGCGCACGCTGCGCCTTGCCGCTGGCCACGCCCGCGGCACTGTGCGGCGAGTGCCAGCGTCGCCTGCCGCCGTGGGATGCGGCGTGGGCGCCGTTCCGCTACGGCTGGCCGCTCGACCGGCTGGAGTCGCGCTACAAGTTCGGCGCCGACCTCGCCGTCGGCCGCGTGCTGTCGATGCTATGGCAGCGCGAGCCGTGCCCGATCCGGCTGCCGCAACTTCTGCTGGCCGTACCGCTGCACCACAGCCGGCTGCGCCGGCGCGGCTACAACCAGGCGCTGGAGCTGGCCCGCTCGCTGGCGCGCGCCTCCGGCGTGCCGCTGCACCACGACGCGCTGCTGCGCCGGCGTTCCACCGCGGCGCAGACCGAACTCGACGCGATCGCCCGCCGCCGCAACGTGCATGGCGCTTTCGCCCTGCGCGAAGGCATGGCGCTGCCCGCGCACGTGGCGATCCTCGATGATGTGATGACCACCGGCGCCACCCTGGCCGAATGCACCCGCGTGCTGCGCCGTGCCGGCGTGCAGCGGGTGGACGTGTGGGCGCTGGCGCGGGCGCCGTCGCCGCGCGATTGACGGTGCCCGATGAGTTGCTAGCGCACCGCCAGCGCCAGCACGATGCCGATCCATACCGCCAGGCCCAGCCAGTTGTTGTGGCGGAACGCGGCGAAGCAGGCGTCGCGGAGGCGGTCGCGGATCAGCCACAGCTGGTAGCCGAACAAGCCGGCGGCGATCAGCAGGGCCAGCCAGTACGGCCAGCCGAGCCCGGCGCGCTGGCCGACGAACAGCATGGCCAGCAGGAAGGTGCCCATCAGCATGCCGAGGATCGGCAGGTCGGCGTCGCCGAACAGGATCGCGGTGGACTTCGCGTTGGCCTTGATGTCGTCGTCGCGGTCGACCATCGCGTACTCGGTGTCGTAGATCACCGACCACAGGATGTTGCCGATGAACAGCAGCCAGCCCACCGGCGGCACCGTGCCGGCCACCGCCGCGAACGCCATCGGGATCGACCAGCCGAACGCGGCGCCCAGCACGACCTGCGGCAGATAGGTCCAGCGCTTGGTGAACGGGTAGACCGCCGCCAGTGCGGCACCGGCGAAGGACAGCTCGATCGTCAGCCTGTTGGTGAACAGCACCAGCACGAACGCGAACGCCAGCAGCGCGGCGAACACGAGCAGCGCCTCGCGCGGCGTCACCCGCCCGGAAGCGATCGGCCGGCCGGCGGTGCGCGCCACCAGCGGGTCGAGCTTGCGGTCGGCGTAGTCGTTGATGGCGCAACCGGCCGCGCGCATCGCGAACACGCCGAGGGTGAAGACGATCAGCAGCTTCCACGGCGGGAAGTCGCTGGCCGCCAGCCACAGCGCCCACCAGGTCGGCCACAGCAGCAGCAACGCGCCGATCGGGCGATCCATCCGGGTCAGCACCAGGTAGTCCCGGGCTTTCTCGCGATAGCGTGTCGGCAGCTTCTGCAGCAGCCAGTCCAGTATCCGCGTGGCGCGGGTCGAGCTGTCGGCCGGGCGCACCGGTCTGGCGGCGGTTTTCGCCGGGCCGGGCCGTGGCCGGACGGCGGAGGAAGGCGCGGCGCTGCGCCGCGAGTGCTTCTTGCGGGATGGGGGAGCCATGCGCGGAAGTCTAGCGCGCCATGCCGCTTCGAACCGCGCGGTGGATCACTGGCCAGCTAAAGTCCGGTGCCCGGCAGCCGATATGGCCTATGGGCGGTACCGTTCGGGGTAACGCCAAGCATGCGCCGTACGAAGCCCAGGGCCGCCGGTGCCTGGAGCGTTGATGGGCGGATACGAAACCACCGAAGAGGGCTCCGTTCTGTCGCGCGATGCGCCCGCGGCGGACGACGGCGCCGCCGCCATGTCTGCGCCGGCGGTGGCGGAGTCAGCGGCGGCGAGCCCGTTCGTGCATTCGCGCCTGCTCGATTCGGTGGCGTCATTCACCCACCACCGCGACATCGCCGCGCTTGACCACAGCCTGGTGCTTTCGCTGGCCGAACTGACTTCGGCGCACCGGGTGGTCCTGGCCAAGCGGGCGACCGACGGCGCGTACGTGGAAAGCATCGTGCGCTGCGTGCCGGACGCGCAGGGCGCCTACCAGCTGCAGGCGGACGATCCGGACCGGGTCGATCCGGCGCTGAAGCTGTTGCATCGCTGCATGCACCGGCTGGAAGTGCAGATGGAAAGGGTGCAGAGCGTGCACCGGCTGGTCGTGCCGATCCTGCGCGATGGCCGCGCGATCGGTGCGCTGCAGCTGGACAGCGACATGCCGCCGGCCACCAGCCGGCCGCTCGCCGACGGGTTCGCCCGCATCTATGCCAACTACACCGGCCTGCTCCATGAAAGCGAGCGCGACAAGCTGACTGGCCTGTACAACCGGCGCAGCTTCGAGCGCCAGCTGCAACGGTTGTTGCACCAGCGCGAACAGGCACTGCGCCAGGCAGCCATGGCCAGACCGGAGCCGAGCGAGCAACACGGCATGCTCGCCGCGGGGCCGCCGCAGGTCTGGCTGGCGATCCTCGACATCGACCACTTCAAGCGCATCAACGACAATTACGGACATATCTATGGCGACGAGGTGATCCTGCTGCTGGCCCAGCAGATGCGCGCCTGTTTCCGCCGCGGCGACGTGCTGTTCCGCTTCGGCGGCGAGGAGTTCGTGATCCTGTTCGGCGCCACCGAGCAGGCCATCGTACACACCGTACTGGAGCGTTTTCGCCGGCGCATCGCCGAGCACGTGTTTCCGCAGGTGGGCAGCGTCACCGTCAGCATCGGCTATGCCGGGGTCGGCCGCCACGATTACCCGGCGAGTGCGCTGGACCGTGCCGACAAGGCGCTCTACTTCGCGAAGCAGCACGGCCGCAACGGCACCTACGGCTACGAGAACCTGAGCGCGCGCGGCCTGCTGGGGCGCGAGATGGCGGCAGGAAGCATCGACCTGTTCTGAGCCGTCAGCTGCGCAGCAGCAGCCGGTAGGCCGGGTGTGCGCTCTCGTCGACCCAGGGGTAGCCCAGCGTGGCGAGGAAGCGCCGGAACAGCGGCTGCTCGGCCGCGGGCACCTGGATGCCGACCAGGATGCGGCCGTGGTCGGCGCCGTGGTTGCGGTAATGGAACAGGCTGACGTTCCAGTCCGGGTGCAGCTGGCCGAGGAAGCGGGTCAGCGCGCCGGGGCGCTCGGGAAATTCGAAGCGGTACAGCAGCTCGTCCTGCGCCAGCGGCGAGCGGCCGCCGATCATGTGGCGCAGATGCAGCTTGGCCAGCTCGTCGTCGGTGAGGTCGAGCACGTCGAACTGCTGCGCGCGGAAGGCGGCGATCAGTGCCTCGCGCTCGTCGCGGCTGGCGATCTGCACGCCCACGAAGAGATGCGCGGAGCACGCGTCGCCGATGCGGTAATTGAACTCGGTGATGGCGTGCCGGCCCAGCGCGGCGCAGAAGCGGCGGAAGCTGCCGCGTTCCTCCGGGATCGTCACCGCGAACACCGCCTCGCGCTGCTCGCCGACCTCGGCGCGTTCGGCGACGAAGCGCAGGCGGTCGAAATTCATGTTCGCGCCGGAGACGATCGCGACCAGTGCGCCATCGCCGGCGCCGTGTGCAGCGACGTACTGCTTCAGTCCGGCCAAGGCCAGCGCGCCGGACGGTTCCGGCACGCTGCGGGTGTCCTGGTAGATGTCGCGGATCGCGGCACAGATCGCATCGGTGTCCACCCGCAGCATCGCGTCCACATGCTGCCGGCACAGCGCGAACGTGAGCGCGCCGACCTGCTTCACCGCGGTACCGTCGGCGAACAGGCCGACCTCGGGAAGCACCACGCGTTCGCCGGCGTCGAGCGAGCGCGCCATCGCGTCCGAATCCGCCGCCTGCACGCCGATCACCTGCACCTCGGGCCGCAGCGCCTTGATGCACGCGGCCACGCCGGCGAGCAGGCCGCCGCCGCCGACCGGCACGAATACCGCCTGCAGTGGGCCGGGATGCTGGCGCAGGATCTCCAGCGCGATCGTGCCCTGGCCGGCGATCACCGCCGGGTCGTCGAACGGGTGCACGAACACCGCGCCATGCTCGGCCTGCAGTTGCGCGGCCGCCGCCTGTGCGTCGCTGTAGGAATCGCCGGCCAGCACGACATCCACCATCGCGCCGCCAAAGCGGCGCACCGCGTCCACCTTCAGCTGCGGCGCAGTCACCGGCATCACGATGGTGGCGCGGATGCCCAGCTTCGCCGCGGCCAGCGCCACGCCTTGCGCATGGTTGCCGGCCGAGGCGGCGATCACGCCGCGCGCGCGCTGTGCCGCATCCAGCTGCACCATGCAGTTGTACGCGCCGCGCAGCTTGAACGAGAACACCGGCTGCTGGTCCTCGCGCTTGAGCAGCACGCGCTGGCCCAGCCGCGCGCCGAGCAGCGGTGCCGTTTCCAGTGCCGATTCGTGCGCCACTTCGTAGACGCGCGCGGCGCGGATCTGTGCCAGCAGGCCGCCGCTCGCCACCGCATCGTCATCGGTGACCTGTGGCGCAACGGCATTCATGCAGCGAGAGCCGTCGCCGGATGCGCCACCTGCAGCACGTCGACCAGCTTGCGCGTCTGCTGCAGGATCTGGCCGAGCGCGTCGTCGTCGCATTGCAGGCTCAGGGTCAGACGCGACACGGCCGGATCGTGCGTGGCGGCGACGGTCAGCGTGTCGATGTTGTAGCCGCGCGCGGCGAACAGCCCGGCCACGCGCACCAGCGCACCGGCTTCGTTTTGCAACAGGATGGACAAGGTGTGCTGCATGATGGCGCTCTCCTAGAACATGTGCGGGGTGGGCGCCTCGTGCGCGACCGGCGCCGCGCGCGAGGGGATGAAATCGCCGGTGATCATCTGCGCATAGCTGGCGCCGGGCCCGACCATCGGGTACACGCCGGCGTCCGGGTCGATCATCACTTCGAGGAAGGCCGGGCCGTCGAAGGCGAGGAAGTCGGCGATCGTCGCTTCCAGTTCGTCCACGCGTTCCAGCCGCCGCGCCCATTCGAAGCCGTCGGCCTGCGCGGCGCGCACGAAATCCTTCTTGTGCAGGCTCTTGTCGGACGCGGCGAAGCGGCCCTTGAAGTACAGCTTCTGCCACTGCCGCACCATGCCGTCGCCGACGTTGTTGAGCACCACGATCTTCAGCGGCAGGCCATAGGTGGTGACGATCTCCAGCTCGCCGATGTTCATGCGGATGCTGGCGTCGCCGTCGATGTCGATCACCAGCTTGTCGCGGTGCGCGAACTGCGCGCCGATCGCCGCGGGCAGGCCGAAACCCATCGTGCCCATCGAGCCGGAGGTGAGCCAATGCCGCGGCGCGCGGAAGTCGAAGTACTGCGCCGCCCACATCTGGTGCTGGCCGACGCCGGTGCTGACGATGGCGCGGCCCTGGGTGTGGCGGTTGATCGCTTCCAGCACCGCGTACGGCTGGATCAGCGCGCTTGCGCGGTCGTAGTTCATCGCATGCACGCGTTTCAGTTCCGCCACGTGCGCATGCCATTTCGTCAGCGATGGCTTGAAGCCGTGTGCGCGGCCGTACGCGGTGAGGCGTTCCAGCGCGCGCTGCAGCGGGCCGACGTGATGCCAGTCGACGCTCTTCACCTTGCCGATCTCGGCCGGGTCGATGTCGATCTGCGCGATGAACTTCGCGCGCGGCGCGAACTTGTTCGGCACGCCGGCCACGCGATCGTCGAAGCGTGCGCCCAGCGCCAGCACGAAGTCGCAGTCCTCCACCGCGTAGTTCGCGTACGCCGTGCCGTGCATGCCGAGCAGGTGCAGTGCCAGCGGGTCGGTGCTGTCGAAGCCGCCCAGGCCCATCAGGGTGGTGGTGACCGGCAGGCCGAAGGCATCGACGAACGCGCGCAACGCCGCGGATGCCTCCGCGGCGATCACGCCGCCGCCGGCGTAGATCAGCGGGCGCTGCGCCTGCATCAACGCGGTGAAGAACGCCGCGCAATCGGCATCGCTCAGCGTCGCCTGTTCCACCGCGCGCAGCCGCGTGCGGTAGCCGCTCAACGCCAGTTCGCCGCGGCCATGCCAGGCCAGCGCGGCGTTCTGCACGTCCTTCGGCACGTCCACCACCACCGGCCCGGGCCGGCCGCTGCGGGCAAGGGTGAACGCGGTGCGCACGGTGGCTTCCAACTGCGCGGCATCGGTGACCAGGAACACGTGCTTGGCGCAGGCACCCATGATGTTGCTGATCGGCGCCTCCTGGAACGCATCGCTGCCGATCGCCGCGGTGCCGACCTGGCCGCAGATGACCACCAGCGGGATCGAGTCGGCCATCGAGTCGCGCACCGGCGTCACCATGTTGGTGGCGCCGGGGCCGGAGGTGACGATGGCCACGCCGACCTTGCCGGAGGCGCGCGCGTAACCGGCCGCCATGAAGCCGGCGCCCTGCTCGTTGGCCGGTACCACCAGCGGCATGCTCTCGCCGCCGTCGGCGCGCGGATGTCCGGCGTTGTAGCGGAATACCGCGTCGTACACCGGCAGGATCGCGCCGCCGGAATAGCCGAACATCACGTCGACGCCTTCGTCGGCGAGCACCTGCACGATCACTTCGGCGCCGCTCATGCTCTGGCCGGCCAGCGGATGCCGGTCGGTCGTGGTTTCGGCTTTCAGTGCTGGTGCATTCACAAGATAAATTCCCCAGGGATTCGATGCCGTGCTCCCTCCCCTGCAAAGCAGGGGAGGGTTGGGGAGGGGTTGCTCTTGCTCGAAAGTCAAAAGCGCCACCCCCTCCCAACCTCCCCCTGCTGCGCAGGGGGAGGAGCCAAAAGAGCGTCAGCCGGCTTTCTTCAACGGCGCGACGGCGGCAGGTGCCGTGTTCGGCTGCAGCCACGGCATCCGTGCGCGCAGCTTCGCGCCGACCTGCTCGATCGGATGCTCGAGGTCGGCCTGCTTCAGGCGCTTGTAGTTCGGCAACCCGGCCTGGTACTCGGCGATCCAGTTGCGCGCGAAAGTGCCGTCCTGGATGTCGGTGAGGACTTCCTTCATGCGCGCCTTGGTGCCGGCGTCGACCACCCGCGGACCGCTGACGTAGTCGCCGTACTGCGCGGTCTCGGAGACGAACTGCAGCATCTTCGCCAGGCCGCCCTCATAGAACAGGTCGACGATCAGCTTCAGTTCGTGCATCACCTCGTAGTAGGCGATCTCCGGCTGGTAGCCGGCCTCGACCAGGGTCTCGAAACCCTTGATCACCAGTTCGCTGGCGCCGCCGCACAGCACCGCCTGCTCGCCGAACAGGTCGGTCTCGGTCTCTTCCTTGAAGTCGGTCTGGATGATCATCGCGCGGCCGCCGCCGATGCCGTCGGCGTAGCCCTTGGTCTTTGCCTCGGCCTGGCCGCTGACGTCCTGGTGCACGGCCCAGATGCACGGCACGCCGCGGCCGCGTTCGTACTCGCTGCGCACCAGTGCGCCGGGGCCCTTCGGCGCGACGAGGATCACGTCGATGTCGGCGCGCGGTTCGATCTGCTTGAAGTGCACGTTGAAGCCGTGCGCGAACAACAGCGCCGCACCGGGCTTGATGTTCGGCTCGATCGACTCCTTGTACAGCGTCGGCTGCACCATGTCCGGCGTCAGCACGGCGACGAGGTCGGCGCCTTTCACCGCCTCGGCCGGCTCGGCGACCTTGAAGCCGTCGGCCTTGGCCTTGTGCCAGGTCGGGCCGTTCGGACGCAGGCCGACCACCACGTCGAGGCCGGAGTCGCGCAGGTTCAGCGCGTGCGCGCGGCCCTGGCTGCCGTAGCCGAGCACGGCGATGCGGGATGGGGCGAGGGTGTTGTTGCTGCTCATGCGGTGACTCCCTGGTGGGTTTCGGTGTGGACGGATGTCGGGGTGGAGACGGTGGAACCGGGATGCGTGGTGGCGCCGTCGGAGGCGGAGCCGACCAGCAGGGCGTATTTGGCCAGCGCGCCGCGGCTGACCTTCGGTGGCGGCGCCTGCCAGAGCGCACGGCGCGCGGCGAGGTCGGCGTCGGTGGCGATCTCGCGCCGCGCCGCATCGATCACGATGCGGTCGCCTTCGTGCAGCAGGGCGATGGGCCCGCCGCGCGCGGCTTCCGGCGCGATGTGGCCGACCATGAAGCCGTGGGTGGCGCCGGAGAAGCGGCCGTCGGTGATCAATGCCACGTCGTCGCCGAGGCCGCGGCCGATCAGCGCGGCGGTGACGCCGAGCATTTCGCGCATGCCGGGGCCGCCGGCCGGGCCTTCGTTGCGGATCACGATGACGTCGCCCTTGGCGATGTCGCCGGCCTGCACCGCGGCGAACGCCTGCTCCTCACCCTCGTAGACGCGGGCGCGGCCTTCGAAGTGGCTGGCGCCCTTGCCGGCAAGCTTCAGGATGCAGCCTTCCGGGGCGAGGTTGCCGTACAGGATCGAGTAGCCGCCGCGTGGCTTCAGCGGTGCGCTGACCGGATGCACCACGTCCTGCGTTTCGGCGCGTGGCGCCGCGGCGGTTTCGGTGAACAGCGAACGGCCGGTGACGGTGGGCGTGTCCTCCAGCATGCCGGCGGCGATCAGTTCCTGCGCCACCCGCGCGCTGCCGCCGGCGCCAAACAACTCGACCGCGGTGTAGCGCCCGCCGGGCAGCAGGTCGGCGATCACCGGCGTGTGCGCCGAAGCCGGTTCGAAATCCTCCAGCGACCACTCGACGCCGGCTTCGCGCGCGATTGCCAGCAAGTGCAGCACCGCGTTGGTGGAACCGGCGGTGGCAGCGACCATGCGCGCGGCGTTGCGCATCGAGGTGCGCGTGATCAGCTCGCGCGGCGTGCGGTTCTCGCGTAGGCATTCCATCACCAGCTCGCCGCAGCGGAACGCGGCGGCGCCCTTGGCCGGATGGGTGGCGGGAATGTCGTTGTAGCCCATCGGCGACAGGCCCAGCGTGGACAGCACCATCGCCATCGTGTTGGCAGTGAACTGGCCGCCGCAGGCACCGGCACCGGGGCAGGCGTCGCGCTCGACCGCGGTCAGTTCCTCGTCGCTGATCTTGCCCGCGCCGTGCGCGCCGACCGCCTCGAACACCTGCTGGATGGTGATCGGATGGTTGTCATGGGTGCCGTGCGCGATCGTGCCGCCGTACAGCGCCACGCCGGGAATGTTCAGCCGCGCCAGCGCCATCGCCGCGGCGGGGATGGTCTTGTCGCAGCCGCACAGCACCACCATCGCGTCCAGGCAGTGGCCGTCCACCGCCAGCTCGATCGAGTCGGTGATCACCTCGCGGCTGATCAGCGACGAGCGCATGCCCGGCGTGCCCATCGCGATGCCGTCGGTCACCGCGATGGTGTTGAACTCCACCGGCGTGCCGCCGGCGGCGCGGATGCCGGCCGCGGCCTCGACCGCGAGCTCGCGCAGGTTGAGGTTGCACGGGCTCACGTTCGACCAGGTGTGCACCACCGCGACCAGCGGCCGCGCGATCGCCTCGTCGTCGAGGCCGGTGGCGCGCAGCATGGCGCGGGCGGGTGCGCGGTCGGGGCCGCTCTTGATCAGGTCACTGCGCATGAAGAAAGCTCCGAAGGACAGAATCCCTCTTGGGGGAGACAAATCGGCAGGAATGCCGATTTGCACGGCGCCAGCCGCCCGAAGGGTGAGGGCCATGGATGGCCCGAATGAAAGAAAAGCGCCCCCTGCGTGCGAGGGAGGTGGCTGGACGGGGCGGGGATCGGCGCCATCGCGGCGTGCACGAACCGTCCTGTGCCGGGAGCACGCAGGGGGCGGCAGAAAATGCGGACACGTCCATGTGCCCGCTGGGGAAACCTGGCTGCATCAGCCGCATGCGCGTGCTCCGCAGAAGAACGCGGCGGCGGTGTCGGCGTGATCCTCGATCGCCGCGAGCACCGCATCGCGCACCTCGCCGGTGCCGGCGCTGCCGCCGATGTCGCGGCTGTGCGGACCGTGGCGCAGCACCTGCTCGACCGCCGATTCGATCGCCACCGCTTCGGCTTCCAGGCCCAGCGAGTGGCGCAGCAGCAGCGCGGCGGAAAGGATCGCGCCGACCGGATTGGCCACGCCTTGGCCTGCGATGTCCGGCGCCGAGCCGTGGATCGGTTCGTACAGGCCGGCCTTGCCGTCGCCCAGCGATGCCGATGGCAGCAGGCCCAGCGAACCGGCCAACGCGGCGGCCTCGTCGGTGAGGATGTCGCCGAACAGGTTCTCGGTGACCACCACGTCGTAGCGGTTCGGCTGGGTCAGCAGCAGCATTGCCATCGAGTCGACCAGCTGGTGCTCGAGCTTCACGTCCGGATACTCGGCGGCGATGCGCTGCACCGTGCTGCGCCACAGCCGCGAGGTCTCCAGCACGTTCGCCTTGTCCACCGAGGTGACATGGCGGCGGCGG
Organism: Rhodanobacter soli; assembly: GCF_040548735.1. Classification (NCBI taxonomy): domain Bacteria; kingdom Pseudomonadati; phylum Pseudomonadota; class Gammaproteobacteria; order Lysobacterales; family Rhodanobacteraceae; genus Rhodanobacter; species Rhodanobacter soli. The sequence goes on along the minus strand of NZ_JBEPSD010000001.1, from coordinate 1,625,178 downwards.
TCGCGCGCCAGTTCGAACGCGCGGCGCACCACGCGCTCGATCTCGGCCACGGTGTACCTGCATTCGTCGGTGGCGGCGTCGGCGCTGCGCGTCTTCGCGCCGAAGTAGGCGCCGCCGGTGAGTTCGCGCACGAACAGCACGTCGACGTGCTTCAGCCGGTCGTTCTTCAGCGGCGACAGGTTGGCCAGCGACGGATGCACCTGCAACGGGCGCAGGTTCGCATACACGCCGAGCGCGGCACGCAGCGCCAGCAGGCCCTGCTCGGGGCGCACCGGCGCGTTCGGGTCGGACCATTTCGGACCACCGACGGCCCCGAGCAGCACCGCATCGGCAGAGCGGCAGGCGGCCAGCGAGGCAGCCGGCAAGGGTTCGCCGGTGGCGTCGATCGCGATGCCGCCGATCAGCTGTTCCTCGAACGCGAACACGTGCTCGTAGCGCGCGGCCACGGTCTTCAATACGGCCACCGCGGCGGCGGTGACCTCGGGGCCGACGCCATCGCCGGGCAGGGTAACGATGCGTGCCTTCATGCCGCTTGCTCCTGATGCTGTTGTTCGTAAGAGGTGATCCCATCGCTGTGCTGCAGCAGGTAGCCGAGCTGGTCGACGCCGTTGAGCAGGCAGTGCCGCGCGAACGGTTCCAGACGGAACGGGATGCGGCCGCCGTCGGGCAGCGCGATGTACTGCTCGCGCACGTCGATCGCCAGCTCGATGCCCGGGTGCTTGAGCAGCCAGCGGTGTTCCAGTTCGTCGATGACGATGGCCAGCAGGCCGTTCTTCAGCGCGTTGCCGCGGAAGATGTCCGCGATCTCGCTGCACAGCACCGCGCGGATGCCGTAGTCCAGCAACGCCCAGGGCGCGTGTTCGCGCGAGGAGCCGCAGCCGAAGTTGCGTCCGGCGACGAGGATCGAGCAGCCGCGCGCTTCCGGCCGGTTGAGCGGAAAGACGGAATTGTCGCTGCCGTCGGCCTGGTAGCGCCAGTCGTGGAAACACAGCTTGCCCAGTCCCTCGCGGGTGGTCGTGGTGAGGAAGCGCGCCGGGATGATGCGATCGGTATCGATGTTCTCGTCGGCCAGTACGGCGGTGCGGGAGTGGAGGCGGGTGATGGGTTTCATGCGGCTTGCTCCTGCGTCGCGTACTCGCGTGGATCGGCGATGCGCCCGGCGATCGCCGACGCGGCGGCCGTGGCCGGGCTGGCCAGCACGGTGCGCGCGCCCTTGCCCTGGCGACCTTCGAAGTTGCGGTTGGAGGTGCTCACCACCAGCTGGCCCGGTTGCGCCAGGTCGCCGTTCATCGCGATGCACATCGAGCAGCCCGGCACGCGCCACTCGGCGCCGGCGGCGGTGAACACGTGGTGCAGTCCTTCGCGCTCGGCGTCGCGGCGCACCGCCTCGGAGCCGGGCACCACCAGCATGCGCACGCCATCGGCAATGCGCCGGCCATGCAGCACGCGGGCGGCTTCGCGCAGGTCGGACAGGCGCGAGTTGGTGCAGCTGCCGACGAACACCACGTCGACCGGCGTGCCCTGCATCGGCTGGCCGGCCTTGCTCTGCATGTAGTCGAGCGCGCGGCGTTCCTGCGCATTCGTGGCGGCCGGCACCGGTGCGTCCATCGCGATCGCCATGCCGGGATGGGTACCGTAGGTGACGGTGGGCTTCACCGCGCCGGCGTCGATGCGCACTTCGCGGTCGTAATGCGCGCCGTCGTCGCTGCGCAGCGCACGCCACTTCGCCACCGCCGCGTCCCATGCCGCACCCTGCGGCACGCGCGGGCGGCCTTTCAGCCAGGCGAACGTGGTCTCGTCCGGCGCGATCAGCCCGGCGCGCGCGCCGGCCTCGATGGACATGTTGCAGACGGTCATGCGCTCGTCCATCGTGAGCGCCTCGATCGCCGCGCCGCGGTATTCCAGCACGTAGCCGGTGCCGCCATCGACGCCGATCGTGCCGATGATGTGCAGGATCAGGTCCTTCGCGCCCACGCCCGGCGGCAGCTGGCCGTCGACGTGGATCGCCATGGTCTTCGGCTTGCGCTGCAGCAGGCACTGCGTTGCCATCACGTGGCCGACTTCGGTGGTGCCGATGCCGAACGCCAGCGCGCCGAATGCGCCATGGGTGGAGGTGTGGCTGTCGCCGCAGACGATGGTCATGCCGGGCTGGGTCGCGCCCAGCTCGGGGCCGATCACGTGCACGATGCCGCGGTCTTCACTGTCCCAGCCGTGCAATTCGACGCCGAACTCGCGGCAGTTCGTTTCCAGCTGTGCGACCTGCGCCTGCGCCTCGGCGTTCGCATACGGGCGGCTGCCGTCGGCGTTGGTCGGCAGGGTCGGCGTGGAATGGTCCAGCGTGGCCAGCATGCGGTCGGGCCGGCGCAGCGGCAGCCCGCGCTCGCGCAGTTCGCTGAATGCCTGCGGCGAGGTCACCTCGTGCACCAGGTGCAGGTCGACGTAGAGGACGGCCGGTGTGTCGGCGGTTTCGGGTACGACGACATGGGCGTCCCAGACTTTTTCGAAGAGGGTCCTGGCCATCACGCAGCCTCCTGCGCCGTGGCTTCGCTGTGCACTGGCGTTAGCCAGGACCAGCGATCCTCCGTGCGGCCGTCGAACAGGCCGAAGAATGCTTGCCGCAGCTGCTGCGTGACCGGGCCAGGTGCACCCTTGCCGATCGCCTTGCGATCGACCGAACGCACCGGGGTGATCTCGGCAGCGGTGCCGGTCATGAACACTTCGTCGGCGGAATACAGCGCTTCGCGCGGCAGGTCGCGTTCTTCCACCGCGATGCCGAGATCCGCAGCCAGGGTGATCACCGCGTCGCGGGTGATGCCGGCCAGGATGCCGGCGCTGGACGGCGGCGTGAGCAGCCGGCCGTTTTTCACCAAGAACAGGTTCTCGCCGGCGCCTTCGCTGAGCAGGCCGTTGTGGCCCAGCGCGATGCCTTCGTCGTAGCCGTTGCGGCGCGCCTCCAGACCGATCAGCTGGCTGGACAGGTAATTGCCGCCCGCCTTGGCCCAGCTGGGCAGGGTGTTCGGCGCGGGGCGATGCCATGACGACACGCACACGTCGGCGCCGCGCTCGGCCGCTTCGCCCAGGTAGGCGCCCCAGGCCATCGCCATGATCGCCACCTCCACCGGTGCGCCGTCCTTCGCCAGCACGCCCAATCCGCCGGCACCGCGGAACACGATCGGCCGCACGTAGGCCGATGGCATCGCATTGGCACGGATCAGCTCCAGGCAGGCGGCGTTGATCTCGTCCTCGCTGTAGCCGATCTCGATCTCGTACACACGCGCCGACTCGAACAGCCGGCGGGTGTGCTCGGCCAGGCGGAAGTAGGCCGGGCCGTGCGGCGTGGCGTACACGCGCTCGCCCTCGAACACGGACGAGCCGTAGTGCAACGCGTGCGTGCTGACGTGGGTGGTGGCCTCGGCCCACGGCTTGATGCGGCCGTTGTGCCACAGGAATGGCGTACTCATGCGGTGGTCTCCTTGTGCGCACGTCCATGCGCAAGCGCGCGCGCGGCCATGGAAGGCCGCTTGTTGATTTGCTGGTCTGACGCAGATTGGCGGGCGATCCGGTTGACGATGACCAGCGCGGCCAATGCGGTGGCCTCGACGATGTCGGTGCTGCTGCCGTGGCCGCGCCAGTCGCGGGCGGCGTGGCGGGCGCTCAGTTGGGCGTGGCCCTGCGCATCGCCGCCCTCACCCATGGCGTCGATCTGGAAGCGGGTGAGTTCCAGCGGCGTGCCGGTGGCGCGCTCGATCGCGCGCAGCACCGCGTCGACCGGGCCATCGCCGATCGCCGCCTCGCCGATCTCGTGGCCGTCGTCGTGGGCCAGCTTCACCGAGGCCGACGCGCTGCCGCCCAGGTGCGAGCTGGTGTGCAGCTGCACGATGCGCCACGGGCCGGTGGCGTGCGGGTCGTGTCCCAGCGCCAGCGCTTCCAGGTCCTCGTCGTGCAGCTCGCGGCCGTGGTCGGCCAGCGTCTTGAAGCGGGTGAAGATGTCATCCAGCGCCGCATCGTCCGGCGTGTAACCGAGTGCCTGCAGGCGCTGGCGCAGCGCGGCGCGGCCGGAGTGCTTGCCCATCACCAGGCTGGTCGCGGCGATGCCGACGTCCTGCGGCCGCATGATTTCGTAGGTGCCGCGATGCTTCAGCATGCCGTGCTGGTGAATGCCCGACTCGTGCGCGAACGCGTTGGCGCCCACGATCGCCTTGTTGCGCGGCACCGCCTGGCCGGTCAGCTCGGTGAGCAGGCGCGAAGCGGGATACAGCTGGCGGGTATCGATGCGGGTGTCGACGCCGAAGTGCGGCGCGCGCACCTTCAGCGCCATCACCACTTCCTCCAGCGCGGCGTTGCCGGCGCGCTCGCCGATGCCGTTGATGGTGCACTCCACCTGGCGCGCGCCGGCGCTCACCGCGGCCAGGCTGTTCGCCACCGCCATGCCGAGGTCGTCGTGGCAATGGCTGGAGAAGATCACCTTGTCCGCGTCGCGCACGTGCTGGCGCAGGTAGCGGAACAGCTCGACGATCTCGGTCGGCGTGGTGTAGCCCACCGTGTCCGGCGCATTGAGCGTGGTGGCGCCGGCGGCGACCGCGGCGCTGAACACTTCGGCGAGGAATTCGGGCTCGGTGCGCAGCGCATCCTCGGCGGAAAACTCCACCTCGTCGCAGAAACCGCGGGCACGCTCGATCGCCCGCACCGCGGTGTCCAGCACCTGCGCCTTGCTCATGCCCAGCTTGTGCTCGCGATGCAGCGGGCTGGTCGACAGGAATAGGTGGATGCGCGAGTGGCGCGCCGCCTTCAGCGCGCGCGCCGCGCTGTCGACATCGCCGTCCTGGCAGCGCGCCAGCGCGCATACCGTGGTGCTTCTCAGCGCCCCGGCGATTTCCGCAACTGCAGCAAAATCGTCCGGCGAAGCCTGCGGAAAGCCCGCTTCGAGGATGTCCACGCCGAGCGCCTCGAGCTGCTGCGCCATGCGCAGTTTCGCGCGCCGGTCCATCGAGAAACCGGGCGCCTGTTCGCCGTCGCGCAAGGTGGTGTCGAAGATCCGCACGCGTTCGGCGACTACGTCGTCGTCGCTGGCGGGGGCATTGTACTGGTCGGGGTTTTTCATCATGGCTCCGCTGTGTGGGCGTCGCCGAAGGCACAAAAAAACCCCGCATCCGTTACCGGGTGCGGGGTTCTTTGGGTGTTTTCAGGTTTTCTTATCTACCTGGACACATGCCCTCAGCCCGCACCTCCGTTGGTAATAAGGAGTACGAGTACGAGGGTAATAAGGAGCGTGCCGCCGAGCTGCAGCAGGCCGTCGACCGTCGCGAGACGGTTCATTTCGGCGATGCGGCAATGGCTGCTGCGCTGCGACATGAAACCGACCTTAGGGCACTTCACACGGTGGCGTCAACAGTTTCATTTGAAATCAGTCGATCGACGTGCTTTGGACGTCCAGATGTCCAGATGAAATGACGGGTCACGATGCTGCGGGACCCGGTCTTCAGCACGGGCCAGGCCAGCCTTGTCCGCGATCCTTGCCCGGGCAGCCTCAGTGCTGGTTGTCTGGCGAAACGTTTGCGCCCAGTTTTGCCTCGATTTGCTCATATTCGATCAGCATCTGGTCGGCCAGCGCGTAGTCTTTTTTGGCCAAGGCAGACTGGAGCATTGACGCGATCTCCTGACCGCTCCTCCCGCGTAGGGATGCGTGGTGGGAGTTTTGCGCGAGGTTCGGTTGATAAGCGTTCGCCACGGCCTGGGCCGCTTGCGGCGACATGCCAAGGGTTTGCCAGGCCTCCGCGAGTTTGGCGCGAAGCTTGGTCAGATTGGCCACGGAATTGACATAGGTCTGACGGTCGTTGCGCTGCAAGGCATTGGTAGAACTCTGCTGATTGCGCATGTCGTTCTGCTGGAGGTTGTATGCAGATTGCGACTGCGCCAGCGCGTTCTGTGCGTAAAACGCGGTGGATGTCAGTGTGACAAGCATGCAAGCGACGAGCAGTCTTTTCATATGGTGATTCCCCTTGGGTTCGAAGCGTCGATCGAGTATTGAAGGCGAGAGCGAATCGGCTTCTGCAGATCGTCGTTCCCGCGCATGTTCCGCAGTGTTGCCGCCCGATTTCCGGGCACCCGCACGATGGATGCGGATGCCTTCCCCCCCGCGCTATCGCGCAACGGCTTCCCGACGCGACGGATCAGTGCTGGCCATCCGGCGAGGCGTCCGTACCTAGCCTCATCTTCTTCGTCTGGAAATCGATGAGCGTCTGGTTGGCCAGCAGGTAATCCTTCTTGGCCAGCGAGGACTGGATCAGCGCGGCGATCTCCTCGTCCGACTTGCCCTGCAGGGAAGCACGTCTCGAGTTCAACGAGAAGTTCGGCTGATAAGCCGCCGCGACTGCCTTGGCTGCCGGGGGCGATAGCCCGAGGGCTTGCCAGGCCTCGGCGAGTTTGCTGCGCAGCTTGTTCAAGTTGGCCAGGGAATTGACCGAAGTCTGGTGGTCGTTGTGTTGCAGATCGTTGTACCACTTTGCCCGCATGCGGGACTCGTTCTGCTGGATGTTGTATGCAGATTGCGAGAGCCTGCTTGCGTCAGAGCCCTTCTGCGCGTCCGATTCTTGCGCATGCAGCGCGGGCGCGATCAGCGCGATCAGCACGAAAGCAACGGTCACCTTGTTCATGGGTAATCCCTCCATAGACGAATGAGCGGTACCGGCGAGCCGGCGCGGGACTGATCGCCCCCCTTGTTGGCAGCCGATGGGGCTGGGAAAGTTCGCGGCTGCGGTGAAAAAAACTAGACCCGGAAGTATTCAAATGCAAGCGGTCTGGTACGCAAGAACGCGGGTTCTGCCAGAGGTGTCCGGGCTCAAGGACTGGAAGCGCTCTCCCGCTGCTCAGAAAGGGACGGCCGTACATGCATCTGCATGTTCTCGCAGCCATTGCTTCAACGCAGCATCGTATGCCACCAGGGCTTCCGCCGACGCAGATCGTTCGAGCATCAACGCCAGGGCTGTCGGTACCGCCAAGCCATGGCCGAGCAGAGGCTCCAGCACCGTTTCGAATTTGGCTGGATGAGCAGTGGCGACCACCGCCCAAGGGTGTTCGCGATGTGCAGCTTCGCGGTCGAGCAGGGCAAACGCGGTGGCGGTATGCGGGCAGACGACCTCACCATGCTCACGGGCGTGGTTGAGTGCGGTGGCGCGGATGGTGTCGTCGTCCACGCTCTCGGCGCGCAGCGTCTGGCGCAGTTGCGCTTCGTCCGGGAATGTCCAGCGCAGGCGTTCGAAATTGCTCGGGGCGCCCACGTCCATCGCGTTGGCCACGGTGGCGACTGCTTCGCGCGGACGGTAGTCGGCGCCGGCGAAGAACTCGGGCAGGGTGGCGTTGGCGTTGCAGGCCAGCCGTACTTCGCCGATCGGCAGGCCCAGTTCACGTACCCACAGGCAGGCCAGCGCGTTGCCGAGGTTGCCGGTGGGCACGATGAAACTCAGCGCTGTGCCGTGTTCGCGCCACCAGCCCAGCGCGGCGTGCGCGTAGTAGCTCATCTGCGGCAGCAGCCGGCCCAGGCTGATGCTGTTCGCCGAGGACAGCGGGTGCTGCGCCTGCAGTGTGGTGTCGTTGAGCGCGGCCTTGACCATGCGCTGGCAGTCGTCGAAACGACCGGCCACACGCAGTGCCGTGACGTTGTCGCCGAAGCAGCCGAGTTGATGTGCCTGTCGCGGCGAAACCAGTCCGTCCGGATAGAGGATCACCACCCGCACGCCCGGCTGGCGATGGAACGCTGCCGCCACCGCGGCGCCGGTGTCGCCCGAGGTGGCGACCAGGATGGTCAGCGGCCGCGCATCGGCGCGCGGCAGCCGGCGCAGGCAGGCGGCGAGGAAGCGCGCACCGAAATCCTTGAAGGCCGACGTGGGACCGTGGAACAGTTCCAGCATCGTCGTATGCGGATGCGCCGGCAGTGCGCGCAGCGGCGCGTCGAAGGCGAATGCCTCGGCGCAGATCGCGGGTAACTCATCGGCCAGCGCATCGCCGGCGAAGAACGGCGCCAGCAGGGTGGCCGCGGTGTCGGCCAGCGAGCCGTGCGGGTCGAACGCGGCCGGGTCGAGCGTGGGCAGCCTTTCGGGCACGTACAGTCCACCGTCAGGCGCCAGCCCGGCGGCGATCGCCTGGCTGATCGGCACGGTGGAACCGGTGCTGCGAGTGCTGTGATAGCGGATCGGCTCGCTCATGGCCGAACCTCGTCGAGCGAGTCGATCAACGCGGCTGCGGGCCCGTCGATCGGCGACACCCAGGCATCGCTGCCCAGCCCGGCATCGGCGAACGCCGCCTGCATTGCCACGCTGGCCGCTTCGGCATCGCCGCGGTTGTCGTACCAGCCGAACACGCTGGGGCCCGCGCCGGAGATGCTGGCGCCGAGCGCGCGGTGGTCGAGCGCGGCCTGCTTCACCTTGGCGAAATTCGGGATCAGCGGCGCGCGGCGTGGTTCCACCAGCACGTCCTTCAGGCCCTCGCGTACCAGCGCGGCATCGCCGCGGTAGCAGCCGGCCAGCACCAGGGCGAGGTTCGAACTTTGCGCCACGAACTCGCCCAACGCGTAGTGACCGGCCAGCGCCGCGCGTGCCCGGCGCGTTTCCAGCACCACGTGCGGATGTACCAGCGCGCAATACCATGCAGCCGGCACCTCGATGCGCAGAAGCCGTTCGTGGGTGGCCAGCACCAGGCCGCCGAGCAGCATCGAGCCGAGGTTGTCGCCGTGGCGGCTGCCGCTGGCCACGGTCTCGCCATCCAGCGCGAAGCCGTACAGTGCCTCGCGCGGCAGCGGCTGCGCCAGCAGCGCGTTGGCGGCGACCAGTGCAGCCACGCAGGACGCGGCCGAGCCGCCCATGCCCGAGCCCAGCGCGATGCCCTTGTGCAGTACCAGCTCGAAACCGTGCTGCAGGCCGAGCGCCTTGCGCAGCGAGAGCAGCGCCGTGCCGGCGGTGTTCGCGCGCGGGTCGGTGGGCAGGTCGGTGATGCAGCCGCGGATGGCCGCGATGCGCACCACCGGCTCGTCGATGCGGCGCACCTCGGCGCGGTCGCCGGCACCGGCCACGCTGTGGCCGAGCAGGTCGAAGCCGACCCCCACGTTGCCGACGCTGGCAGGCGCGAAGGCGCAGGCGACTTGCGGGGGTTTGGCGCGGCGCGATGAAGCCATGACGGGTTCCAGCAGGGAGGAGTTCATGCGCGCGCCTCCAGCGACTCGGCGATACGCAGCAGATCGGTGAACACGCCGGCGGCGGTCACTTCCGGACCGGCGCCGGGGCCTTGCACCGACAGCGGATTATCGCAGTAGCGGCGGGTGGTGAACTGCACGATGTTGTCAGTGAGCCGGGTATGCGCGAACGCGTGGGTGGCGGGCAGCACCAGCAGCCGCACGCTGGCGTGGCCATGCCGGTCCAGTTGCGCCACGTGGCGCAGCACGCCGCCTTGGGCATGCGCCTCGGCCAGTTTCGCGGCCATCGGCGCATCCAGCTCGTCCAGCCGCTGCATGCATTCGTCCAGCGGCAACGCGTCCAGCGCGGGTGGCACCAGGCCTTGCAGGTCCACGTCTTCCAGCGACAACTGCCAGCCCGCCTCGCGCGCCAGGATCACCAGCTTGCGCGCCACGTCGAGGCCGGACAGGTCGTCGCGCGGATCGGGTTCGGTATAGCCCAGCGCATGCGCTTCGCGCACCAGCGCGGAGAACGGCTGGCGGCCGTCGTGGCGGTTGCACAGCCACGCCAGCGTGCCGGAGAGCATGCCGTCGACCGCGAGCAGCTCGTCGCCGGTATCGAGCAGGTCGCGCAAGGTCTGCACCACCGGCAGCCCGGCGCACACGGTGGCCTCGTAGCGGAAGCGCGCGCCGCTGGCGCAGGCCGCGCGGATCGCCTGCCAGCGCGGCAACGGTCCGCTGCCGGCGAGCTTGTTCGGCGTCACCACATGCAGGCCGGCGGCCAGCCAGCGCGGATAGTGCGCGGCCACCTCGTCGTTCGCGCTGCAGTCGATCAGCAGCGCATGCCGGCCATCGTCGCCGCGCACATGGTCGGCGAAGGCGTCCAGATCGTTCGGTCGCCAGATCTGCGCGCCGCCGTGGCGGCCATTGAGTTCGGTGTCGTCGCAGTCCAGCCACATGCGTTTGCTGGCCACCACGCCGCGGAGTTTCAGCTCCAGTCCGCTGTCGCGGAGCAGCCGCGGTTGCGCGGCGCGCAACTGTTCCAGCAAGGCGCTGCCGACGCGGCCGGGGCCGATCACGCCCACCGCCAGCACGCGTTGCCGCCGCAAGGCCGGCATGGCGAAATTGAATGACGGCGGCAGCTCGGCAAGTTGGGGCGCACAGATGTTCACGATGACCTCCTGTTGAGGCCCGTGCTCGCTGGCGGATCGGCGTGTGCTTGGGGAGTGCACCGGCCCGCCTCTGTCGAGGGCGGGGCCGTTGCGTAGTGAAGAACCTAGTCGCGCACGGACACCCACCCCGACCGAGTGGTAATCGTGGTCGTGGTGGTGGTGGCGAAGGAACGGTGGATGACGCCGGCCGGCAATGGCGCATACCCGGCGGAGACCGGGGCAAGGCGCATGCGTGCTGGCGTGGAAAGCGGCGACATGGGTTCGACCTTAGAGGGAAGGTTGCGCTGCGGTCAACAGATTCATTTGCAACTTTTCCGCCGGGAGGCGCCGCGCCATCACGCTGCGGCAGGTTGTCGCGATGCCGTATTTGCCGCCGGTCCGCGCTGACCCGTGCGCCTACAATCCCCGGATGATCAGGTTGGATTCATTGCGCAAGCGGTGGCGCGGACATGTGCTGCGCGTGGCCACCGTGCTGTTTGCCTTCGGCGCGTGCAGCACGGCGGCCGCCCAGACTGGCGCAGCGCCGCTGGTGCCCGACACCATGCAGCAGCGCGTCGCGGCATGCACCAGCTGCCACGGCGTGCACGGCGAGGGTTCGCCGGACAGCGTGGTGATTCCGCGTCTGGCCGGCAAGCCGGCGGGCTACCTGATCCAGCAGCTCGAGTATTTCCAGACCGGCCAGCGCCGGCACGCGCCGATGGAATACGTGGTGCGCCAGCTGAGCCCGGCGTACCTGCGCGACATCGCCGAGTACTTCGTGCAGCAGGACGTGCCCTACCGGAAGCTGCCGGTACCGGCGGTGTCCGCGGAGATCCTGCGGCGCGGCGAGCAACTGGTGCTGCGCGGCGACTCGACCCGCGGCGTGCCGTCGTGCGTCAGCTGTCATGGCGGCAAGCTCACCGGCGTGGAACCGATGATGCCGGGCCTGATGGGCCTGTCGTACGGCTACCTCAGCACCCAGCTGGTGTCGTGGCGCACGCGCCAGCGCGCGGCCGAAGGGCCTTATTGCATGGGCGTGGTTGCCAACCGCATGCGCGAATCGGACATCACCGCCGTATCCGCGTGGCTGGCCAGCCACGCGCCGCCGGCCGACATGCATCCGGAACCGGCCAGTGCGCAGACCGAACCGTTGCCGGGCTGGTGCGTGATGGGCAAGAGCGGAGCGGGCCCATGAAACGGTGGCGACGCGGAGGGTGGCTGCTGGCGTTGCTGGTGATCGTCGTGCTGGGCTGGCGGTACGTCGGCCGCGCTGGTCAGCAGGCGTCGTCGCCCGCGCAGCGCGAGGCGGATGCCGCCGCGCTGCACGATCCGGCGCGGATCGCCCGCGGCGAATACCTGGCCACGGTCGGCGACTGCGCCGCCTGCCACACCGCGCGCGACGGCCAGCGCTACGCCGGCGGCCGCTCGCTGGGCACGCCGTTCGGCGATGTGCCGGCACCGAACATCACGCCCGATCCGGAAACCGGCATCGGCGCATGGAGCTTCGATGATTTCTGGAATGCGCTGCATCTGGGCACGGGCCGCCAGGGCGAGCTGCTGTATCCGGTGTTCTCGTACACCTCGTTCACCAAGGTGACCCGCGATGACGCGCTGGCGATCTTCGCCTACCTGAAGTCATTGCCGCCGGTGCATCGGCTGGATACCGAACTGGGATTGGGCTTTCCCTACAACGTGCGCAGCAGCCTGGTCGCCTGGCGCGCGCTGTACTTCAAGCCGGGCGAGTACCGGCCCGACCCGGCGAAGTCCGAACAGTGGAACCGCGGCGCCTACCTGGTGCAGGGCCTGGGTCACTGCAACGAATGCCACACCACGCGCGACGCGCTCGGCGGCATCGAGCAGAGCCGTCACCTCACCGGCGGCCAGATCCCGCAACTGGACTGGTACGCGCCCGACCTCAGCACGCAACCCGGCGGCGGCCTCGACGGCTGGAGCGCGCAAGACATCGTCGATCTGCTGAAGACCGGCCAGTCGGGCAAGGGCAGCGCGTTCGGGCCGATGGCCGACGTGGTGCGCCTGAGCACCCAACACATGACTGACGCCGACCTGCAGGCGGTGGCCGTCTACCTGCAGTCGCTGCCGCCGCGCGCGCAGCCCGCGCCGGCACCGTTCAAACGGACGGCCAGCCACGAGCAGGGCGGCAAGCTCTACGCGCAGCGCTGTGCCGACTGCCACGGTGCGGACGGTCGCGGCGTGGCCGGCGTCTACCCGCCGCTCGACGGCAACACTTCGGTCACCGAACCGACCGGCATCAACGCGATCCGCAGCGTGCTGCTCGGCGGCTTCGCCCCGACCACCGCCGGCAACCCGAAGCCCTACTCGATGCCGCCGTTCGCGCAGCAGCTGAACGACGAGGACGTCGCCGCGGTGGTCGGCTATATCCGGCAGTCGTGGTCGAACAAGGCCGGGCCGGTGAAGCCTGCGGATGTGGGCACGTATCGGCATACGCCGATCGATTGAGCGCTGCAGGAGTTTCGGCGAGGCCGCGAGGTATTCCATCCTCTGCTCCCAGGGGAGGGTTGGGCTGGGTTCGCTCTTGATCTTCCTAAGGCCACCTGGCTTCCGCGCCCTGCGGACATCCTGTCCGCAAGGTTCGCGTGCGGGTTACGGGGTTGTCGACAGTCCATCGGGCAACCGCTCCTGCGTTGCCTCAACTCGGGCATCCTGCCCTCGCCATGGACTGACGCCAAACTTGTTCGCATGCATGCGAACCACCCCGCGGGCTGATCCCTCCACCCGCCGCCGCTTCAGAGGAGCCACGGGTAGAGCAACGCGCATTCTGCGCGTACTCGGTACGCCGCCGCGTTGCGGCGGCGAAGGGCGATAGGCTGCGAACCAATCCCGCAATTTCGACGTGCCGCCAGGCTGTCGCAAGGGGCCGCGATCGGTCAGAGGCGGACGTTCGTGCCCTCCCAACCGGGACCGGTGTCGCCCGGAACCCTCTTGCAGCCAATACATGAAGATCATATGATGCGCATCATATGAGAAAGACTGCCGCCAAATCCAAGGAAGTCACCCACGACCGCATCGTTGACGCCGCGGCGCGCGCGATCCGGCGTAGCGGCTACAACGGCACCGGCGTTGCCGACATCATGAAAGACGCCGGTCTGACCCATGGCGGCTTCTATGCGCATTTTCCGTCGCGGGAAGCGATGCTCGCCGAGGCTGCCGACCGTGCCGGTAGTGAAAGCGTGGCGATGATGGAGCGTATTGCCGCCAAGTTGCCACAGCAGCAGGCGCTTCCGGCCATGCTGCAGGCTTATCTCTCCAAGGAACACCTGGAAGGGATCGAAACCGGTTGTGCGGCTGCCGCGCTCGGCTCGGAGATGCCGCGCCAGACGCCGGAGGTCAGGCGCGCCGCCACGCGTCGGATCAAGGAGATGATCGATCTTGTCGCCCGCCACTCACCCGACTGGGGGCAACCAAGTGCGCACGAACGTGCCCTCGTCACTGTCGCGACGATGGTTGGCGCATTGATGCTGGCGCGCGCCGTCGATGAACCAAAGCTCTCCGACGGGCTGCGCGAGTCTGCGCTGAGGCATCTCGCACTTACCTGAAATCGATTCGAACCAAGTTCATTCGTTCGCCAATTAATATGATGTTCGTCATATTGCGTTCTTTGCCGACCAATCTACGAAAGAGAAGCATCATGAAAGCATTCATCACTGATCGGTACAGCAAGCAGGATCCGATGCGGCTGGGCGAGATGCCGGAGCCCGAGCTTGGCGACGACGATGTGCTGATCGAGGTCCACGCCGCAGGTTTGAACCAGCTGGATTCCAAGATCAAAAGCGGTGAATTCAAACTGATCCTGCCATACCGCATACCGTTGGTACTGGGCCATGACGTGGCTGGCGTTGTGTCCCGCGTTGGATCGCGGGTGCAGCAATTCAAGGTAGGCGACGAAGTGTATTCGCGTGCGCCTGATCACCGCATCGGCACGCTTGCGCAGTTCATTGCCGTGAACGAAAGCGCCGTCGCGCGCAAACCCGCCAGCCTCAGCATGGAAGAAGCGGCATCGATTCCGCTGGTCGGTTTGACGGTGTGGCAGGCCCTGGTTGAAAAGGCGAACCTGAAAAAAGGTCAGAAAGTCTTCATCCAGGCCGGCTCGGGCGGCGTGGGCACCTTTGCGATCCAGCTGGCGAAGCATCTGGGCGCCATCGTCGCCACCACCACAAGCACGGCCAATGTCGATTGGGTGCGGCGCCTCGGTGCCGATATCGTCATCGACTACAGGAAGCAGGACTTCGAAAGCATCCTGCATGGCTACGACGTGGTCCTGAACAGCCAGGACGGCAAGACGCTGGAGAAATCCCTGCGCATCCTGAAACCCGGTGGCCAGCTCATCTCCATCTCCGGCCCACCCGACCCCGCATTCGCGGCGGACATCGGCGCGCCTGGCTTCGTGAAACTGATCCTGCGTTTGTTGAGCTCCGGCGTGCGTCGAAGGGCAAAACGTCTCGGTGTCGACTACTCCTTCCTTTTCATGAAAGCCAGCGGCGGCCAACTGCGTGAGATCACTCCGCTCATCGACGCCGGCGCGATTCGTCCGGTGGTGGACAAGGTGTTTCCGTTCGAATCGACCAACGAGGCCATGGCCTACGTCGAAGCAGGCCGCGCGAAGGGCAAGGTCGTCATCAAGGTCAAGTGAGTTTGTCCGTTCCAGTGTTGCCTGAAAGCCAGGCAGCTGAATTTTTTTCCCGTTATCTGGAAATTCCAATGAAGATTGAAAACGCCACCGTCCTCGTCACCGGTGCCAATCGCGGCATCGGCCTGGCATTCGCACATGAGCTGCTCGCCCGCGGTGCGCGCAAGGTGTACGCCGGCGTGCGCGACACCTCCGTCGCCCTCCCTCCCGGTGTTCAGGCGCTTCGACTCGACGTCAATCAACCGGTCGACGTGGCGGCCGCTGCCGCATTGGCGTCCGACGTGACGTTGCTGATCAACAACGCTGGTATCGCCCAACCCGGTGGCTTTCTGGCCCCGGACAGCGAAGAGGTCACCCGACGCATCTTCGAAACCAACTTTTTCGCGATGCTTCGCTTGAGCAAGGCGTTTGCACCGATCCTCAAGATGAATGGCGGCGGCGCCCTGCTCAATGTGCTGTCGGTTGGCTCGTGGGTGAACGGTGGCGAGCTGGCCGCCTATTCGGCCAGCAAGTCGGCCGCATGGTCGCTCACCAATGCCTTGCGCAACGAACTGGCCGCACAGCACACGCAAGTGCTTGCCCTGCACATGGCTTATGTCGACACCGACCTCACCCGCGGGCTGGATGCACCGAAGTCCACTCCAGGGGAGATCGTCAGGCGTGCGCTCGATGGCCTCGAGGCCGGCCTCGATGAAGTTCTTGCCGATGATCTGACTGTGCAGGTCAAGCATGGGCTGACGGCAGCCAGGCCCAGCTACCTGCCGCAGACCTCCTGAGGTCGAACGCTGTCAGCCAACCATCCAGCCCTTTACTTACTCAAGGACCGTCATGCTTTTCGAACCTCTCGTCACCGCTTCCCTGCAACTTGCCAATCGTGCCGTGATGGCGCCGATGACGCGCAGTCGCGCCGTCGATGCCAACACCCCCAACGCCTTGATGGCCGAGTACTACGGCCAGCGTGCCTCGGCGGGCCTGATCATCACCGAGGGTACCTCGCCGTCGCCAAATGGCCTCGGTTACGCGCGCATTCCCGGACTCTTCAACGAAGCACAGGTGCGTGGATGGAAGGCCGTCACCGACGCGGTGCACGCCAGGGGCGGCAAGATCTTCGTGCAGCTGATGCACACCGGTCGCGTGACGCACCGGGCGAACCTGCCTGCCGGCGCGGAAGTGCTCGGCCCGATGGCTGATGCCTGTCCCGGCGAGATGTACACCGATGCGCAGGGCATGCAACCACACAGCACGCCGCGCGCGATGACCGCAACCGACATCGCCCATGCCGTCGACGAATATGCGAACTCAGCTCGACTGGCCATCGAAGCGGGATTCGATGGCGTCGAGTTACATGCTGCGAACGGCTATCTGATCGAACAGTTCCTCAACTCCCAGGTCAATCAGCGCACCGATGGCTACGGTGGCAGCATCGAGGGCCGCAATCGCTTCGCGCTCGAAGTCGCGCATGCGACCGCTGCTGTCATTGGCGCCCATCGCGTCGGGATCCGGCTGTCACCCTACGGCGTGTTCAACGGCACCGGCGCGTTCCCCGACGTCGAGGCTCAGTACCTGGCACTCACCCAGGAGCTGTCGAAGCTGGACTTGTTGTACGTCCACTTGCTCGACCATTCGGCGATGGGTGCGCCATCGGTACCGGCCGAGTTCAAAGCACGGCTTCGCGCGGCATTCCATGGTTTGTTCATCCTGGCCGGCGGCTTCGATCGGGCCGGTGCCGAGGCTGCGCTCAAGGCAGGCCAGGCCGATCTCATCGCCTTCGCCCGCGCGTTCCTCGCCAATCCCGACCTGGTGGAGCGCATGCATGCCGATGCGGCGCTGAATGACATCAACATGGCTACCTTCTACACCCCCGGCCCGACGGGTTACACCGACTATCCGGCACTCGTGGCCTGATCTTCGACGACGCTGGCGCTCAGGTCAGTGCGGTGAAACGCGACTGGCCGAACGCTCCACATGAACACCACCGCGCGGCTTCGGCCCTTCGAGCCGTCGCGGCGCAATCAGCGCCTTCCCTGTTCAACACTCCTGCGAGGTCAGCCATCCATGTTTACAGCGGAACACTTCAACCGAATTGGCATCGATCACTTGCCCGGCAGCCTCGGCATCGTCATCACCCACGTCGGTGCGTCCGAAGTCCGTGCGGAGCTACCTGTAAAACCTTCCCTGATGGCACCGAGCGGCTTTCTTCACGCGGCCAGCGTGATAGCCCTTGCGGATACATCAGCGGGATACGGTTGCGTTGCGAGCTTGCCGGAGGGAGCCTCGGGCTTCACCACGGTTGAGCTGAAGTCCAACCACCTCGGCACCGCGACCGAGGGGACGATCGAGTGCGTTGCCACCGCAGCGCATCTGGGAAAGACGACTCAAGTCTGGGATGCCACGGTGACGCACCGCGAATCCGGCAAAACCATCGCGCTGTTCCGATGCACGCAGATGGTGCTTTACGCAGCTAAACGCGCTTGACGCAATGCGCACCTGAAACCCACGAGCGAAGGTCCGCTTCGGGCGGCGGAAGCGGACGCTGCCATTCCTGCTTATTGCGATCCTCAGCGCGACAGGTCGATCCCGTAAGTCGCCGTGCCGTCGCCGTGATCCTTCAGCTGGCGGATGTGATCGAGTCCGGCCTTACGCGCCACGTCCTGTTTGCCGCTGGCATCGGTGAACACGACCGGTCCACGGGTCTTCATCGGCGCGAAGTTCCATGAGGTGGGTTCGAGGTCCTTTGCGCTGATCTGCTTCCTGCTTTCCAGCCATTTGGCCAGGATTTCGCGGGTGCCGTCGGGGGCGGCCAGCACGATGTTGCTGCCGTCGAGGCCGGGGAAGTGGCCGCCGCCGTTGGCGCGGTAGTTGTTGGTGACCACGACGAAGGGCTGGCCCGGTTCGACCGGCTTGCCCTGGAAGGTCAGCGTGGTGATGCGCTGGCCGACCGGCTTCGAGACGTCGATGACGTAGCGGATGCCGCCCTGGATCTGGTCGAAGTTGTAGCCGGTGTAGCGGCTGTTGATCAGGGCCTGTTCGCCGGCCTTCGTCGGGTCGATGCGGTTGAAGCGTTCGGCGGATTTTTCCAGCCAGGCTTTCAGGCCGGCGCCGTCGGTCTTCACCGCGGCCAGCGTGTTCGGGTAGAAGTACAGATCGGCGGCGCTGCGCAGGGTGAGCGGGCCGGGCGCGACGTCGGTGTAGTCGTCGGGTCCGCCGAAGCCGGTGCGGAATGCGGCGGCGGCACCCAGCACCGGCACGCCGGCCAGCTCGGGATGCGAACGCGACAGTTCGGTGCGCACGTAGTCGATCTGGGCCGCGTTGACCGGCGCCAGCGCGGTCATGTTGCCCTCGTCGGCGAAATAGCTGCTCATGCGCAGCGTGCTTTCGCCGATCGGCGTGTTGACGTAGGCGATTGCCGCCTCGTGCGCTTGCTGCACCAGCGGCGCGATCGCCGGGTCGGCCGGCACGCACTCGACAGCTTGCGGACCCGACTTGTTCGGGCCGCCCGGTTTGCTGCAGATGCGCCGCACCTCGCTGTGGCTTTCCTCGCGGTCGACCACCCAGCGGCCGTCCTTGCGATCCAGCACCAGCCGGATCACGCCCAGGTCCTTGCCGAAGAAGTCCGCCATCACCGCTGGCACGCCGCGCACCAGGCCGCGCTGGGCGTCGACCTCCTTCAGGCCGGCGTAGCGCGGGCCGGGAAATTCGGCGTGCGAGTGGCCGAGCAGCAGCGCGTCGATGCCGGGTACGCCGGCCAGGTACCAGCCGGCGTTTTCCATGTCCGGGGTGTACGGCGCGGTGTTCAGGCCGCCGTGCAGGATCGCCACGATCAGGTCGGGATGCTGCGCCTGCAGTTCCGGCAGGTACTTATGCGCGGCTTCGACCACGCCGCTGACGGTGACCTTGCCGGCCAGGTGCTGCTTGTCCCAGTCCATGATCGGCGGCGGGGTGAAGCCGATGATGCCGACCTTCAGCGGCACGCTGAGCTTGCTGCCGTCGGCCGTATACGCCTCGATCTGTCTGGTCACCACCGTCCACGGCTTGAAGATCGGCTTGCCGTCGCGCGCGCTGTAGACGTTCGCCAGCACCAGCGGAAAGTGCGGGCCGGCACAGTGGTCGCTGCGGCCGCCGTCCACGTTCATCGGCGTGCCGGTGACCTGCGACAGGAAGCCCAGGCCGTAGTTGAACTCGTGGTTGCCGGCGGTGCCGCCGTCGTAGTCCATCGCGTCCATCGCCTTGTAGACGGCCAGCTCCTGCGCGCAGGTCACCGGCTTCACCAGCGCCTGGTAGTCGGCCAGCACGCTGCCCTGGATGGTGTCGCCGCTGTCGAACAGGAAGGTGTTGGGGAACTCGGCGCGGGCGCGGCGGATCAGCGTGGCGGTGCGCTCGTAGCCGAGCGAGGCGTCCGGTTTCAGCTTGTAGTAGTCGTAGCTGAGCACGTTCGCATGCACGTCGGTGGTTTCCAGGATCGCCACGTTCGCGCGCGCGCCGTCGGGCGTCCTTCCGGCCGCCCAGGGCAGGCTGGAGCAGCCGGCGAGCAGGGCGGCACCGAGGGCGAGCAGCGGGGTGGCGAACGGGGTCAGGCGAGGCGGCATGGCGGTTCCGTGGGACGTGCGGGTTCAGATCGCGAAAGCTAGCAGATCGGGGTGGCCGGGTGCTTGCACGCCGTCACCGGGAACGGCCTTCGCTCCGCCCGCCACGCCAAGCCCAACGCCAGTGGAACAGCGCGTCGGGGTGCCGGTACGTTGCCGCTGCAAGACCGTAAGATGGCGTTCCAGTGACATCGGTCCTTACGGGGGGACTCTCCAGCCATGCGTCGAATGTCGTTGCGCCCCACGCGGGCAGGTGCGGTGGTGCTGTGCGCGCTGCTTTTCTTCGCCGCCTGCATCGCGCTCACCGCCTGGCAGGAGCCGCTGCCGCTGCAGCGCGGCTTCATCGCGGGGCTGATGCTGTGCACGTTCGGCGCGCTGCTGTTCGCGTTCGGCCGCTTCGCCACGGCGCTGCTGGTCGGCGGCGGACTGTTCCTGCTGCTGAAGTCCGTGGCGGAATTGAAGCTGCGCTACCTCGACTCGCAGCTGATGCCGTCGGACTTCATCTATTACGTGCGCACCAGTCTGCTCGACACGCTGCGCCACTATCCGCACCTGTACACGGTGGGGATCGGCCTGTGCGTGCTGCTGCCGCCGCTGCTGTACCTGGTGTGGCGCTGGGACTGGCACGTGCTGCCCTCCAGGCCGCGGCCGCGCCGCGCCGCCGGCATGCGCATTGGGGGTGCCGCACTGTGTACGCTGGCGTTCTGGCTGTGCATGCTGCCCACCGGACCGTTTGCGCAGGTGCACTCGCGCAACGCGTGGCAAAGGATGTCCGACGATGCGCAGCTGACGAATTTCTTTGTCAACCTGCACGACGCTGACGTGGAGCTGCCGGCGATGGCCAGCGATGCCGTGGCCGAACGGGACTGGGGCGCGACCGCGCCGGGCAGCCTGGGCAGCATGCCGCCGCCGTACCCGGACATCGTGCAGGTGCTGGAGGAAAGCACCTTCGACCCGTCGATCTACGACGCCTGCAACGTGCCGCAGTGCCGGGTCGCGATGTTCCGGCCCGACGCGCGCACCCGTGCGCATGGCGTGTTGCGCGTGCACACGTTCGGCGGCGGCACCTGGGTCAGCGAGTTCGCCGCGCTGACCGGCATGCCGCAGGACATCTTCGGCTCGGGCGGCATGTACGCGCCGTACGTGCTGGCGCCGAACGTGCACGATGCGCTGGCGCTGCAGCTGCGCCGGCTCGGCTACCTCACCATCGGCATCTACCCGACCAGCGCCAGCTTCATCAACGGGCGCAACGCGTACCAGGCCTACGGCTTCGACCACCTGTACGGCGCCGACGAGCTGGGCCTGGAGGAGTGGGAGGAAAGCGACGCGCAGATGTTCGCCGCGGCGAAGCGCATCTACGACCAGGTCCGCAAGCCGGGGCAGCCGGTGTTCATCATGATCCTGACGCTGAACCAGCACGGTCCGCACGACCACCAGCCGATGGCGACGCTGCCGCGGCCCTTCCGCAACCTGCTGCGCGGGTTGCCGGCGAACACGGCGCTGAACTTCGATACCTACCTGTCGCGCCTGCACGATTCCGACCTGGCGATGCGCGCGCTGGAGCACGCCTTCCTCGATCGTCCGCAGCCGACCGTGCTGCTCCATTTCGGCGACCACCAGCCGTCGTTCAACGGCCAGATCCGCAACCTGTCGCGCCGGTTGCCGCCGGCACTGCAGCCGTACCAGCACTACCTCACCTACTACATGCTCAAGAGCAACTTCGCCGGCCCGCCGCTGCCGGCGTACCCGATGCTCGACATCGCGTTCCTGCCCAGCATGGTGCTGCAGGCGGCGGGCCTGCCCACCGACGCCTATTTCACCGCGGCCAGCGGGCTGCGCGAGCGCTGCAACGGCCTGTACAGCGACTGCGCCGTGCCGGGTCTGCTGGCGTCCTACCACGCGTGGACGATCGGGCGGCTGCACGTGTACCAGTGAGGGAGCCGCCGCCGGTCGCGGCTGACCCGCAGCGGCAGTTTGCGCCGCCGGTGGCCATCGCGGCGGGCGGATGGATCGTCCGCATGCCGCGTGCTGCGGGGATCGACGCCACTGGCAGAACTCTTGCTTGCATCAGGCATGAGCGAGCGCAAGCCAAAACGCCTCGAAACCCTCGACGCCAGCCTGGAGCGGCGAATGGCCGACTGCGGCCTGTCGAACGACACCCGGCAATTCCTGCGCGACCTGCATGCGGCCGAGAAGCAGCTCAACGATGCGTTCCAGCGGGCCCATCAGGGCGGCGCGCTGGAAGCACGGGTGAGCGCGGTGTACCGCAGGATGTACGGCAGGGGTTGAACGCGGCCGCGCCGTTGCCACGGAACGTTCGCATGCCTCGGCTATGATCGCTGGCGATCCGCGTGGACGTCCACGCGATGCCAGGAAGATCCGCATGCCCCGTTTCCCTTCCCCCGTACGCCCGTTCCTGCTGGGCGCCGCGCTCTCCACGCTCGGCGCCTGCGCCAGCCAGCCACCGATGACGTCGTCGACGGCACCGGCGGCGATCGCCGTGCCGGCGATCCAGCGCCCGCAGGGCGAGACGCCGCAGTGGTGGTTCCGCAGCGGCGCGGCGCAGGCGGCGCTGGCCTCCGCCCAGGCGAACGCGGGCGGCCAGCGCGCGAAGAACGTGATCGTGTTCCTCGGCGACGGCATGAGCATCCCCACCATCGCCGCCGCACACGTGCTGGCCGGCCAGCGTGCCGGCGTGGATGGCGAGAGCTATCGCCTGAGCTTCGAGCGGTTTCCGTTCAGCGCGCTGTCGCGCACCTATGAAACCGACCAGCAAACCCCCGACTCGGCCGGCACCATGACCGCGATCATGACCGGCGTGAAGACCCGCGCGGGCTTCATCGGCGTATCGCAGGTGCCGCGCCGGCAGGACTGCGCCGGCACGCGCGGGCAGGAACTGGTCAGCGCGCTGGAGTTGGCCGCAGCGGCCGGCATGAGCACCGGCGCGGTCACCACCACGCGGATCACCCACGCCACCCCGGCCGCTACCTACGGCCACCTGCCCGAGCGCAACTGGGAGGTGGACGCCGACCTGAGCGAAGCGGCGAAGGCCGCCGGCTGCAAGGATTTCGCCGCGCAGCTGATCGACTTCCCGGTCGCCGGCGGACTGACCGTGGCGATGGGCGGCGGCCGTACCGAATTCATGCCGGCCGGCGCGGACGATCCGGAGTATCCGACCCGCGTCGGCCAGCGCCTCGACGGCCGCAACCTGATCGGCGAATGGACGTCCAGCCATCCGGACGGCAAGTACGTGTGGAACGCGGCGCAGCTGAAGGCGCTGGACCTTTCGCGCACGCCGCGCCTGCTCGGCCTGTTCGAGCCTTCGCACATGAACTACGAACACGAGCGCCCGCGCGACAAGGCCGGCGAGCCGAGCCTGGCCGAGATGACGGCCAGCGCGATCGAGGTGCTGAAACAGAACCCGAACGGCTTCTTCCTGATGGTCGAGGGCGGCCGCATCGACCACGCGCTGCACGCCGGCAACGCCTACCGCGCGCTGGACGAGACGGTCAGCTTCGCCGCCGCGGTGCAGGCCGCGCTGGAGCACACCGACCCGGCCGAGACGCTGATCGTGGTCACCGCCGACCACAGCCACACGCTGACCTTCGCCGGCTATCCGCGCCGCGGCAACCCGATCCTGGGCAAGGTCACCGGCGCCACCGACAGCTACGACGACGAAAGCGCGCCGGGCCTGGCGCGCGACGCCACCGGCCTGCCGTACACCACGCTCGGTTTCGCCAACGGCCCCGGCTATACCGGCGCCAGCGACCAGCAGCCGGAAGGCAGCAAGCGCTTTCCGCACAACCCGCGCGAATACAGCGCGATCGGCAAGGGCCGGCCCGACCTGCGCGAGGTCGACACCACCGATCCGGATTATTTGCAGGAGGCGATCCTGCCGCTGAAAAGCGAAACCCACGGCGGCGAGGACGTGGCGATCTTCGCCACCGGTCCCGGCGCCGCCGCGTTCCACGGCGAGCTGGAGCAGAACGTGATCTTCCACGTGATCGTGCAGCACGCGCCGCGGCTACGCGCCGAGCTGTGCAAGCTGGGCAGCTGCAATGCCGACGGCGTGCCGGTGGAGCGGCCGACGCGGCAGGCATGGCTGCAGCAGGCCGGAGCGGCCGCCCGCTGAAAGCGTCGCGCCGGCAGTTGCCCAGGCTATGATCGGGCGACATTCGCCTCCCGGATCGTGCATGTCCGCCGTCACCCTCGACGCTGCGCGCGCAGCGTACCCGCGCCTGCTCGCGCTCGCCACGCTGGGCGCCGCGATGGCCGCCATCGCCGGCGCGCTGCTGGCCGCCGCCGATCCCGGCCAGGGCTGGCGCTGGCTGCACTGGTCCGGCAAGCCGCTGGCCACCGCGCTGATCTTCGTGCTGGCGTGGCGCGCGCGTCCGGCGCAGTCGCCGCGCTACCGGCGTTTGATCCTGGCCGGCATCGCCTGTTCGCTGCTCGGTGACGTGTTCCTCATGTTGCCGGGCGATCTGTTCGTGCCGGGACTCGTGGCGTTCCTGTGCGGCCACCTGTGCTTCATCGCCGCCTTCCTCGGCGACAGCCGCTTCGGCGCGCGGCCGCTGCTATTGCTGGCCTGCCTCGGCTACGGCGCGGTGAACCTCTACCTGCTGTGGGATGCGATCGGTGCGCCGTTGCGCGTGCCGGTGATTGTGTACGTGCTGGTGCTGGCGTGCATGGGCGGGCAGGCGCTGGTGCGGGCGCGGCTGTTCGCGCAGCGCAGCGACGCGCAGGCGCCGGCCGCGCGGCTGGCGGCGGCCGGCGCGCTGATGTTCCTGCTCAGCGACAGCCTGCTGGCGTGGAACCGCTTCCACGGCGCGATCCCGTGGTCCAGCCTGTGGGTGCTGTCGGCGTATTATCTGGCGTTGTGGTGGATCGCGCGCTCGGTGCAGCGCGTCGGCACGGCGATCGAGGCGGGTGCAGCGCAGTGAATACGCAGGAACTCATCATCACCTGGGCCACGCCGGTGTTCTTCCTGCTGATCGGGATCGAACTGCTGGTGGCGAAGCTGCGCGGGCGCGAGGCGTATGCCAGCAACGACGCGGTCAACAGCATCGGACTGGGGGTGATCTCGCAGCTGATCGGCGTGTTCAGCAAGCTGCTGACGATCGGCATCTATGCGTGGTGTGTCGAACACCTGGCGCTGTTCGCGCTGCCGGAGGACAGCTGGATGGTGTGGGCCGGCGCGCTGCTGCTGTACGACTTCTGCTACTACTGGCTGCACCGCTGCGGGCACCGGGTGAACATCCTGTGGGCCGCGCACGTGGTGCACCACCAGAGCGAGCGCTACAACCTCTCCACCGCGCTGCGCCAGACCGGCAGCGGCGTGCTGCTGGGCTGGCTGTTCTACCTGCCGCTGGCCGTGCTCGGCGTGCCGCTGAAGGTGTTCGTGATCGTGGCGCTGATCGACTTGCTGTACCAGTTCTGGGTGCACACCGAGCAGATCGGCCGGCTCGGCTGGTTCGACCGCGTGTTCTGCTCGCCGTCCAACCATCGCGCGCATCATGCCGTGAACGACCGCTACCTCGACCGCAACTACGGCGGCATCCTGATCGTGTGGGACCGTTTGTTCGGCAGCTTCGTCGAGGAAGACGACACCGACCCGCCGGTGTACGGCACGCGCTCGCCGCTGCGCAGCTGGAACCCGCTGTGGGCGAACGCCGAGGTGTACTGGCATACCGCGCTGGACGCGTGGCATGCGCGGCGCTGGCGCGACAAGCTGCTGGTATGGCTGAAGCCGCCGGGCTGGCGCCCCGCCGACGTGGCGGCGCGCTACCCGAAGCCGGATTTCGTGCTGCCAAGCGAGCGCTTCGACCCGCCGCTGCCGCGGCCGCTGAAGCTCTACGTGCTGCTGCAGTTCGCGCTGCTGTTGGGTATGACCACGCAGTTCCTCGGCATGGCCGGTACGGCCAGCCTGCCGGCGTTGCTGGGCTATGCGGTCTACCTGGTCGCCGGCCTGTGCGTGATCGGCGCGCTGATGGAAGGCCGGCGCTGGGCGCCGTGGGCGGAAGGCGTGCGCGTGCTGGCCACGGCCGCGGTGCCGCTGCTCGGCGGGCGTTGGTTCGGCATCGGCCATCTGGATGGCCATATCGCGCTGGCGATCGCGGTGGTGTTCGGGCTCAGTGCGATGGCGCTGCCATGGCTGCGCCCCTCGTCGGCCGGCGCCGCCGCTCCCGCTGGATCCGCAGCCGCTTCGCTGCGGTAGGGTCGGCACCGTCCTTCGGCTAAAAGCGGCGCGCGGTGCCCGCCCTGGCGGATTTGCGCGGCATTTCGGCGGTCCGGCAGCTGCCGTGTTGCACCGCGCTGTGTGCCTGCCCATGCATTCGCTATGATCGCCGCTTGCTTAACTCAGGGGCAGGCGATGGGATTCTTCAGCAAGCTGGTGCGCCACAAGACGGTCGAGCAGTTGCAGGCGGAGGCCGGTACGCGTGGCGATTTCCGCCGTGTGCTGGGCTTGTGGCAACTCACCGCGATCGGCATCGGCGGCATCATCGGCGTGGGCATCTTCGTGCTGGCCGGCCAGCAGGCGGCGATGAACGCCGGCCCCGCGGTGGCGATCAGCTTCCTCATCGCCGGCTTCGGCAGTGCCTGCGCCGCGCTGTGCTACGCCGAGTTCGCCGGGCTGATCCCGGTCACCGGCAGCGCCTATACCTACGGCTATGCGGTGCTCGGCGAGTTCGCCGCCTGGATCATCGGCTGGGACCTGCTGCTGGAGTACGCGCTGGTGGTCGCGGTGGTGGCGATCGGCTGGTCCGGCTACGTGCAGGTGCTGCTGAACTCGGCCGGCGTGCACCTGCCAGAGTGGGCGCAGCAGAGCATGAGCGCGCAGACCATGGAGTACTACCTGCAGCAGCTGTTCGGCCTGCACGGTTCGACGGCGATCGCCGGGCCCAGCGACGGCCACCGCTTCAACGTGATCGCCGCGGCGGTGTCGCTGGCGGTCGCCGTGCTGCTGACCGTGCGCACCGAGTGGGGCGCGCGCTTCAATACCCTGGTGGTGGCGATCAAGGTGATCGGCGTACTGCTGGTGGTGCTGGTCGGCGTGTTCTACATCGACACGGCGAACTGGCATCCGTTCATCCCGGCGCGCGTGGTCGACGTCAGCACCGGCATCGGCCACTTCGGCTGGCAGGGCGTGCTGACCGGCGCCAGCGTGGTGTTCTTCGCGGTGTTCGGTTACGACACGTTGACCACCGCGGCGGAAGAATCGAAGAATCCGCAGCGCGACCTGCCGCGCGCGGTGCTGCTGTCGCTGGGGATCGCGATGGTGCTGTACATCGCGGTGTCGCTGGTGCTCACCGGCATCTCCCACTACAGCAAGCTCGGCGGCGAGGCCTCGGTGTCCGACGCGTTCGAATCGATCGGCCTGCACTGGCTCAGCATCACGATCGCGGCGGCCGCGGTGATCGGCGTTACCAGCGTGCTGTTCGCGTTCATGCTGGGCGCGGCACGGATCTGGTTCGCGCTGGCCCGCGACGGCCTGCTGCCGACCTGGTTCGCCAAGGTCAGCCCGCGCTTCGGCACGCCGGCGCGGCCGACCCTGATCCTGGGCGTGTTCACCGCGCTGGTTGCCGGATTGCTGCCGATCGGCGAGGTGGCCGAGCTGGTCAACATCGGCACGCTCAGCGCCTTCATCATCATCTGCGCCTCGATCATGCTGCTGCGCGTGCGCCGCCCGGACCTGCAGCGCAACTTCAAGACCCCGGCGGTGTGGTTCACCGCGCCGCTCGGCATCCTGTTCTCCGTCGCATTGATCTACGGCCTGCCGTGGATCACCTACGAACGCTTCATCGTCTGGATGGTACTGGGCTGCGTGATCTACTTCGCCTACGGCATCCGCCGCAGCAAGCTGGCGTCGTCGAATCGGGGCTGAGCTTCACCAGAGTCAGGCGCTGACGACCCGGTCGCGGCCGTCGCGCTTGGCCTGGCGCATGGCCTGGTCGGCGCGGACCAGCAGGGTCTCGATCGCCTCGTCGGCGTGGTTGCGTTCGGCCACGCCGATGCTCACGGTCAACGGGCCATCCGGGCGCTGGACTGCGTGCATGGCCAGCCGCAGTTGTTCGGCGCGCGCGGCGGCCTGCTGCAGGTCGAGACCGGGCAGCAGCATCGCGAACTCCTCGCCGCCGATGCGGCCGATCAGGTCGCCCTGGCGCATCTGCCTGCGCATCACCGCGGCCAGCGCGACCAGTGCCGCATCGCCTGCGGCATGGCCGTGGTTGTCGTTGAGCGGCTTGAAGTGATCGGCATCCAGGTACAGCACGCACACCGGCTGCTGCCGGCGACGGATGTCGCCCAGCGCGAGCCGCGCCAGTTCGAGAAAACGGTTGCGCAGCAGCAGGCCGGTGAGGCCGTCGGTGTTGGCCTGCTCGCGCAGCTGGCGCTCCAGCCGGAACTGCTCAAACAGGGTGCGCGCCATGAACGCACGCAGCACCGTGGACAGCGCGATCGCGATCGTCATGTAGACCAGGTACTGGAAGGTCTGCGCGCTGTCGATGCGGCCGAACAGCAACATCGGCAGCGGCCCCAGCGCGCACAGCAGCATGGCCGCGATGAAGTCCCAGCGGGCCAGCCAGATCACCGACGACGCCACCGGCAGCAGCAGCCCGGGCAACACC
Source organism: Rhodanobacter soli (assembly GCF_040548735.1). Classification (NCBI taxonomy): domain Bacteria; kingdom Pseudomonadati; phylum Pseudomonadota; class Gammaproteobacteria; order Lysobacterales; family Rhodanobacteraceae; genus Rhodanobacter; species Rhodanobacter soli. The sequence continues at coordinate 1,596,991 of NZ_JBEPSD010000001.1, read as the reverse complement.
ACGGACTGCCCGCGCATGTCGCCGAAGCCGTTGAGGTTGATGCCGATCTCCAGCAGCAGGACGCACAGCAGGGTCAGCACGCTGAGCAGCCGCGGCTGCCGCACATGCCGGGTCCACGAGGTCACCAGCAGCAGCGGTACCAGCGGCGCGAGGCGCAGCCACAGCGGCAGCGGTGAGTGGCGCACCAGGGTGCTGGCGACGACCGCCACCAGATAGGCGAGCGCGCCAACCAGCATCAGGGCGTGGATCATCGGCCCCATCTGCAGCGCCAGATAACGGCTGTACTCGCGACGCTGGTCCGGGTCGTCGGCAAGCCGGAGGCTTTTGAACAGGGCGTGCATGCGGTTCCCGCGGGCGGAGAGTGAGGGTGTCAGCGCAAGCCGAGCAAGATGGATGCCAGGTCGACGCAGTCGGCTGGACCGGTTCATGTGCAAGCCATGGTCGTGACCTTCGGCAGGGGTGAACCCCGGTGTTGCCGGTCTAGCATCGACGCCTCGAATTCCTGTCGCGGCAACTTTCCGCGACGCGGATTCCCGGAGCCTGCCTGGTCCTGTCCGCCTCGCCCCGTGGAATACGGCTCGAGCGGCAGCATCCGCCAGGCTTCCCTTTCCCACCCCGGAGAACGCATTGAAAGCCACCCGCCTCGCTTCCGCCCTCGCCGCTGCCGCTTTCGGCCTGGCCAGTTTCGCTGCGCTTGCCGATGTCCCGGCGCCGCAGGATGTGCCGTACCAGGGCACCTTGAAGATCAATGTGGACGCTACCGACGTGGCCCACCGCATCTTCCGCGTGCACCAGGTGATCCCGGCGCAGGCCGGTCCGCTGACCCTGCTGTATCCGCAGTGGCTGCCGGGCAACCATTCGCCGAACGGCACGATCGACAAGATGGCCGGGCTGGTGGTGAAGGCGAACGGCCAGGTGCTGCCGTGGACGCGCGACCCGCTGAACGTCTACGCGTTTCACGTCGACGTGCCGCAGGGCGCCAGCAGTGTAGAGGTCGAATTCCAGTTCCTGTCGTCGCAGGACCAGCGCCAGGGCCGCGTGGTGATGACGCCCGAGATGCTCAACCTGCAGTGGAACTCGGTGACGATGTATCCGGCCGGCTACTTCGCCCGCCAGATCAACACCGAGGCCAGCGTGAAGCTGCCCGCCGGCTGGCAGGCCGGCACCGCGCTGGAAGTGGCCTCGAGGGATGGCGACACGCTGAACTTCAAGCCGATCAATTACGACGACCTGGTCGATTCGCCGATCTATGCCGGCAAGTACTTCAAGCGCATCGACCTGGATCCGGGCGCCAAGGCGCCGGTGCACATGAGCATCGTGGCCGATGACGCGAAGTACCTGGAGATCAAGCCGGAGCAGATCAAGCCGTTCCGGAACCTGGTCCAGCAGATGTACAAGATGTACGGCGCGCACCACTACGACCACTACGATTTCCTCGTCTCGCTCAGCGACAAGATGAGCGGCAATGGCCTCGAGCATCATCGCTCCAGCGAGGACGGCACTTCGGCCGACTTCTTCACCGAGTGGAAGAAGAACGCGCTGGCCCGCGACCTGTTCTCGCACGAGTTCAACCACTCCTGGAACGGCAAGTACCGTCGCGGCGCGGATCTCGCCACGCCGAACTTCAACGTGCCGATGAGCGACACCCTGCTGTGGGTCTACGAAGGCCAGACCCAGTTCTGGGGCCAGGTGATGGCCGCGCGTTCGGGCCTGTGGGACACCGAGCAGGCGCACGACATGTGGGCCTTCACCGCCGCCACCTACGACAAGGGCCGCCCCGGCCTGGCCAGCTTCCGCAACGTGCAGGACACCACCAACGACCCGATCATCGCGCAGCGCCGCCCGTTGCCGTACCGCAACTACCAGGCCAGCGAGGACTATTACTCGGCCGGCCAGATGATCTGGCTCGACGTCGATGGCCAGCTGCGCGAGCTGAGCGGCGGCAAGAAGAGCATCGACGACTTCGGCAAGGCGTTCTTCGGCATGGAGAACGGCAAGTGGGACGTCAACACCTACACCTTCGAGGACGTGGTCAAGACGCTCAACGGCATCGCGCCGTACGACTGGGCGAAGTACCTGCGCACGCGCCTCGATGGCCATGGCCCGCTGATCGGCGGCATCGCGTCGCACGGCTGGAAACTGGTCTACACCGACAAGCCGTCCGAAGCGGTGAAGGCGATCGAGGCGCGCCGGCATAGCGCCGACCTCACCTATTCGCTGGGCGTTTCCATCGGCAAGGGCGGCAGCATCGGCGACGTGCTGTGGGACGGCCCCGCGTTCAAGGCCGGCCTGTCGCCGAGCATGACGGTGATCGCCGTCAATGGCCGCGACTATGACGCCGACGCGCTCAAGGAGGCGGTGACCGCCTCGGCGAAGGACAAGAGCCAGCCGATCGAGCTGCTGGTGAAGAACTTCGACGAGTACAAGACCGTCCGCATCGACTATCACGACGGTCTGAAGTACCCGCATCTGGTCCGCGACACCAGCAAGCCCGACACGCTGACCACGCTGCTCAAGGCACGCTGAGGCAAGCCTGCATCGGCCCTCCCGGCACCGCTCGGGAGGGCCGATCGCGTTTCCGCTGCCGGTCCACCCCCCGGCGGCAACTCGGCTATACTGCGCTCCCCGCGGTGCCGGCCTCCGGCCACAGCTCCGCGCGCGGCCATACATGCGCCCGTAGCTCAGCTGGATAGAGTACTGCCCTCCGAAGGCAGGGGTCGTGGGTTCGAATCCCGCCGGGCGCACCATTTTCCTGTGGCATCTGCATGTCTGGACAAATCACCATAAAGTGTCACTTTTGACGCTTTATGCGGTTTCGGGTTCTGACACGAATTGCCGTTTTTTCGTTAAGAAACAGGCGTGTCCGGCGATGAAGTGACCGCGGCTGAAGCGGATTTCGGCGGATATGCCGCGCTGCACCAGCACATCCCACGGATGAGTTCGGAAACGCACAACAACGCCACATCGTGTGGCCGAGCATGGCTGATCGGTCAGCAAGCACTCGTTAGTCGGCGTGAGGTTGGATTGTCGACTCCCCGTAATCTCACTCTACCCATAACCAGAGGTTTCCGGGCAAACCAGCCCCCAAAGAGGCCCCCGCTTATGTGCTCGTTCAAGCCGATGCTTGCACTCTCAACCGTGGCTTTGTACGTCTGCACGACGCTGCCGCCGCAGGTAGATTGCCGAGCCCGCCCGAGATGCTGATGCGGCCGCCGCTGGCACCGCGCTCTACCGATACCGGAACCGTCGTCGCCAACTACCAAACCTGCCACGAAACGTCGAGCAGTCGAGGGCGTTGCAGGCATGGATCAGGGAAACGCAAATGACTACGCAATGAAATGGTTCTAGTCACTGCGAAGCAGCCATTCGACTTGGCGTCGCGCAGAAGCAATTACCTGACTGAAGAGTCGAGCGTCGACATTCGGCTCGCGATTTTCTTTGGGAAAATCAGGCGATAGGCGTCCTCCAATCAGAACCACCCGAATCGACGAAGTGATGTGCTTGGTGAAGTCGTGTCGGTACTCGATGGCTTGCTTGTAGTCGTCATAATTCAAGCTATGGTCGGGGCGCTTGAACTCGATCAGCAGATACTCTCCACTAAGATTCTGGTTCAGCAGCAAGTCTGGACGTTTGTCGGCATTCTTTCCCTTGTATGTCGTGTTGAGGACATCTTCAATCTGCCTCTTTAGCGTGATGTTCGAGCTGAAGAGGGAGTACTCCGGCCCGAACACCCACAGACTCAACTCCAGCGATTTGTGCATCGCCGCTTCCGTCGTAGCGGGATCGCGCGCCAATGCCTCCAGTTGGTCAAGGAACGTCTGTCGCGCAGCGGCTTGCGCGACAAGAAACGCCATCTCAGCCAACCCGAAGTCGTTCAGGCGGTCCGCAATGGTCGCCACTTCACCCTGCGATGCATCGGCTATGTGTTCCAGCAAGATGCGGTAGTCGGACCGCTCCAGCGCATCCAGCAACACGCCAACGATGGGTTCGATCTTGCTCGGCGGTTCGTCGTAATAGCGCTCAAGAATTTTTTTGATGGACTTGTTGGCGAAATCACGCTTGTGCTCCGGCAAGCTCGCCAAACGTTGCTGAATCGCTTTCTGCATTCGCGCTTGCGCAAGCTGGAGTTCCTTCCCGTACTTTTCTTTCGCCGCCGAAATAAGGATCGGCTGAATGAAGGCCTCAACCGCCTTCAGTTTTTCGCTGTTCTCTACCAGAGAATCCCATCCGGCGGTGACGTGATCGAGAAGTCCATCCGCATCCACTTCGCCGTACATCTTCTTCAACAGCTTCGGCGGAAAATACTCGTGTCCCTCCAGTCCAAAGAAGCTGGGCGAGCCGACCGCTTTGCCACCGACGCGAAGCGTGACTCCGGGCTGGCGCAAGCCTGCTTTGCCGTCGAAGATCGAAAGGCGCAGTTTGACATCGCCAACGTCAGGCAGTGCCGTCTGGTGTTCCGAGTAACTTCCTTGCACGTCGTCGACGTCAAGCCGCTTTTCATCCACGATAACGGCAAAATCGTCATGCCTTCCGTAGTCCTGCAAGAGCACCTGCCGCAAGCGATTTGGGTCAGGATAAGCCAATCCTTGATGGAGTTCGCTCAGCGTGATGACCGTGCAGTGGATGTCCGGATCGCAATCCTCGCTGTGAAGGGCGATATCGAGGTGTTCGATATCCTCCACGTTGCCTATGGCATCCAGACGCAGGGCGATGCGGCAGAGTTTCCCCCGCGTGCTCGTCTCCAAGGTCATCACCGAAGCGGCCATGAACCCGGCGAACTTGCCGATTCCTTTACGCCCCTTAACCTGGCGATTCTTCCCGGCAGTACGCTCACCTCGCGCGGAGCGCCTATCCTTGGCAATGGTGAGGTAGTGCCGCCGCAGTTCTTCCTCCGTCATGCCGGTGCCATCGTCTCGCATGACGATGGGATCGCCGCTCAAGGGTTTCGGTAATTGAATGCTGACCTGATCCGCGTCGGCATCCCAAGCGTTGTCCACCAGTTCCTTCAGCGCACGCTCGGTCGATCTATATTCCTGACTCAGCAGCGTGGCGAGACGGGAATCAACTTGGAATCGAAGCTTGGCAGCGCTCATGGTGGCTCCTATAGCAACATTCGATAGCGACGGTTGTCAGCGTCGGTGGATTTCATGATCCGATATTCCATGCCGCTCGCCACCGCGATCTGCTGGGCGAAGTCCTTCTTGGCCTGCACCACGGCATCCTCGATTTGGTTGTCGGCTTTCACCTCGACGATGACGTACTTAAGGCTGCCGTCCGGCTCTTCGCGCTGGAAGATGAAGTCGGGGTAGTAGCTGCGCACGGTGCGCGAGTCGGGGTCGATGTACTGGATGAAGAAGTCGGACTGGCCGTGGGTCAGCATCCCGGTGAAGTAGATCTTCTTCACACGCTGCTCGCGCAACAGATCCCAGAACAGCCAGTTCTCCGACCCTGAGTCGAAGCAGTAGGTGTCGAGGTGAAAGCTCTTGGCACGTTCCGCGTCATTGATCTGCGTGTCGTTCATCCGAACGATCTTGTCCTTGGCTGCTGACACCTCGTAGTAACCGTTCGGGGGCATCTTTATCAGATCGACCTCGTACTCGTCCTTCCTCTCGTACTCATCAAGGTCAAACAGCAAGCGGAACAGGCGCGGGATGATCTCGTCGTAGAGCAGCTCGTTGAACTCGTTGATGATGGCCACCAGTTCGCCGGTGCCATCCTTGGTCGCGTCGAGCAGTGCCTCGATCTCCAGTGGGCTTCGGTTGAGATAGCGGGACACCTCAGCCACCAATGTCATGGGCGAGAAGATGCGCTTCTCGCGACGGGAGGTCAGGTCGAAGGTGCGGCTGCCAGAGGCGCGCGCCGCATCGGCGATGGTCAGGCCGTCTTGCTGTGTTTCGATCAGGCGGTATTTTTCAATCAGCTCGTTCCACTTCTCCCGGATGGATCGCTCGGGCATCAGTTCCTGCCCTTTAACTGGCTGCTTCTCGCGCATCTGGAAGAGCTTGCGCACGCGCACCAGCTTGATCTTGACCGGCGGCTCAACCACGCGTACTTCCACGCGTTCCTTGTCTTTTCCAGTCTTTTGCAGCTCGTCGGCGCTGATGCGGAAGTTCTGCTGCAGCTCGTCGTTCAGCGTATTGAGGTTGTCGCCTGAGAGGAATACGTGGCCGGTGTGCTGGGCCTCGCCTATGGCACGCAGGCATCGCATCGTGGCTTGCAGCACAAACACCTTGGACTTGGGCTCGCGGAACAGGCCTACGCCGAACAGTGAACGGCAGTTCCAGCCTTCTCGGCCCTTGTTGACCAGCAGGATGAATTGCTTTTCCGAGCCTTCGGTGTCCAGCCGGTTGAACTCGCGGATGTCGTCGTTGGTAGTGAGCTTGTCGTCGCCCACGTTGACCAGGATGCGCGAGGTCGGGATGCCATGCTTGAGCAACGCGCGCTCTACTGCCGGACGCAGTTCGCCAGTCAGCTCGTCGATGGTGGCCGCAAAGAAGGCCAGCTTCGGGGAAAGCCCTTCGGGTCGCAGCCCATCCGTCTCCTTCAAGAACTCTTCGATGGCGATGTCGACAAACTCGTCGGTACGGGTGTTGGTGTAGCCGTGCAGCGTTACCTTCTTGAGGAAGCCCTTGTCGATGGCCGCCTTCAGGCCGTAGGCGTAGACCACCTCGGGCAACACCTCGCGCCCCACATAGGGCGTGCCGGTGTAGTTGTAGCAGGCCACCACGCGTGTGCCCGCCGCGTTCAGGCTGGCGGCCAGAATGTCGATGGTGGTGCGCAGGCTGGTGTCTGTTTCCTTGGCTCCCACGCCCATGTCCTTGGCCAGCGCCTTGCCGAAGGCATGGTGGGCCTCATCCACGTAGATGCCGAGCTGTTCCAAACGGCGCAGCTTCTCGAAGCGCTGGTTGGTGGTCAGTTCGCCCTCTTCCTCGGGCTGATCGAAGCTGTAGAGGTCGGCGGCGTCAGCATAGACGCCGGTGGCGGTGAGGGTTTCGCCGGTCGAGTCGAACAGCTTGGCAGCAGGCGTTTTCTCCTTGTGCTGGCGCTTGAGGATGATCTTCTGCGTGTTGGAGACGATGATGTTGAAGCGCGAACGGTCCAGCGTATCCAGCGAGGTGCCCGCTTCTTCGAGGTAGTGGAAGCGCAGGTGCGTGGTCAGGAAGTTGACGTACTCCGGCGGCACCACGCGCGTGAGGTCGAACGCCTCGATCTCCTTCAAAGACTGCAGCACTGTCTTGTCCGGTGCGAACACCAGCGCGTTGTGGCAATAGCGTGCATCCTTCTCGAATTTGTTGCCCAGAAGGAACTCGTAGAAGATGCAAGTCGCCATCAGGATGGTTTTGCCGGTGCCCATCGTCAGCGCGAAGATGTAGTTCGGATAGGTGCGCGAGTTCTTGCGCATCTTCTCGAACAGCACCTTGTACGAGTTCAGCTCCAGCCCGTCGGACTCGCCAAACTGGAACATCTCCTGCCCAGCGGTACCGAGAAAAGAGCCGAACTTGCGGCCCTCGAACTTGCCGCTGCGTTCGTACCACGCCTTGAAAATCTCCTCGACCTTGGCGTTGTCGAGAAACTCCTTGAGGAAAACGTAGGTTTCCAACGCCTCGAACTGCGGCTGGCGCAGAAAGGCCTTCGGGTTCTTCTCCGGGTTGTTGAAGTCGAGGTACTTGCGCGTCAGCTCGCGGTAGCTCTGACGCAGCTTGCCCCGGTTGTCCTTGTGGAACTGCCAAAGAAAGCGGAAGAAGGCGAAGTCCAGCGACGCGCTGGCGCTGCTGACCCCGTTGTCGCTGGCCTTGGCTGCGCGCTTAGTCGCCATGGCTCACGCTTCCTTCCCAAGACTCCGAGAGTAGGTCGGTAATCTTCACGCGGATGGTGCCCGCATCCTGGGGAACGATGTATGCACCCTTGACCAGATCGTTCTTGCCGGGGATGTCCACCACCGCTGGTTGCAGCACTGCGCCATCGTAGTTCCAGTCGATCAGCACCGACTCGACCAGCTCCTTCCAGTCCTCGACTGACTCCTTCTGCAGCGAGAGCTTCTGCAGCAGGTTCATCGGGTAGAACTTCTCGATGCGCAGTTCGCCCTTCTTGATGGCAACCTTGGCCTGCGAGTCGCGCTTGAACTCCAGGTCGGCCTTGTCACGCAGAATATCCACCACCTCGACGTCGATCTTGAAGGGCTTGGCGGCCAGTTCCAACTGCGCGGCCAAATCCGGCTCGTGGCCCATGCAGACGAGGGTGATCTTCTCGACCGGGCGGTTGGAGCTCTCGTTCTGCTTGCGCTCCCAGGCCTTGTAGTCGAAGCCTGCTATCAGTTCATTGAGGTCGGCGCGCGTGGCGATGCGGTTGACGGGCATGATCTTGACCATGCGGCCGTCCTTTTCTCCGTCGAATACGGTGCTGAACTCCAGCTTCTGCACCTCCAGCGCCTCGATCAGCAGTTCCTTGGCCTGAACGGGGTTGCGAAACACGTCGTAGTGATTGACGTTGTAAATTTCAAATCCCGCATAGCAAATTCCTTCTGCTTCTAGAGTCTTTTTGCGTAGTTGTTCGGCGGCTTTCAGAAGCCTAGCCGTCGTAGTCTGCACTGATCCAAGATTTATATCTGCACCCAAAAATCTACGGCCCATCTTCAATGCAACAGCTTGAGCTGTACCAGAACCCATGAAGCAATCAAAGACCAATCCACCAGGTTTTGTGGACGCAGATATCAGCTTGTAAAGCAGTTCCTCAGGCTTTTGCGTTGGGTAGTCCGTTCTGTTGTCGGACGATTGATTCTCAATGTCGATGAAGAAGTAGTCGTTGGCGACTTTCCCGTCCCGTAGATAGTCACGAACAACAAGCTCAGGGTGTGTCTTTTCCCAGTCTGGATCAACATCTTTCGCCCCCTTGACCGGACTTCCTTTCAGAAATCGACCGTTTAGTCGATACCTGCCATTTTCATCTTCCAGCCTGTACTTTTTGATCGTAGCCTCTGAGAGCGGTTCGATGACCATTTCATCGTTCCAGTTGTACACTGGATCTTTGTTCTTCTTGTAGAAATGGATGTCGTGATGGCTTCTTTTCCAAGAGGTTTTTATGGAGCTACGGGTTCCGAACATCCAAACTATGGAATTCAGGAAGTTATCCTTTCCGAATACCTCATCAAGCAAGCAACGAAGTTCGTGAGATTTTCTGTAGTCGCAGTGCAGGTATATTGCCCCCTCCTCCGAGAGCAGTTCCCTCATAAGAATGAGTCTCTCAAACATGAACTGGAGATACTCATCGTTGTTCCAGATGTCGGAATACTGCTTCTCCTCAAACGAGGTGTTGCTTGATTCAACGTCTCTTTGCTTGACTTGAATCTTCTTTCGATAGTCAGCTTTCGAGTCAAACGGCGGATCGATATAGATCAGGTCCACCTTGCCCCGGAACTCCTTCAGAAGGTGGCTCATCACCTGCAGGTTGTCGCCCCAGAAAATCTTGTTGCGCCAGCCGTCCACTTCTTCGCCGTGAACTTCCTTCAACTGCGCCGGGTAATACTGCGTCGAGGTGAACGGGCGCTTGCCTCGCCAGTTGAGCATGGGGTAGCCCTTGATCGGCTCAAACTCGTATTTCTCGACGTTGGTGGTGCCGCCATCGGACGTGGCCAGCTGCAGGCTGTCCTGCGCAGGTGTGTTCTTGCTCATTTGTCGTTGTTCCTGAATTTCCAATTCTTGTTGTCGCAGTAGGCGCGCATATCGCAGCTCTGGCACAACTTGGCCGGACGTGCGGCGATCTGGTAGTCCTGCCGCTCGATACGCGCCACGATGTCGTCGAAGCGCGCGATGGTCTTGCCGATGGCGCGGTCGTCCTTGGTGAACGACACGTAGGGGTTCCCGCCGTCTTCGCCGGTGTAGTACAGATGCATCCGGCTGACCTTCTGGCCGGTGCGCTCTTCCACCAAGTGGGCGTATACCTCCAACTGGTGCTGGTACTGGCGCAGGCGATCCCGCTCCTTCTCCATGTCGGGCTTTTTCTCCGACTTGAAGTCGATGATCTCGACCGTGTCGTGTTCGCCCCGAATCAGGTCGACGCTACCCTTGAGGATGTATTGCTCCTTGATGAGCGAGATCTCGACCTCGGCCTCCTTGATGCGATCCCAGTGGCCGTTCTCGCGCTCGAAGTAGCGCATCACGTGCAGCAGCGCGGCCTGCTGCGAGCTGGGCGCAAGGTAGACGCGCTCCTTCTTCGAGAGCATGGCGTAGTTGGTTGAAAACCACCCCTCGATGGCCTCACGACTGAGAGTAGCCTCCTCACCGCGTAGCACCGTCTTGTGAATGTCCTCAATGGTTTGGTGAACCAAAGTACCGAACAGCATCGGGCTCTCGCGGATGGCTGCGAACTCCAGATCCTTGAAGAAGCGGTACTGCTCCGCGCAGTTTTCGTACACAGTGATGTCCGAAGTGAACGAATACTCGCGCTTGAGGTTGATCTGCTTCATGGGCTCGAAGGTGAGCCCCGAAAGGTCAATATCACGCCAGTTCGGCAGCTCGTAGAACATCCTTTCGAAATACTTGGAAGGCGACTTGCCCAGGCCTCGCCCTTGTCGCTCCTGCGCGGCCAGCACCAGCAGGTTCTGCGCGCGCGAAAACGCGGTGTAGAACAGCCGCCAGAAGTCGAAGTTCTTGATGTGGTCGAGTGGCTCAAACCGTTCCTTGGAAAGGTAGCCGCCGTCTTCCAGCAACACGTCGAGCGCGCCGTACTGCTTGCGCGGCACCGCCTCCAGCGAGCCGCACACCACCACCGGAAACTCCAGCCCCTTGGACTGGTGGATGGTCAGGAACGAGATGCAGCCTTTGGGTGCATACTCGGCCTCGTCCTCGTATTCGCCGATCCCGCCGTCCTGCAAGAAGCGCAGAAACTGGTTGAACAGGTCGCGCAGGTTCTTTTCTAACCACTCGGGATTGAGCACGCTGACAAAGTGCAAGTATTCGAACTTGGTGAGCAGCTTTGAGAAGGTGCCGAGGTTGCGCGCCGCGCGCCCCTTGTCCACGCCTTGTACGGATTCATCGGTGAGGAAGCGCGAAAACAGCGGGAACTGCAGCAATTGGTAGAACAGGCCGGAGAAGGCGTAGTCGGTGTTCTGTGTGAGCACCGCGTGGCGCTTGGCCAGAGGACGCGCCCAATCCAGTAGTGGCCTGTTTTCCGGTTTGCGCAGCTCGTCGGTGAAGGGCTTGAAGCAGAGGTGGTCGTAGTAGTCCCAGATCGGCAGCGTGACGCCTTCGGCCCACGCCCGCACCTTGGAGAACTGCGGGAACAGGAAGATCAGCGCGCCGATCATCAGGCGGATTTCCGAGCGCTCGAAAAACATATTCGAGCGGGGCGAGAATACGGGCACGCCCTGCGCTTCGAGGAAGCGCGCCAGCGCCACCACCTTGTCGTTCTTGACCGAGCGGAACAGAAAGGCCACCTGGCTCCAATCCGCAAGCTGGCCTGAAGCCTTCAGGCCGTTGAGGAAGGCCAGCACCTCGGCATGCCAGTTGGCGGTGTCCCCCTTGTCGTCGCTGGCGGCCAACCGCACCGCCGTGGGGGGGTCAGGGAAGTCGTCCTCGCGTGGCACGATCTGCTTGGCGAAGCGGAAGACGCGGGTGCCGTCGTCCCACTGCTGTTCCTTCATCCACTCGTTGTAGAAGCGGATGATATCCGGGTGCGAGCGGTAGTTGACGGCGAGCCTGACTTGCTTGCACTGGCCGCCATCGAACAGCGCCGGGAACTCCAGAATGTTGCGAATGGTGGCCCCGCGAAAGCGGTACAAGCCCTGGTCGTCGTCGCCCACCACGCACAGATTGCGACGCTCTCCCGCCAGCAACAGGAGGATGCGCTCCTGAATGGTGTTGGTGTCCTGGTACTCGTCCACCATCAGGTGGGTGAGTTTGTCGCGCAGTTGAGCCAGCACCTCGGGGCGTTTTTCCAGCAGTTGCAGGGCCTCGTACTGGATGCCGGAGAAGTCCAGCGAGTTGTACTCGTTCAGCAGCTCCTGGTACTTGGCAAAGCAGGCGGCCAGCGCACGGATTTCCACTTCCGTGGCCGCCGCCAGCGTGGCCGCATCGAGCGCTTCCTCGCCAACCTTGTTGAGCCACTTGAGCAGATTCTCCGACTGTGCCCAGCGGCCCGTTTGGTCATCACCCATGACGAGCTGGGCATCGGGCAGCGAGCGGAAGTCTTTGATGTGCTGGTAGAGGAAGTACTGCTGGTCGAACTGGTCGAACAGCGTGAAGCTGCGCTTGAGCCGGGTAAACTCGCGGTAATCCTCCAACATCCGTAGGCAGATGGAGTGGAAGGTCCCGAGGTACATCTCGTTCAAATTGAACTGAATGTTCAGCTCGGCCAACCGATTGGAGATGCGGGTGGTCAGCTCGCGTGCGGCCTTGTCGGTGAAAGTGACGACCAGCAGCGACTCCGGCGCGACTCCCATGTGGGTAATGAGGTAGACGATGCGCTCGACAAGCGTGAAGGTCTTGCCCGATCCTGGTCCGGCAATAATGAGCACCGGGCCATCGGTGGCAAAGATGGCTTCAAGCTGCTGAGGATTGGCCTTGGACTGGAGGGCAGTGGCGCTGGAGGTCATTCCGCCCCCGCGCCGTCGTCCATCATCCCTTCGCCGATACGGCTGGCAATCCACTCATCCAACTCGCCGCGACGAAAACGCCAGGTGCCGCCGAGCTTGAACGCCGGGAGCTTGCCGCTCGCCGCGAGGCGATAGACCGTGCGCTTGCCTGCCTTCAGGTAGGCGGCAACCTCGTCAATCGTGAGGATCTCGTCCGGCTGGTCGTTCATCCGCCCTCCTAATCTCATTTGCGCTGTGCTTGGTCTGTGCCGAATCTTGTCATGATACTTCCCGATTGTGCAGACTTGAGCAAACTTGGCACTGAAAAATGTGCCTGACTGAAGGGGGAGTGACGGTGACATCCAAGTACGAGGCAATTTGTGAGGAGAACCGGGAGAGCTACGGCACCAAAGGGGCCCAGAAGTCCGGAAAGCTGGCTGCTGGCCTGTACGACGACCGCACCCACTTCATCTTCGAACTGCTGCAGAACGCCGAGGATGCCTTGGGCAGGCGCGGCGACTGGCACGGATCACGCAAGGTTGCGTTCACCCTGACCCCGACCCGCCTGATGCTCTCGCATTTCGGCAAGCCGTTCGACGAGGCCGACGTCCGAAGCGTCTGCGACATCGCCGAGAGCACCAAGAACGAGTCGTCCATCGGGCGCTTCGGCCTCGGCTTCAAGTCTGTCTACACCGTCACCGATCTTCCGGAGATTCACTCTGGCGAGGAGGACTTCGCCATCGAGAACTACGTCTTCCCGAAGCGGTTGGCACGTTCGGTACGCGCGGCTGACGAGACGCAGATCGTCCTTCCCCTGAAGCCGGAGGACGCGAGCGCAGCGCAGGACATCATGGCAGGGTTTCGCCACTTGGGCCCGGGTGCGCTGCTGTTCCTGCGCCACATTGACGAAATCAACTGGAGCGCCGAGGGTGGCGCATCGGGGTTCTATCTGCGCAACGCCCCCGAATCGCTCGGATCCAATGTCCAGCGCATCACGGTGATCGGTAAAGAGGATGATCGGCCGGAAGTCGACCAGAACTGGCTGGTGTTCTACCGCGACGTGTTTTCTGCCGAGGAGCAGAAGGTAGGGCGGGTGGAAATCGCTTTTTCACTGGTTGCGGTAAAGGACGCCCCTGGTCGCTGGGCGGTGCAGCCGCTGGCCAAGTCGCCGCTGGTGGTTTTCTTCCCTACGGTGGTTGAGAGCCACCTTGGCTTTCTCGTGCAGGGGCCGTACCGCACTACGCCAAGCCGCGACAACATTCCGCCCGGCGAGCCGTGGAACCGGCATCTGGTCAAGGAAACATCCGGCCTGCTGGTGGAAGCGATGCGCTGGATGAGGGACAAGGCAATGCTGGATGTCGCCGTGCTACGCTGCCTGCCGCTTGACCGCGAGAAATTCCCAAAGGAATCTCGTTTCGCCCCGATGTTTGATGCCGTCCGGCAGGCGTTTCAGGACGAGGAGCTGCTTCCGACCTTCGACGACGGGCATGCCACCGCCCATCAGGCCAAGCTGGCGCGAACGCAGGAGTTGCGCGAGCTGTTCAGCCCGGAACAGGTTGCGGCGCTGTTCGGTTCGGAGGTCGCCGCTTGGCTGTCCGGCGACATCACTCAGGACAAGGCGCCCGAGATCCGCCAGTACCTGATGCGCGAACTCGATATCGACGAGATCACGCCGACAAAGCTGGTGCCGAACCTGACCAAGGAGTTCCTTGAGGCGCAATCCGACGAGTGGGTATTGCGGCTGTACGAATCCCTGAGTGGCCAGGAGAAGGCACTGCGTCGCCATCTGGACACTGTTCCGCTCATCCGCCTCGATGACGGTACGCACGTCGTTGCTCGCGAGAACGGAAAGGCCAAGGCCTTCCTGCCCAGCGCCATTGCCACCAGTTTCCCGACGATGCGCCGCGCGGTGTGTGCGACACCCGAGGTGCGCTTGTTCCTGATCTCGCTGGGCATCACCGAACCCGACCCGGTGGATGACGTCGTCTGGAACCTCCTGCCGAAGTACCAGCAGCAAGAGGTGGATGTGGGAGACGAGGCCTACGCGGCCGATATCGAGCGCATCCGTGCGGCCTTCAACATCGACTCAACGGCGCAGAAGGAAAAGCTCCGGTCAGCCCTGCGCGACACCACCTTTGTGATGGTGGTCGACACTGGCGATGGCAAAGCTTACGTCGCCAAGCCCGGCGAGATCTACATCGCCACCGACCGCCTGCAGCAGCTCTTCGCCGGTGTGCCAGACATCTTGATCGTCGACAACGAATACGACTGCCTGCGCGGTGAAGACATCCGTGACCTGCTGGTGTCGTGTGGCGCAAGCCGCTACCTCATCCCGCAAGCAACACCGTCGGGACTGGGGCATGCCGAGAAGGCGCAGATTCGCAGAGAAGCAGGCCTTGAGCGTGCAAGCTGGGAAAGCCAGCCAGAGGACTTCACCCTTCGTGGGTTGACCCAGCTGCTGGAGTTCTTGCCCACGCTGAAGCCCGAGGAGGCCGCAGCCAGAGTGAAGGTGCTGTGGGAGGCGTTGGCTGATCTGGAGGCGCGCGGGACTGCCGCCTTCTACGGCTCCTACAAGTGGGGCTACTCCCGCGAGGCAAAGACCGCCCGATTCGACGCCGCCTTCGTCCGGACGCTCAATCAGGTCGCCTGGGTGCCGAATGGCGACGGCGAGCTTGTTCCTCCGGGGCTCGTCGTGTTCGACACCCTCGGCTGGAAGCCCAACCCCTTCCTCCTGACCAAGATCACCTTCAAGCCGCCGATCATCGATCAGCTTGCCAAAGAGGCAGGCATCGATCCGGCGATTCTCGATCTGCTACGAAGAGACCCCGCTATCGTTGCCGAGCTGACGTCCCGACTGAGCGCGAATCCAACGCCAGAACCGGAGCCATCGCCAGCGCCCGAGCCGGAGGCCGACGAGCGGCCCGACGGCGACGTGTACGACGGTGCGAAAGATCTGTACGGCGATGACATGCCGGATATCCCGCCCGGCACCCCTGATCCGGACGGCGGTGACGGCGTGGGCACAGGTGCGGGAAGTGGTGGTCAAGGGCGCTCTGGCACCGGGACTTCGCGCGGCGGTGGCCAGGGCAATGGAGGTGGCCACGGCACCGCTGGTGACAAGGGCGGCGGCAAAGGCGGCGGTCAAGGAAAGAGGACGCCTGGCCACGTAGGCGGGCGTCCATTCGTCTCCTACGTCGGCACGCATCCCGATGATGATGGCCCCGATCCCGATGGCCTCGATCAGGCGGCACGGATGCAGATCGAAGGGCGTGCAATCGACCTGATCATTGGTCTTGAGCCAACGCTGTGCCGCACTCCGGATGGCAACCCGGGTTTTGACCTCTTCGAGGCCGACAGTGGTGGCAGGCAGATTCGCTGGGTCGAAGTGAAGTCGATGACGGGCACCTTGAAAGATCGCCCCGTAGGACTGTCATACAGGCAATTCGACTGCGCACGCGAAAAGGGCGATGCGTACTGGTTGTACGTGGTCGAGCGCGCAACCGATCCAGCACAAGCCCACGTACTCAGAATTCAGAACCCCGTCGGCCACGCCCGGACGTTCACGTTCGACCACGGCTGGAGTGACATAGCACGAACTGATCCGCCCAGTTGACGTACCACGCGACCAAATCATCGAATTCACGCTCTATGATCTGAAATTGAAACCTGCCACCCCGGTGTGAAGCTGTGCGGAAGTCGCCTTGAGATACGCGCTACTGACACGGCCCCGGCGTCGGTACGTGATGCCAAGGAGACCTGGTGGCGCGCCCACGCCCAAACGGTTTTTTGCTGCACGCATCGATGACACGCTTGCCGCCCATGCGCCTGCAGGCGATGAAGACCCAATGGGGCAGTTGCTCGCCGACAGGAAAGATCACACTCAATCTGTGGCTGCTGAAAGCGCCACGTGACTACATCGATTACGTGATCTTCCACGAGCTGTGCTATCTCAAAGAGCACAACCACAGTCCGCGACTTTTCAAGTTGCTGTATCGGCACGTGCCGACATGGCGGCAGCGCAAAGCGTGACTGGATGAACTCGCCGAGGTGATTCTGAACGCGTAGCTTCGGCAAGCTTTCGGGTGTGGTGCTGCCATCAATTCCCGAAGATCTGCACGCCACCGTTGCAAATTTGGTCGAGTGACTCATCCGGTGTCAGGAATCTCATGTCGAGCGGCAGCGCGAGCTCAAGTGCCTCTGTTTTGAATGCGAGCGTAATCAGCTGGAGGAGGCGCTCCCGATGTGCCTTGGCAGCCACGATGGTGAGGAGCAGGATGACTGCTGTGCTATCGTCTTCACGATGCAGCTCCGTCAGGAAAGCCGTCTTTACCGTGGCCTCCTTCTCAAACAGATTGCGTAGGATCATGTTTAGCGCAACCGTCGACACAGATGGTTGCCCGATCAGGACCTCGGTCTCCGCCGGTATCTCGCTCTTGGTGAAGCTGCCAAGCGATCTTCCCTCCAAGATGGCCGTGATCTCCGGCGGGTAGAGCGCGATCGCATCCACGTTCGGGTTGAGCATCAGCGAGGCACCTCGAGTCAGTTCGAACAGATCTCGGCCAGACATCGCCATGATGAGGGCTACCTTGTTCGCTGCCTCTTCTGCTTGCCCCTTGTCACTGAAGAACGGCAGCATGGTCTGTCCGTTGTCGGGGCGTATGAATTGAATGAAGCGCATGACGCCCTCAGGTGGGCTCTCCATAGGGACATGGGCGTAAACCGTCGCATCGAGCGATGCGTTGAAGAAAGCGTTTTGTGCGCACTCAGGATTTGTTCCTTGCGGTGGAGCCTTTGCGGCAGCCAACAGGCGTGCAAGCGTGTCGGGCGTTGTTTTAGCCATTATTCAACCTGCTGTTGGGATGCGCATAAACGGGTCGATTCAGTGATTGATCCGAATAAAGACTGTAGCGATGTGTACCACTTGTTAGTGGGGTTCGCGACATACGGTCATCTTGGCCAAGGCAACACGCAAAGCCGATCGCGCGACTGCTTTCGGAACATGGATTTCCCTCATCATCTGAGCAACGGCATTCATCCGATGCAATCGCTTTCCAGATCGTTGCAACTCCTCCAGAAGCCTCGCGACATAGCTGCATGCCACGCTAAATCTCGTGTTCTTAGCGGTATCAATGCGGAGTCTGCGCTCGTCACCGTAGGTCTTGCAGAGTTTCGAGTAGTTGCGATGAAAGCTGGAGACGCTCACCCTGTTTTCCAAACATATATCCGCCAAGGGTGGCAGCGTAGTCGTGCGAGGAAGTGTCAGTAACTTGTGCAGGGTTCGTATACAAAGCCGATAACCACGTTTGTTGAACGCGCGTCGGCGCGGAGGCCTGGGGGTGTCAATGTCAGACTCGAACAAGCTTGGAGAAACGGCCTCACCCGGTCGTAGGAGGATGTCCATCGGCGTTGTCCCCCAACGTGCTGCCATATCAAAGATGGTCACCAAGCGATGGCCCTGCACTCGCAGCTTCAATGCTTCCTTTGATACCGGTCGCCGATATCCCTCTGTAGGAGCATGCGATACAACCTTTGTAATAAATGTCGTAATGACATCCGGCGAAACATCTGCAGAAGTTGGAGCTGCGATGTGCTCAAGCACCTTCAACATCTGCGCCTGGCACCACGCCTCCCAATGCGTGCGGTCATCTTGCACCGCGGCACACATCTTTAGTGCGAACCCGCACTTGATACACAGTTTGCGAGTGGGGCCAATGCGCCAGTCAATTTGGTAGCAGCCGCATCGAGCGCAACGGTCGATGAGTCTTGCCTCGTGTAGGGGGCAATGCGTTATTTGTGGGATCCACCACGCGAGTGGTTCGATAATTACGTCGTCTTGTTGCGCATAGCAAATTGGGCACCATCGACGCCTTTGCACGCACGATCCAGTTTGATTTCGGCTGAGAACGTCTCGAAGACGCAGCAGGGTTCCACACGTAAGGTGACCGGCACCAGTCAGCCTTTCCAACCGCTGAACTACGACGGCGGTTCGACCTGAGTGTGCACAAAATATACGCGGATAGAGATCGATGCTCTTGAGCTGCGGGGTGTCGTCGGTGCGTAGATACACGGAGTCATTGCACAACACCTTGGCCAGTTGTTTCGGCGTAACTTGGTGCACATCGGCTAGCCGACAGAAGTAGGACATTAGAGACTCGACGAGGGGCGTGCCGAGGCCGTGCAGGCGGAGAGGAGCGAGTATTGTTCTCATAGTTGGGGGCCACAGGGGTCGCGACCCGGATTGCGTCGGCCGGGGCGTTTGGTTCCACGCTTCTTCGGAACCGCCCTCGTGGCGTTGGGAAACTCACCCCTGATTCGCGCTTCGCCCATCTCGATCTCATGCCTAAGGCGATCCATCTGAACCGAGGTGTACCTGGCTACCTCCATATCGTGCCAACGTAATACATCCCTGCCTTGAGCCAGGGCTGCGAGTTTCGCGCGCTCGAATAATCCATCTACCTCGCCAAAAACACCTAAGGTCCAGGCCAGGATGTCCTTCGCATGCCGATCCAGCATGTGCGGCTCTTCGAAAGTGAGTGTCTTCGAATACATGCGAAGCACGGCAAAGAATGCATTGCGATCGTCTTCGATGTCTTCATCGTACCGCCGCAGGTGAATAAGGCGGCAACGTCGATTTAGTTGCGCGCTATGATTCCATATCTCAAGCAGATCGTAGGTTCCAAAGAGGAAGATGATGATTCCGAGCTTCTCGGCTAAAATCTTCAAGCTCTCAAGATGATCGGATGGGCTGCGATTTATGTGGGTGAGGCACATGCTCTGGGCTTCGTCTACGAAGATCGCTTGCACATGTACAGCCTCCGCCAAGTATTCAAACGCACGCCTGATCTTTGTCTCCGTCATGGGAACCCGAATCGTGCTCCAAAACTCTTCGCCTAGAAAAGCCAGTTGTTCCGGTGTCATCGCTTTTGCTTGCTGAGTTCCTGCTAGGACCCCTACACGCCTGAAGGGGTCGCCTACCTGATCCAGCAGGCGGCTATGGAAGTCCTTCGACGAGAAGTAGCCGCTTTCCGCATTTGCCGCCAAGACAGAAACGAGCGGGATCTGATTTCTAGAAGAGTAGTCATCTGTCCGGTACGAAGTCCTCTCAAGATGGATTCTGAGCGTGGACTTTCCCGCGCCCGTTGGTCCAACCACGAATATTAGAGTGCCCTTCGATGCGTGCGTTATGCATACTTGAGCCTCCCGATTCCACACCTGAAAGTGCGCGTGTTCCAGTGTGCCGTTCAACAGCATGGCTTTGGCCCTCTTCGTATCAGTGCACGAACGAAATGTCGGTATACCGATCAAGGTTGACTGATTCGGCTTGAGGATGATTGGGGGCGGGAGGTGGTGGTGTGGCGTCGTCTGTCATGCCGCCGCTCGCTTTTTCACATGCGGCAGCTGCGGCATGGGAGGCCTCGAGTTGCTCCACCCGCTTCGCGATACGCTCGTGGCTTCGACGCCCTTCGTCGCGAGACGTCCTACTGTTGCTGCGCACTCTGTGGTGTTCGAAGAATCGACCTTCCACCGAAAGCGGCACAATTGCATTGTGGTCACGTGAATGCGTGACAAACCATTTGCCCTTCCACTTGACATACAGAGTGCTGGGCGGATCAGGGTCGAGGCGGGCCTCCTCGAACCTGAAGGGACGTCGGACCTCATCGAGTTCGTCCGACCAGTACTCCCGATAGCCACAACGCAATCCCTTGTGCTTACCAAGTTCAACGTTCACGGGTACTGACGTAGCGATCAAGAAGGGAAGATCGAGAGTTATAGGATGGCCGACTTGGCCGTACTCCAATTCGCCGCGATACCACAGGTCGTCGGGACATCCATCAGCAACCCCATGCGTTACCTTGTTGAACTCCTCAAATTCGAAATATCGAAATTCCCTAATGATGACCTCCAGCTCTAGTCGCGCCGTCGCTCGACTCTTTTTGGTGCCGGAGGCCGATCGGCTGCGCTGATCAGCCCAGGTGGCACCCGCAAGCCGATTGGCGATGCGAAAATTGATTTGCTTCAACGCAGACTCTACGAGACCGTCGAACCGAGGCGCACTGGCGGGGCGTGAATACTTGGTCGAGCTGGACGACGCCAGTAGTTGCTCCCAGAGGATTGATCCATACTCGGATCCTCGATCCTCGAATATATACGCAGGCACGCGTCCCTGCCGCTTGGCCAAGTCTCGAAACGCAAGGGATACCGCGAATCGATCGGACTTGCCAAAGCCGAGCCATGCGCCTAGAGCGCGAGTTGTTGCCTCATCGTAAAAAACGTAGAGCCATGGTGGCTCACAGAATTTGGCTAGCTCGAAGCTGCTCCAGACACGAGCATCAAACTGTGTGCTGTCGATATGGCCGATCAGGCCCGGGATCTCGCAGCGAAGCGTCGCGTATTCGGCAGATACGGGTGGGCGAATGGAGTGGTAGCCACGCATGCCAAGGCGGCCATAGGCAACTTGCTCGGGTGCGACCTTTGCGCATCTTGCGCGTAACGTGCTCTTGGAGATTCTGGGTACGTCCTGCTTCGTGCAGGCATTGTCCACGTGGCCTAGGAGCTGCGACTTGTCCTTACAGAGGCCAGAGATCCAATGCGTCTTGACTACATCCTCAATGATGCGCTCCTGATCCGGAGTCAGTCGTGGCACGCGATTTCCGCGCGCCGAGAACCGCGGTAGGCATGCAGCAACAGGATGGGTACCCAGGGGAGACGCGTCCGAGAGCCGCTGGAGGTAGCGATATTCATTGCGGGTGGGTTTCCGCACCCCAGCGAGGACCTCCTGGATTCCGGCGTATATCACGGTCGCGTGCTCGAGCTCATTGGGCGTAGCACGGAGCAACGCTGCGAGATCCGTTTCGCTACCCTCGTCGGGCATAGCACGGTAGCTCTGCAAAAGGCGCGCCTGAAATTCCTCGGCCTCGGCACGGTCCGTGAAGACTCGGAACCTGTCCTGCTGGGAAAGGAGTTGCGCCTTCAACGCACCAAAGATCTTGGAGCGTGCCAAGAGCTGATAGATTGCGGCTGGCTCGGGTCCGCGCTTAGCGCTACAGAGCTCATGGATGGTCGGCGACCCACGCAGCTTCTCCAAGACGCGTCGACAGGCGTCATCCGAAAACTCCGCAGAGTGGCCGAGTAGCAAGGCGTGGAGGAACTCGAGATTGGCCAAGTAACGTGGTGCGGTGTCGTCCGCCACGTAGATTTCATGAGGCAGGCCAAGCTTCTCGGCTGCGATCGTGGCTGGGATGAATCGCGGTATGCCTTCCGAATAACTCCACTCCTCTGGCTTATTGGCTATGTTCTCTTCCAGTGCGGTATGTGGTTTGCACTGGACAAGCGCTGGCCCATGCTTCCGTAGCACCAGGAAGTCGGGTGTGTAGTTGGCGACATGGGTGCCTTTAGCGCCCTTGTCGCGCCGAAGCTGGAGCGGCATGGGTTGATCCCATACTTCCAGGACGTCAAGGGAGAGCTCCGACTCGTAGACAAACAGCGCTTCGCACGTGCGGCTTTCAGCCTGGACCGTCAGGCCGATTCCTTTGCTTGGAATGCGAGCACACACGTTGCCGCGGGCTGTGTCGCCGACACGTCGCGCAGGTGGCCCCGCGCGCACGACTGATATGTACTCCACGGCCGCCGCGCACAGCTTGGCCTGCGCGCAATAGACTGCAAATTCGGTCGAGCTGAGCATGCTTTTTCAGCACGCGCCGGCCCGTTGCCGCCGAAGTTCGGCAGTTGAATATTTCCGCGACGGAGAGTAGGGTCACTGCGTCAGGCCAGAAATCTGACGCGTTGCAAAGAGCCCGAGTCATCAGCTTGGGCTTTTTTGTGGCCATTTCTTTCGCCGTACCTTGGTCGGCGGTAGCGTGTGAGCGCTAGCTGGCCTCCTCTTCGGTCATGGCTCCTGCGTTGAGGTCCGGGACGGCTCCAGCCGTTCGGTCAGGACTATTTCGATGTCCGCTAGCCTGGCGAGAAGGCGGCGACTTCCCAGACGATAGAGACACTGGCAAGGTGTCGCGCTGATAGGCCTGCCGCACGGTGCCAGCCGATGGATAGTTCGGCAGGTTGGCGATTTGCTGCGCCGTGATGAGGGGCCGCTGCTCCAGGATCGCCAAAAACTCAGCGACCGCACGCGCCGTAGCAAACCATCCCCGCCGCATCGGCAACTGGAACATGGGGATGGCGAGATTCCCGCGCGCCCGTGCCTTTCGGACGGCCTGAACGGTGGGGTAGCGCAGGAGACGCGCAAGATCCGCCTGCGTGAGGAGTGCGCCGAAATCTTCGCGCAGCCCATCTTCGATGCGCTGGGCAGATTGTTCGGTGGTCGCCTGCGGTCCAGTATCCGGCATGAGTATCGCGGAGTCGACTTAAGTCTCGCAGAGTATCGCGCAAGGCATACGCGACGCGGTGTGTCAATTTTGGCCCGTTTGAACTGTGGAAACTTGACCCATGCGCCTTAGCCCGATCGACACCATCCGGAAGATCACAGGGGAGCCCAAGGACGTGGCCCAAGCCGTGGAGCGGTTGCGAACTACTGTTTGGCTCGACGATGCTTACACTCAGGCGGGGTGCGCGTCCTGGCCAGAGTTCGACAAGAAGTATGTGGAACGAGGTCGAAGTCGATCGAACTTAGGTGAGAAGTGGCGAAAGGGAACCGTTGTACCTGGGCTTTACTCGGCGAAGAAGCTGAATGAGCAGCTTCCTGGGACTTTGGCCGTGTTCAAGTCACCGGTGTGGGCGCTGTTGGAGAACCGCCCCTTCAGCAAGCCAGAAATTGGAAGGGTCATGAGTGACTATCGTCCTGGAGAGGCGAGCGGACTCCCCTTCTTCTGGTTGTTCCCAAATGATGAGGCTCGCTGGAAGCAAGGGCGTTGTGCTCCAACGTTAACCATGAGCGACACTGGGGGCCTCGTCCACCGCGGAGATATGTGGGGATTCATAGCGCTCTTGTGGACGATGCGGTACGCAGAAGCTGATGGAGACCAACAGCTACATCATCGAGCGTCTCAGGATATGTATCGAGCCATGCCAATGGCCATCCGAGAGCCATGGCTTGCGAATCATGCGGCTGCATTGATCGAGCTAACGGAATCTATCCGGGCAAGGAGCTTGTACTCCTTCTACCTCTTCGATGTTGACTTCGATGTCATCAAGCGACAGGCCGCGGATCCAACGTATGAGCCAGTTCGTGAACTTAGGCGCAGGGACCCCGTGACCGGGCGCTTTCAGGAGGTAGAGGACCCAGTGCTCCCAGCTCAAATCATTCCGGGCAGGGAGCGGGCTCTCATGGCGCGATCACGGCCTGAGTGACTGGCCCATCTCCGGCTCTGCCTAGCCCATCGCATTGATGCTGCGCTTTTAGATTGCCTCCGCTCTGCGTGCACCGGTGTGACTGCATCACTCGGCTGATACGTGCTGACCAACTCGCCGACCGATATGATCAGCCGCAGGCTGACGCCGACCGACTGGAACCGACGGCGGATTCAATCGGAGGGTCGGCGGGGATTCATACAAAAGCCGGCAATTGCCTCGATAACGCATTGAATCTGCGAGGTCTTGGAACCATGCGGAACGGTCGATTGGTTGTGCCGCGTATCGCAACGCGCTACACTTAAGCATGATCATAGGCTTCCGTCACAAGGGATTGGAAACCCTCTACCGGACTGGCTCCGCTCGTGGCGTGCAGGCGGCGCATGCGCCCAAGCTCGGTCGCATTCTGGCCGCTCTCGATGCCGCTGCAAGGCCGGCCGAACTGAATCAGCCGGGCTACAAGTTGCATCCTCTGAAAGGGACGCTCAAAGGCCACTGGTCAGTGTGGGTGAACGACAACTGGCGCGTCACGTTCCGGTTTGTCGGCCAGGACGTCGAGCTGGTTGATTACCAGGACTACCATTGAACGAGGTTACCGCCATGATGAAGAATCCTCCGCACCCCGGCGAGCTGCTGCGCGAAGACGTGCTTGCGCCACTCGGCATTGAGGTTACCGATGCCGCGCAGCGGCTTGGCATGTCGCGCACGACGTTGTCGCGCGTAATCAACGGCAGGGCCGGCATCAGCCCCGATCTGGCGCTCCGATTGGAGCGGGCGGGCGTCAGCACGGCACGGTTCTGGATGACGCTGCAGACCAACTATGAGCTAGCTCAAGCCGCGCAGCGAAAGCAGCCGAAGGTGCAGTCTCTACAAGACGCGGCGTAATACGCCAGTGGCTGCGTGCACGGCTTGTAGGCGTCAAGGCGGGGTAACTCTGGCCAACATGCGGTTCCGATGGTTGCTGCCCGGGAGTATCAGATTTCCGGCTTCGCCAGTTGATGCTCATAGTACGGTCGCACACGCCGGTCGAGAATGGCGTAAAGACTGGGGAGGTCATTCGGATTCGGGTCGAGCCACGCGTCGATGTCCTTCTCCTGGATCGGAATGGGGCATCGGTCGTGACCTGCCTCGACGACTTCCAAGGGCGGATCGTCGGTGATGGCCGCGAATGTGTAGAAGCCGGGATCGTCACCGGCAGCCTCGATATAGGTCCAGAGACAGGCCACAAAGAGATTTTCACGGGTCGCTGGCGTGAACAGGATTTCCACGCTCTGCTCGCGTTCCCCTGGCGCCAACTGTCGCCCCTGCAAGTTGTGGAGGTAAACGCTTTCGTAGAATCGGTCGACAACCATGATTCCGTGTTGGTGGCCGAAGACCTTGCGCCACATCGTCGACAGCTTGTCTCGCCGTGCGTTGTAGGTGCCGGGCTTCTCTATCTCATCGGCTTCCGTCCAGCCGGGCAAGCGGCACCAATATCGCATGGGCACCACGGAGCGTTCGCCCGTCGCCGGGTCGCGGATCATCACCGGGGCGACGTAACCCGGCCAGATCCGGTCGACGCCATCAGCCGGCGCGGGCGAGGCCATGTCGTCGAGTTTCTTCTTGCCGGCGTCGATCTTGTTGGTCGCAATGCGGCGATCGTTCTCGGCCTTCTTGGTCGGTTTGGCGGATACCAGCTTGGCGTTGGCGTCGACCAGGCGCGCTTCCTGGACACCGATATCGGCAGCGATCAGGGCAATCGCTTCCGCGTCAGCCTCGCGCGCCATCTCGACCGTGCCCATATCCAGCGAGCCGCTGGTGGCGTCGGTCATGGCGCGGCGCATGGCCTTCGGCACGACCTTCATCCAGTTGCCCTTTTTCTTCGTCCAGCCGGCGAGCTTGGTGAACTCCTTGATGTTGAGCTTGCCGCCGAAGCGTTCGTATTTTCGGAAGTCAGCCCAGATTTGCGCGCTGTAGCACATGGGATTCTCCACTGATTGGCGGACAGGATACCGGCGGCGAGTCTCGCAGACGCCATGTGACGAGCCGATGGAGCCCGACGCCAGCAACGGGCCGCTAGATAGGCCATCCCCTACACGCGCCGACGCTCGCCGCCGATGCCGGCCAAGTCTCCGTCCGTGCAATCTATTAGCGCCCCGTTAGTCAGGAACAAACCGACCGGACGTCCGGCACTGCCGACATCGCAAGGTCAGGCGGAACCGACGAACCGGGGCTTCTTCATGGTGGGCTTTCATCCCCCGAAAGTCTCAACCCTTCGCGCCTGAACTTCAGGCGCTGCTTTTTTAGAGAGGCGGCCATGCTCGAAGTCCATCCCGCACCCGACGGCTTCACCGTGTATGACACCGACGCCGGCGAAGCCGTGATCAAGTTCGCCAGTCGCGCGGAAGCGGATGAAATGATCGCCACGCTCCAGATTGCGGACGTGCATGCCAAGCTGCAACAGTGGGTACCGGATGCAGTCTCGCTGTCGTACTAACGATTCCAGTAGGGGGCAATCGTCGCTCAGTTGGTTACAGCGAATGACTGCTGGCAATCGTTCTAGGCGGACGGCTTCGCGCGCCGTCGCCTTCCGACCCATTTGAGTCGGTCGCGAACGTCCGCTCTGGGGGCGTCTAATTTTTCGGTATTTTTCCGGGAGTAGCGGCAAAAATCGTGGCCGTGCGAGTAGACCCGATGCGATCGCTGCATTGCTCGGGCCTGCCGACGCGAGGCGTGGGCGTAGCGTTCGCTGCTCCAGTGGGTCGACATCGTCAGCCATTCATCGATCCAAGGGACTCAGGACCCCGCTGGCGCTGCGATTGAGGACGTGGGTATAGATTTGGGTGGTGGCGACATCTCTGTGCCCGAGCAGCTCTTGGACAGTCCGGATGTCATAGCCCATTTCGAGCAGGTGGGTCGCGAACGAATGCCGCAAGGTGTGCGCGCTCAATGACTTGACGATGCCCGCACGAAGACGCGCCGCCTTCAGTCCGCGCGTCAGGATGGCGTCGTCGAAGTGATGACGACGCTCGACGCCATCGTTCGGATCGATCGACCGCTGTACGGACGGAAACACGTACTGCCAGCCGAAGTCACGCGCTGCCGATGGATACTTGCGTGCCAGTGCGTACGGCAGGGACGCTGCGCCAAACCCCGCAGCCAGATCGGCAGCATGCAGCATCTGTGCACGTTCGATTTCACGCTGCAACGGCTCGACCAGCGATTTGGGCAATACGGTGTGGCGATCCTTGGCTCCTTTGCCACCACGGATCGTGATCTCGTTGCGCGCGAAATCCACATCCTTGACGCGCAGCCGCAGGCATTCCATCAGGCGCATGCCGGTGCCATAGAGAAGGCTTGCCAGGAGCTGTGGCCGGCCTTCCATGTGTGCCAGCAGGGATCGCGCCTCGTCTTGCGATAGCACCGTCGGCACGCGCTTTGGCCGCTTGGCGCGCACGACACCCTCCATCCATGGCAACTGGATCCCAAGAACCACCCTATACAAAAACAGCAGGGCCGACAGCGCTTGGTTCTGGGTGCTGGCCGCGACCTTTCGCTGGACGGCAAGGAGTGACAGGAACGCCTCAACTTCCGCCGCGCCCATCTCGCGCGGGTGACGCTTGGCGTTGGCCAAGATGAACCGCCTTATCCAGCTGATATAGATCTTCTCGGTGCGTAAGCTGTAGTGTTTAACCCGCATGTGTCGGCGAACTTCGTCGAACAAGCGGGGAGCAGGTGGAGTCGGAAGGGGTCCGGATATCCCCGCGGATTGTGGTGGATAAGACATAGCACCCCGGATAAAAAGGTTTGTGTGGCAGCGTATCGACGATGCCGCCTCCGGGGGTATCAGATAAGAGCTTGATCTCGTGTAGGATTACGGTGGAAAAGGGCCGCACAGGGAAGCTGAACATCCAGTGCATATCGCCGTATCAAGGCACTACTGAAGCGTTAGGCCATGCGAAAAACTCTTCTCGCGTTAATCATCCTTATCGCAACGAGCTGTTCCAACAGTCCGTTTCGAAATGCGCCGCCGCAAGAGTCCGCTAGCCTCAGCCTCCCTAAGTCCGCCGATACATTGGCACCAAACCGGCTTGGCGGTATTTTCGCAATAGACGGGCGCTCCGTCGCGGCAGAAAGCAGAAATATTGTCTTTCTCTCACCAAGCTCACACAAGATCAGTTTTCTCTGCCCTGGCTGGATGTACGTCGACGGTTTTCCAAGCCTGCGGCACAAATTTTCCGTTGGCAAAAAGTACGAGCTATCCTGTTCCAGTGGCGCCGTCGAAATCAGGTTGCTTGGCGGCGCCTAACATTTCGTTCAAGGCGGACGGCTACGCCGCCGCTTAACTCCAGCGTTAGGCAGCAATAGGGAATCACATGGACACAGGGACAAAGCAGTTGCTGAATCGCTGGGAGTCGCTACGTTCGGGAGCGGGGTTGGCCCGTGCAACGTCAGTTGCCCGCGCGCTCTGGCTTCTTGGTTTAGCTCTCTTCCTCGTTGTTGTCATTGGTCTCTACTGCATGCTTCCTCCTATCGTTCTCGTTGCAATTTCGGCCGTCATGGGCTGGGTCATCGCTGAGCGCAACGCCCTCAAATCGCGCATAGCTCAGTGGCCTACTTTTGCAAGCTATATCGATTGGGCACGGGTTAGTAATGACCTCGGTGGCAAATAGGTTGCCTAACAATTCGTTCAAGGCGGACGGCTTCGCCGCCGCTTAACTCCAGCGTTAGCCGGTAGCTCGTTGTTGTTCTTCGTCGCGTGTGTTTCGCCCAGCTTCGCGCTGACTTGCCGTCTCTCGCCGCAGCAGCATTCCGCGCGGCATCGCGGCAAGTCCTCAGCCTTCAGAGCTGGTAGTTTGTGGGGGTCGGTTGCATCACGTTCTGCGCTTGTCCACGCAACAATTGGCCCAGGCACACCTCGTCGCAACCGTCTAACTTCTCATTCAAGCGGACGGCTGCGCCGCCGCTTAATTCCAGCGTTAGACCTGTGAACCAGACACCGTCGCACATTGAGATAGATAGGCCTCTGAGCATCGACGAGCGTGCCGTTGTTCAGTGGCTCCTTGAGCACGGCAATGGGGACAACACGACGTTCCTGGAGCAACTTGGGCAGGCGCGAGTTGCGCGTCTCTGTGGTTGCGGCTGCGCAAGTATCGACTTTGCAGTCAACGGCAAACATCCTCAACAGTTCGCCATGCGCACCTTATCGGACTATCAGTGGCGTGACGACCATGGCCACCTATTCGGCGCCTATGTGTTCGAGCAAGATGGTTTGCTAGCTGGACTAGATTTGTGGTCAATCGACGGTCAGAGCACTCCAAATGCCATGCCTCCTATCGAGCATTTGGTTCCACTTGGCACCGCACAGGTCTAACATTTCGTTCAAGGCGGACGGCTACGCCGCCGCTTAACTCCAGCGTTAGGCCTCAAGAGGGGAGTCTAGGCAATGCGCAACAAGATCTTTGGCGGCATAGGCATTCTGTGGGGTGGCGCGCTTCTTTTTCGCTGGCTCACATCGGGTACCTCCGACGTCGGTTCATCTGCGTATCAGTCGGGTCAGTCTGCTGCCGTTATCTTCGGTGCACTCATGCTCGTAGCTGGGCTGTACTACTTTTTCCGCAAGCCAAACTAGTCGTTGCTTTAACGGCAACGCACTTTTTCAACGCGGTGTTGCGGCCTAACATTTCGTTCAAGGCGGACGGCTTCGCCGCCGCTTAACTCAGGCGTTAGGCCGCATGAGCAAAGACCTCAGCAATGTGCATGTTCTTCTTGGTCAGCTTATCGACGGCTGGTGCGAGCGGCGCGCGCTCAATCCGCTCCGAGTCATCTTGTCGTGCTACCCACTCACGAACGGTTTCACGGAGGATTGGGTATTACTCGCAACGAGCTTAAAGACCATTCGTGTTCAATTCGCGAACGACCTTGCCACTGACGAGCTAGAGCAAGTTATCGAGCTTCAGCATCTTGCCGAGTCGGCTGCCTACCGGTGATCATGCTGCCTAACAACTCGTTCAAGGCGGACGGCTTCGCCGCCGCTTAACTCAAGCGTTAGCTCGGCAGGGGCCACAACGTGTACCAAGAAGGCGAAGTGACCATCGCGAGGTGCGGCACCTGTGGAGAGTCTTTCCCCGTATTCACGTTTTGTGCTGACACGGACATGCTGACGGTCGGTTGCATTGCGCTAACTGCCCCTGGGCACAGACTAGCGCTTACGATGCAGCGCCCCAACGAGCGCCTAAGCGAAATCGAGGCAAGAGTTGGTCGCGGGTATAAGGTCGTCGGAATAAGGTATGTCGATAGCAGTCCTGTTGCGCATGGGATGTCCTTCCAGGAATTCCGTAAGCTGTATCATCCGCCAGAGCCGGTCTATCGCTGCATTTCTTGCGGCTCCGACTCCTCGCACGAGCGGGGGGAGACCAAAGAACAGTTCTTAACCCACGGTCACATCGAAGTTTGCGAATAAGAGCTAACATTTCATTTAAGCGGACGGCTCTGCCGCCGCTTAATTCCAGCGTTAGAACTGAGGTGAGACATGGATGTGACATACGACCATGAGAGATTCTCCAAGTATCAGGATCGACTGGTGGATCTTCTTTTGAAGACCATTTATGGCAGCCTCGTGGAATCCGGGATAGCAGATCCGCAGCTGTTGAGTAGCGCAACCCATGCAACGGCGTTCGGGGTTGCCGCGCTAATCGATGGATGTACAAATACATCAATCGACGACGATCAATTCACTCCCTTTCTCACATTCAAGGTGCCGGACATGGAAGCGGCTCTGCACGGCGAAGGTTCTTGGATGCATGAGTGCCTCGATGAGGATGCAATTGATGCAATGTGCGGTTTGCCTGCAGCGTTCTAACATCTCGTTCAAGGCGGACGGCTTCGCCGCCGCTTAACTCCAGCGTTAGGTGCCTATGACCGATTCCGAGAAAAGCAGACGCATGGCGCTACGACGAGATGCAAGCAACCGTGCGCCCGCCGCACCAAAAGTTGCTAAGTCCGGCGCGTCATATCTAGTGGCACATGCGTGCTTCGACTGTTGTAAAAGCTTTAAGGCGGCCCCCCGTGATGAATCCGTCGTCTGTGCAAATTGCGGCGGCGAGCTTCACCAGATGGGTAGGTCCTTTAAGGCACCTCCTGTCAAAGACACTGAGCAATGGGCCAAGGTCAGGGCGCTGTACAGCGCAGGCTTTCGCTTCTCTAGCTACCGCAGCCACTCTTGCGCGCCGCTCCCTGCAAAATTATCGCAAGTCGCCGCTTTCGTGGCCGAGCACCCCGACCATCCAATGCGGGTAGCGGCACCTAACAGTTCGTTCGAGGCGGACGGCTTCGCCGCCGCTCAACTCAAGCGTTAGGTGCTTATGGACGTGCAAGGAACTCTCGGCCGTCTCTGGGATGTAGACCCAGAGTTAGTGATGGGCGTTTCTATTTTTGTAGTGCTCGTATTACTTTCTGGCCTGTACCAGCTTCGTGCCGGAGAAAAGCTTCAGGATGTTAGTCGCGACGTCGGCAAAATTATTTTCGGCATGGGAGGCATCATCATTGCAGTAGCTATCGTGGGTGCTGTATTTGCCTTTGTCGCAATAATTATTGCTGGCCTTCTTGGCGTAGGCCGGTAAACGCACCTAACCAATCATTCAAGCGGACGGCTTCGCCGCCGCTTAACTCCAGCGTTAGTGCCCATGAAGACTCTTCTACTCGCCCTCACCATCGTTGCTTTAGCTTTGCCAAGCTACGTGTTGGCATGTAGTCCAGCTAATCCGAACGAGTCGATGGCGCTTGAATCAAAGGGTCTTTTCGTTGGCACAGCTATCAGCTCTCGCTGGTCTGATGAGCGCCCGCACCTAAAGGTGAGGGTAAAAGTCATTGAGGTTCTTCGCGGAAATGCTTCTGGTACGATTTTCGCCATCTCGCCCTGTGCTCTTCCTATCAACGATGGCGAGCGAGTCGTTGTCGTTCAATATGAGGAAGGCAAATATGACTACGATCAAGTAGTGTATCCCGCTGAAATGGCCGAAAAAGTATTCCGGGCGGGCCTACGTGCTGGGCACTAACCACTCGTTCAAGGCGGACGGCTACGCCGCCGCTTAACTCAAGCGTTATGCGCGGTCGGACAAGTGCTTGTTGCAGTGCAACGCACGGCGCCGCAACTGCCCATGTCGATCGGCAAAGCCCGCTTCGGGCAGCAACTCGTTTGCGCCGTCGCATCATGTGTTGCGCGGTTGCTCGATTCGGCGCCTTTACCTTCGGCTGGGCGAGCTCGCCGCCTGATCGCCTGGCGTCCATCGAGTGATTCCCGTCCACCATATCTTCCGGGCTAAGATCGCTTCAGCTGCAGCGCTTCACCGGCTCTCCGGGCTGCATAACTATTCATTCAAGCCGAAGCCGCTTCGCGGCTCGGCTTAATTCAGGCGTTAGTCGGTAGCTCGTGGTGGTTCTTCGTTGCATGTATTTCGCCCAGCTTCGCGCGGGCTTGTCGTCCGTCGCTGCAGCAGCATTTCGGGCGGCATCGCGGCAAGTCTTCAGCCTTTAGAGCTGGTAGTTTGCGGGAGCCGGTTGCTCATCGTTCTTCGCTCGCCCAGGCCAACAGCCTCGCCCAAGCGCAGCTCGTCGCAACCGTCTAACATCTCATTCAAGCGGACGGCTGCGCCGCCGCTTAATTCCAGCGTTAGGCCTGCGTCCGGGAGATCAGCTCGCATGCTGCTAAACATCGACAAGCCCCTCCGCTGTTCGACGCTTCACGACGAAACTTGCTCACACGTTCCCAAGCCTCATGGCACAAGGTTCAAGCCACTTGGCACGCTGGGGCGAGACGGTGGCTGGTTCTCGGTTTCATCCGTCAGTCAAGCCAAGAAGGTTGCGGCACGTGAATTTCCGAGTGGCACGTTCAAGCCGTGTCAGTATTGCCAAGGGTCCTGACACGCATGCAGGCGCGCAGGCCTAACATTTCGTTCAAGGCGGACGGCTTCGCCGCCGCTTAACTCCAGCGTTAGCTTCTGGCATATGATCCTGACCAAATGTCCAAATTGTGATTCCCGGATCGACTTCTCTGCTTGGGATCTTGTTCCGGGCCGCGGCTCACCGGCATCAACGAAATGTAGCTCTTGTCGCTTCAACATTCGCCTCCCTTATTGGTGGCATTGCTTATCGCTGCTCTCAGTTATTGCTCTGGCTGCCGTAGCCGCTGGTGCAGCCGGCATATCTTCGCCGTTTTCCTTTTTCCCTTTCTTTCTTGCTACGTTCCTTACATTAATCATCGCGGTAAATGCATTTTTCATATCCATCGGTGGCCAGCTCGTAGTTGGCAGCTAACATCTCGTTCAAGGCGGACGGCTACGCCGCCGCTTAACTCCAGCGTTAGAACTCAATGGCCGCTTCGCGCAAAATTGTTCTTCATTCACTGCACGGCTATCGCCCGGAACTCGATGCCGTCGTGACGCAATGGATCCATGAGCGCGTCGGCTATGTTGGGGTTGTTGGCGTTGATGCATCAAGGATCGAGGACATCATCGATGATCTGTGTGTTGGGGATGGCTCAAACTCATACTTCATGCTCACAGCGTCCCACGGCCCAGACGAGACACTTCAAGACGCTATCTTTCTTGCAGAGCAAATTTCAGGTGAGCTCGCCGGCGATGTACACGTCGTTGAGTTCTAACATTTCATTCAAGCGGACGGCTACGCCGCCGCTTAATTCCAGCGTTAGGGGCCACTCATGGAACGGAACGGTTTGGCCTACCTCTTCATCGCTCTGCTCTGGGCCGTCTGTCTTCCGTCCGTCGCTCACTCGAACCGCGAGCATCCGGCGCAAGTGTCGGTTTGCCAGCTCACACATTTCGGCCCTGAACACGATGGGCGTGCCTACGAAACCTCGGCGTTTTATTTCACTGATCTTCGCCACGGCGCTTGGCTCATAGATCCAGAAAACTCAAACTGCTGGGTGCAACTCGGCGTCCAACAAAGCGACACCGATGGCTCTGTAGCTCACTTCATGCAAGCCTTGGTTGACGGCATCATGCGCAACGGTCCCGGTACAAAGCGGGCGCTACGAACAGAACTTGTGTTCCATTGGGTTAAAGCTGATCCGCAAGGTACTCTTGCACCACTTGGAAACCTTGGTCGCAAAAGGCATGGTCGAGTTAAGGCGGATGTTCAGCTCGGCCCCTGTCGTCGCGGCCCCTAACCAGTCATTCGAGGCGGACGGCTTCGCCGCCGCTCAATTTCAGCGTTAGGCCCTTGCTTGGTTGTTCTCGCGCAGCGGGTGCTTCGGCCAAGCCTTCGCCAGCATGCAATCCTTCGCGCCTGGCCGCTGGCTTTACAGCGCTGCGGCAAGCTCCTGGCATCCAAAGCTGCTAGCTTGCGTCCGGTGGGGGTCGCGCTCTTTCTGGCACAGTCGCCCAAGCATGGCGCGGCGCAAGCCCCTAACTCTTCATTCAAGCGGACGGCTTCGCCGCCGCTTAATTCGGGCGTTAGAGCCCCAATGAGATATCTGCAGCAACTTGCAAAAATAGAACTGGTTGCGCTCGCCGCGCTGGCGATTTTTGCGCTGGCATTCGCGTGCTTCTCCGCGGCGCAGGCATCGTTCGCGACTAATCCACTTTTTGGCGTCTTCGGCACAGGTGAGGTCGTCTTCGTCTATACGATCGTTACCGGTAGCTTGCCCGTCCTTCTCTTAGTCGCTCCGCTCTACTTCGTCCTTTGCCACTTTCATAAGGCAAGTTGGCTTTCCGTCCTTATCATCGGTATTGCGCCTGGCTGTGTCGCACTTTTCATCGCAATAGTTCCCGCTCTTTGGGCATTGCCCTGCGGAGCCTTTGTTGCAGCGTTTACTCATGCCATCTGCGGGCGGGGCTCTAACCCGTCGTCCAAGCGGACGCGCGTACCGCGCGCCGCTTAACTCCAGCGTTAGGCCCGCAAGGAAATTCAACGAATGCTTGTGTACTCGGAGCTTGGCAAGCAAGAGACTCGGCGCATGCAGCTACTCGGCATCCCGACGGTCATCGTCGTTGTTGCCTGCTCCATGACCATGGGAGCGCTCTGGAGCATTCTGTTCGCATTCGTAGCACTCATTCCTTACTCGTTCTTCTACACCAAGGCATACGCCGCGGTAGCTGCACGCAATGCATCACCGCCCGATTGGCGGTTCTACATAGGCGTGGTTCTGGTGCAACTTGTCTTCATCGCACTACTGGTGGCTCGCGCGCGGGCCTAACATCTCGTTCAAGGCGGACGGCTACGCCGCCGCTTAACTCCAGCGTTAGGCCTCATGGAAAGAAACTCGCCCGCTTCATCCCTCCGGACTGTAATCATCACGCTGCTCGTGTGGCTATCAATATGGCCAGTCATTGGCTCCACACTGAGCTTCCTGGGAGCGATTCCTACGCGCTGGCCTGCACTTGTCTACTTCGCCAATTCGGCAATGCAGTGGCGCGTTGTGTTCCTTCTTGCCGGTTGTGTAGCGCTCGGCTCTGCGTGGCTCGTGCACAAGCGAAGGATGGTTCCAGCGCTGGCGACTGCCGTTGTTTTTGCGGCGCTGTACATTCCAACCTTCCCCATTGTTTGGGCACAACGTACCATCGCCATGGGCGTCGCCGCTGTTCCAGCGCTGCTCATCGGCTACTCGCTAATCAAGTCGCGCCGGCGTGAGGCCTAACATTTCGTTCAAGGCGGACGGCTACGCCGCCGCTTAACTCCAGCGTTAGGCTTGCCCATGGAATTTGTCGCGACATTGATGGAAACCGCCGCAGCCGACACGGATGTTCTCCGGTCACTTGATCGCAATGGCGACCATTTCTCTATGTTCCGCGACGTAGACTTTCTTCTAGTGGCACCCGACGCAGAAAGGGCAGTCCTCGTTGCGTCTTTCGTCAACGATCACAGCTATGGCAAGGCTGTCCTTCAAGACCCTGCGTCCGTTCTTGTCACTATCAACATGCCTGTCGAGCAACCCATTGCTCTGTGCGTGTCAGGCTTTTTCTCGTGTCTCGCACAGCTATTTGGCGTCGAGTACGATGGTTGGGGGTGTGTGGCGCAGGCGCAAGCCTAACCACTCGTTCGAGGCGGACGGCTACGCCGCCGCTCAACTCAAGCGTTAGGCGCCTTTGCAGGTCAATCGCATGCCAAGCCCTCAATATCTGATTGCCCACGCCTGCTTTGACTGCCGCAAGAGCTTCAAGGTCACGCCTCGTCCAGACTTCACCGCAACCTGTCCTAGCTGCGGCGGCCAGCTCCATGAGATGGGCCGGTCATTCAAAGCTCCTCCCGCAAAGGACACGGAGCAATGGGCCAAGGTCCAAGCGCTGTATAGCGCGGGCTTTCGCTTCTTCAGCTACCGTAGCGTTGACGCTCCTCCGTTGCCCGCCAAGCTCTCGGAGGTCGAGGCATTCATCCACAACAACCCGGCGCATCCACTCCGCGTGGCGGCGCCTAACAATTCATTCAAGCCGAAGCCGCTTCGCGGCTCGGCTTAATTCAGGCGTTAGGCCGCAGTCATGCCTTTAAAGAATCCCGTCATTTTTACGATTCTGGTGCTTGCTGTGTTGCTTGCCGCAGGCATCGTCACGTATATCTATGGCTTGCCCCTGCTGCAAGGATCTCAGGTGGGTTGCCAGATCGGCGGAGGCATCAAATCATTTGGTTGTTCTACCTCGTTCGGATTCTTCATGGTCTGGGTTTTAATTGTGGTCGGCTTTGCAATTGGTGCAATCTGGACAAAATTTGGTCAACAATAAGCACGTGTTCGGCCTCACCGATTCTAGGGGTTGCGGCCTAACATCTCATTCAAGCGGACGGCTGCGCCGCCGCTTAATTCCAGCGTTAGGCCGCAGATGTGCCCTTAAAGAATCCCATCATCTTTACGATTCTGGTGCTTGCTGTACTGCTCGGCGCCAGCATCGTCACATATATCTATGGCATGCCCCTGCTGCAAGGATCTCAGGTCGGTTGCCAAGATGGCAGCGGCGGTGGCCTCCGAGCCTTTGGTTGTTCCACATCATTCAGTACGTTCATGTTCTGGGTTGTTGTCGTTGTCTCCTTGGCAATCGGCGGCATCTGGAGCAAATTTGGTCGGCAATAAACATGTGTTCGGTCTCACCGAATCTGGCGTTGCGGCCTAACATCTCATTCAAGCGGACGGCTTCGCCGCCGCTTAATTCCAGCGTTAGGCCTCAAGAGGGGAGTCTAGGCAATGCGCAACAAGATCTTTGGCGGCATAGGCATTCTGTGGGGCGGCGCGCTTCTTTTTCGCTTGCTCACATCGGGTACCTCCGACGTCGGTTCATCTGCGTATCAGTCGGGTCAGTCTGCTGCCGTTATCTTCGGTGCACTCATGCTCGTAGCTGGGCTGTACTACTTTTTCCGCAAGCCAAACTAGTCGTTGCTTTAACGGCAACGCACTTTTTCAACGCGGTGTTGCGGCCTAACATTTCGTTCAAGGCGGACGGCTTCGCCGCCGCTTAACTCCAGCGTTAGGTGCTCAAATGCAGCGACTCCGGACGATCCAGTTCACTGCTCTTCTTGTATTCAGCATGCAACCGTCTGCGGCGAACCCAGCCACGGAGCTCAATTGGTCGTCCGTCCATCTGGAGGGAATGACCTTGCAGCTCGTATCTCCAAAAGCCAAAGGAGACTCCGAAGAGCTCCACTTCGGCAAAGGCACTATGTCGGCAACGTACTGCAGCGGAGGTATGT
Source organism: Rhodanobacter soli (assembly GCF_040548735.1). Taxonomy (NCBI): domain Bacteria; kingdom Pseudomonadati; phylum Pseudomonadota; class Gammaproteobacteria; order Lysobacterales; family Rhodanobacteraceae; genus Rhodanobacter; species Rhodanobacter soli. The sequence continues at coordinate 1,559,451 of NZ_JBEPSD010000001.1, read as the reverse complement.
GCACCGGGCCACTCACCGTCTGGAAGATCGAGAACAATCGCCTAAAGGTTGGCTACGCCCCCACCGAAGGCGACGTGCTTGTCGAGTTCACTGCCAAGAAGCTTGTTCTTCGGCACCCCGACGGAAAAGTCTTTGTCTACTCAATCATCTCGCAAAGCGGCACCTAACTATGCGCTCAAGCGGACCGTGCGGGATGAAGTTTCCGGTGCAATCATGCGTTGCGGCCCGCACGGCCGCTTAGCTTAGGCGTTAGGCCTCTAGATGAGCGACGACACAAGCAAATACCTAGCTGGTTTCGATCTGTCTCGACTTCCGGAACATGCAGGCCCGGTGCTAGTCGCGCTCGGTCAGTTCAATAGCGGCAAGCCAGTTACCTCCAGCTGTTCCAAGTGTGGCACGCCAATTTCAGTAGAGCCTCGCGGCAATCCCCCCTGTGCGTGGGTACACTCCTGTCCTTGCGGCACATGCAATGGATCATTTCGTGGGCTCTAGCATTGCCACAGGCCCGCAGCCATGCTGTTCTGCTGCGAGGCCTAACAGTTCGTTCAAGGCGGACGGCTTCGCCGCCGCTTAACTCCAGCGTTAGATGGCAGGGACGAGACAATGACTAAGTTCGGATCGTGGATGGTTTCATCTCTGCCACGCTTCATATCGGCAGCCGGGATAATTTTTGGCACGCCACTGGCCGTCGGGTTTATTGTCACGGCCTACAATCGTGGCGAGCTTACAGTTCGCTTCCTTGCACTTATCCTTATTGTTAGCGCGGTGTCAGGCATGGTCTGGGCCTTTGCAATGTGGTGTCCAGTGCGCGCGCTAGTCCGAAAGGGGATGCGGTAGAATTGCAGGAGTGGTCTTGGTGTAAAGAGCAGCCCGCACCCACTTTCGCTGCTCAGCGCATCTAACTACCCGTTCAAGGCGGACGGCTACGCCGCCGCTTAACTCCAGCGTTAGACGCTAAAACGGGTACTCCATGCGATCCAAATACCTTTCAATCCTGGGTCTCATCTTGCTTATTGCACTGCTCTACTTGCCTGCACGTTTCGCGCTCACCTTCCAGCTTTTTGGCTATCCGGTTAACTCGCCAACCGCTGGCTGGCTTGGTCCAACACCACGTAATGCTGGTCAGTGCGCCTTGGACATTGGCAAGGTCAATTCTTGGCGTTGTACCGACACATCTGTGTTTGCAAAGCACCACTTCGGATGCCAGTTGTGGCTGCGTATCTTCGGCTACTCTGGCGTCTAACATTTCGTTCAAGGCGGACGGCTACGCCGCCGCTTAACTCCAGCGTTAGGCCAAACCGCAGCATGGACACCCTTGTTCCAATTTGCTTTGTAGCGCCATGGCTCGTTTTCGCCGCTAAGCTTGTTCAAGTGTCCCTCTACGAGTGGCGTGTGCAGCTATTCGCGGAGCTGCCACCATTTGCGTTCTCCGAATTACGGCGACGCATCAGGCAGAGAAGGGGTATCGATGCCATCTACAATCAACTAAAGGCATCAGAGATCCGCTGGCTTCTTATCACCGCTTGTTGGTGGCTGCTATCCTTCGTTGGGCTCCTGGTCTTTGCACTTCTGCATGCGCACTGAGGCAGGCCTAACCACTCATTCAAGCGGACGCGCGTACCGCGCGCCGCTTAACTCCAGCGTTAGGCCGCTATGAGGCATATTCGAATCATTGAGATTCCTCCTGGTGAAGCTCCAGAGCGGGTCCGCGCGGCTTGGGTAGGGGTGACCATCCAGCTTGCTGACATCCCAGAGCCACAGCCAAGTATTTGGTCCACGACCGGAGTTCTAGGCAGGGATCACGGTTTGCTGGCTAGGTTCAAGAATCTCTTTGGCGTACCGGTCGCCGAGCAACCCAACGTGGCCTATGTTGTCGACGTTATCGCTGCCATTGAGTCTCTGCGCGCACAATCACCGTCTGCCGCTGCGTGGTGGGAGCGCCACACTCCGCACCTGCTCAAACTGGGCAAAAGGTTCTGTTTTGCCGCGTCGTGCTGTGAGGAAACCGCACATGGTGACGCGGCCTAACATCTCGTTCAAGGCGGACGGCTACGCCGCCGCTTAACTCCAGCGTTAGACCTCACAACATGACTTTCCTGCGCGTGCTGGTCTTGATCATTGCCCCTCTCATCGTCAGCGCTTGTGCTAACCCGAGGTTGGCCGCAACCGTCGCAAAGCCCGCAGTTCCGCAAACGGCAGCTGAGTGCGGCGCGCGCGGTGGCAACTGGACAACGCTTGGTTTGTCATATCCGGGCAAGCCAAAAGTCTGCGACCTCAAGACCACAGATTCCGGCAAGGTTTGCTCGGACTCCAGCGAGTGCCAAGGCTCCTGCCTCGCACCTGAGCGTGTCGTGAGTGGCATCCATGCAGTTGGCACCTGTTCCGCGCACGTGTCCAACTTCGGCAACATCAGGCTCGTCGAGCATGGCAAAGTCGAGTCACTCAACGTAGAGTGAGGTCTAACATCTCATTCAAGCGGACGGCTACGCCGCCGCTTAATTCCAGCGTTAGACACCACATGAAAGTTCTGTACGCCGCCCTTGCCCTCGCTATTGCTGGTTGCGCTACTGTCGATCCAGCGCAGATCAAGATTGCTGTCGAGCCAGTCACACAGATTTGCGGCGCATCAGACCGAGAGGCCCCTATCCGCATGACAGTGCACAACGATAGCAAGGGAAAGTTACGGATCTGGATTGACCCCACGTTGCATCAACCTCCATACGACATCAGCTGGCTTAGCTACAAAATACTCGACGGTGGCGGGGCCACCGATTGGGAACATGGCCCAGGTGGTCATGGCCCCATGCCGCCGGACACATTGTCTATTGGTCCCGGCGACTCGGCTGAAATCGTGGGTTCGCTATACGGCTTGGTGCCCGCAGACTATCCCAAAAGTTTCATGATCCAATTTAAGGATTTGGATGACCACACGTTTGTGTCGAGTTCCTTCAAAGCATGCAAAGCAAAGTAGCCGCGCCTACACCCGAGCTCGGTCGCTCGGTGGCGTCTAACCAGTCATTCGAGGCGGACGGCTACGCCGCCGCTCAATTCCAGCGTTAGGCCTTATGACAGACTTTGACGAAGTTCTAGCTGCAGAGCGAGCCAAGGACGGCGAGGCATTGCGCCAAGCGTTGTCGAAAGCAAAGGTTCCAGCGTCCATCTTGATGAGGCTCCTGCTAGACGACTGGCATGACCTGCATGAGGATATTGTCTTTGACCTCGGGCTCCTTGGGGAGCCAAGTGCTGTTGAGGCAATTCAAAAAGCCATCGATATTCCGTTCGGCCATCTGGTTGAGTGGGGCAACCTTCATGCATTTCAGCGTAAATGTGCCTACGCTCTGGCTCGCATAGGCACTGAGCAGTCGCGGGTAGCACTCGAAACACTTGCTCGCAGCACGGACTCCTACATCCGTGAGTACGGCGAGGAGGGCTTGTCAAAGTGGCCTCTTCCATTTCGCGGATAAGGCCTAACATCTCGTTCAAGGCGGACGGCTTCGCCGCCGCTTAACTCCAGCGTTAGGCTTCTATGAAATGGATCGCAACAACGTGGCTATGGATTCGTCGGCTCTTCTGCTTCTTATTTGCGGCGTTCTTAGCCGGCGGAGCTGGCCTTACGGTATGGCGCTACTTCCACGGGAGTGTGCCGTTATCAAACGTTTTTTATAGTCTCGCGGCGGTAGGTGTTGCTGCTTGGTTCGTGTGGCTTGGCGTCTATGGTGCTTCGACAGGTAGCAGCGGCTTGTTCATCGTCGACGCTGAAGCCTCGAAGCAGATGCACAACACAAGAAAGCGTCGTTATGGCTGGCGTTGGTAGCGTCCGCCTAACATCTCGTTCAAGGCGGACGGCTTCGCCGCCGCTTAACTCAAGCGTTAGGCGTCAAAAACATGCGCACATGGGTAATCGTGAGGTGGGTAATAATTGTCGCGTCAGCGGCTGGTGCACTGTTCACACCACTTCGCCCTCAGGCGTTACCCCCAATCGACTGGGATTCGTTACTGGCCATCTTCCTATTCTGTATCGTTGGCATGGTCTTTGTTCTCGGACTTCAAGTGTTCAATCCGCGCTCCGCAAAGGAGTGGTTCCGCGCTTCATGGCAACTCAACCCTTTCAATTTTCATCAACCTCTTCAATTCTTCCACCTAGGCGCCTACGCGTGCTTGGCGTCAGGCTTGGTGGTTTTGGCTCGTCTAGCCATCTCGCAGGTTCCGTTCTATGTCGAGGCCTTGGTGCCTATAGCTATGGCTGTCGGGGTACTTCTCGGCATCCAAATTGTCACGTTGGTCTTTCGTGCCAAAATCGAACATCGCGCCTAACAGTTCGTTCAAGGCGGACGGCTACGCCGCCGCTTAACTCCAGCGTTAGGTGCCATGCCAAAGTGTTTCGTAATCGAGGACGAGAGCCACGCTGAGCAAGTCAGCGAGCATGAGTCTTTAGACAATGCATGGGGCGCTTTGCGCCACTTAGCAACGATCCCTTGGGATCACGAGCCCAACGTTGCTCCATGCAAGAGCTGGCAAACCTGCGGGCGTAGCTACGAGATCATCGAGTACGAGACCTCCACTCAACCTTGGCAGGAGCTGCGGCGAGTTGCTGGTCTGTCGGTAAGTGCAAAGGGTGTAATTTGGGGGCAAGAGGCGCCAGCTCGTGGCACCTAACCATTCGTTCAAGGCGGACGGCTTCGCCGCCGCTTAACTCCAGCGTTAGGCCCCTTATGGAAAAGATGTCGCACGCCGAGTGCATCGAGCGGACAGCTTCGCCGCCGCTTAACTCAAGCGTTAAATCTCACGGCAATGGCTGCTTTTCGGCATGCATTTGTAGCAGGCGACCGGCCGTTGTTGGCAGGTTCCGGCCGGTTGCGGCCGATGGCATCTCGCAGATCAGGATGCCGGTGCACCGATCATGATCAGTTGGTTCTAGTGAGCAACTTCATCGGTGCGCGCACGCCCTCCTTTGACGATGGTCAACAGCCAATTCAGTTCACTTCAGGCCAAGCAATGCGGGTGGAGTGGCGCAGAGGGCCGTAGCGACATCCTTCAATCCACGAAATCTCAGGAGACGCCAGCCCGAGACCGAGACCGGATGGATGCTTGAGAAGCGCCATCGCCGAGATGTCCTCGATCGTCGGGAAGTGACGTGCGATCATCACAGCATGCTGCCGGATGTCTAAGGGAAGCCTATTGTCTCGAGCAAGTTCGATCAGGAAGCCACCTGCCCATAGGAGTGCCCTGGTTCTTTCGTCTGGCATTGTCACGGCCGATCCTCACGGAGCTGTTTTGGATTCAGCATCCTCCATGCCTGTCGCACGGGCTAGGACGGGAATGTCGCGCCAAGCGACAGGATCGGGCAGCCCAAGTTGCCGCTGACGTGACGACCTCGTGTGTGTTGTCACGTTATGTGGCCCTGAACCGCATCGTTTTTGTCAAAGCGGTGGGTCTGCTGACACCTTATGCTTACCGGTAGCGACAGTTTTTGAGAATTTGTCCATGTCCCATGGCGTTATGCGCCATGGCGTCGCTGCGCGTCCGCCACGTTCCTTTATGCTCCGTGGAATGCCCACGCCTGCCGCCGCTGCCGCCGAGAAACCGCTTGCCGCCAGGGTGCTGGTGATCGGCCATCGCGGCGCCAGCGCGCTGCGTCCGGAGCACACGCTGGCTTCGTATGCGAAGGCGATCGCCGACGGCGCCGACTTCGTCGAGCCGGACCTGGTGATGACGAAGGATGGCGTGCTGGTGACGCGCCACGAAAACGAGATCGGCAGCACCACCGATGTGGCCGACCATCCCGAGTTCGCCGCGCGCAGGACCGGCAAGCTGATCGATGGCAGGCAAGTGACCGGCTGGTTCAGCGAGGACTTCAGCCTGGCCGAGCTGAAGTCACTGCGCGCACGCGAGCGGCTGCCGAAGCTGCGCAGCACGCGGTACGACGGCCAGTTCCCGATCGCCACGCTGGACGAGGTCATCGACCTCGTCGCCGCCGAATCGACGGCACGCGGGCAGGTGATCGGGATCATCCCGGAAATCAAGCACGGCACGTATTTCCGCACGATCGGCCTGCCGCTGGAGGACAGGCTGCTCGCCGCGCTGGCCGCGCACGCCTACACCCGCACGGCGCCGGTGGAGATCCAGTCGTTCGAGGTCGGCAACCTGAAGTACCTGCGCGGCAAGCTCGGCGACGGCATGCACGGCAATATCCGCCTTCTGCAGCTGCTCGGCGACGCGGTGGAGCAGCCGTACGACGTGGCTGCTGCAGGCGGCAAGCTGACCTATGCGCAGATGATGACGCCGGCCGGGCTGCGCGGGATCGCCGGTTATGCGGATGCGATCGGGCCGAACATCCGCGCGATCATCCCGCTGGCGTCCAACCGCACGCTCGGCGCACCCACCAGCCTGGTGCACGACGCGCATGCTGCCGGCCTCGAGGTGCACCCGTACACCTTCCGTCCCGAGAACCATTTCCTGCCGCCCGACCTGTGGCAGGGCGCCGACCCGCGCCACGTCAACCAAGCCGGTGCCATCGCCGAAATCCGCCGCTACCTCGCCACCGGCATCGATGCGTTCTTCACCGACGATCCGGCGATCGGGCGCAAGGCGCTGGACGGGCGCTGAACCATGCAAAAAGGCGCCTGCCAGGCGCCTTTTTGCATGCATGCCGGATCGAGCGAAGTCAGCTCTTCCTGATCGCGAAATCCTGCTTCGCCACCGGTTTGCCGTCGAGCGAGATCTCGACCTTGTACTTGCCTTCCGGCCACAGGTCGGGGTTCTGCACCTTGAACGTGGTGACGGCGGGGCCGTCGGTGGCGATCGACTGGCTGATGCTGCTGACCAGCTGGCCCTGGCCTTCCAGGTAGCTCCACTTCGCGTTGAGCGTGGCGCCGCCGCTGCTGCCTTCGGTGGCGACGCTGGCGTAGATGGTCTTGTCGTTGGTGGCGAAGCTGTTGCTGGCGCGGGTTACCTGGTGCTCGGCGTTCACCGCGCTGCCCAGGGTCAGCTTGGCCACCGTGAGCGGCGCGGGTGTGGCGGCCGGTGCTGCCACCGAGGCGGCGCTCGCCACGCTGGCCGTACCGGCCGGGGCTGCGCCGGCCGGCGGCAACGCTGCCGCCGTGCCGGCAGGTGCGGGCGCCGTCGTCGCTGACGCCGGTGCGGTGCTGGCCGGGGCCGGCGTACCGGCCGGCGCCGGTTCGTTCTTGCCGCAGCCGCCGAGCAGCAGCAGGCCGGCCACGGTGGCGCTGTACAGCACGGTGAAACGCATGGATCGTGTCATGGGAACTCCGGTGTCGATGACGTGGCAGGCCGCTCCTTGGCCCTGGGTCAGAACATCGAGGCTAGCGCCACCGATCTGAAGCGCCGATTACCGGCGGAAATCGCCGGGTCCGGACTTTCACGCGGCGACGACGCGTGGCGCTACTGCCGAACCGTGCGCGGATTGCCGGGCGTGGCCGGCGTGCTGCTGCGGAACGGGTTGATGTCCAGCCCGCCGCGGCGGGTGTAGCGCGCGTACACGCTGAGCTGACGCGGCGCGCAGCGCTGCGTCAGGTCGACGAAGATGCGTTCCACGCATTGCTCGTGGAATTCGTTGTGGGTGCGGAAGGAGACCAGGTAGCGCAGCAGGCCGGCGTGGTCGATCGGCGCGCCATGGTAGGCGATCTGCACGCTGCCCCAGTCGGGTTGTCCGGTGACCGGGCAGTTCGAGCGCAGCAGGTGCGAGACCAGGGTTTCCGCCACCGGCGTGGCGGCGATGTCGGCCTGCAGGAAATCGGCGTTCGGCGGGCCGTAGTGGTCGATGGCGATGTCCTGGTCGTCGAGCAGGCGTCCATCCAGGTCGATGACGGGAAGCGCAGCGGCGCATGCGTCGCGCAATTGCACGTTGACCACCGCGCCGGCCGCCGCGGACAGGTCGTGCATCAGGGTGGCGGACAGCGTCGCGGCGTCCGCGATGCGCTCCTGCGCGAAGCCGTTGAGGTACAGCTTGAACGACTTCGATTCGATGATGTGCGGCGAGGATGCCGGCACGTGGAACTCGGCCAGCGCCACCTGCGGCTTGCCGCGCAGGTCGAGCCACGACAGCTCGTAGGCGTTCCAGATGTCCACGCCATGGAACGGCAGCGTTTCGGCCACGCCGATCTCGGCGCGCTTGTCCGCGCGCGGGATCGGAAACAGCAGGCGCGGATCGTAGCGGTCGGCGTAGGCGGTGTCCTTGCCGAGCGGGGAGTGTTCGGGGGTGCTCATGCGGTGAAGTTTAGCTGTTCTTCCGCTTCGGCCCTTAGCTCCTCCCCCTGCGTGCAGGGGGAGGTTGGGAGGGGGTTGCTCCGAGTTGCCGCAAAGTCAAAAGCACCCCACCCCACCCCACCCCTCCCCTGCAGAGCAGGGGAGGGAGCACGGCGTTACATGTTCACCATGTGCATCATAGCGTCGGCGTAGCGATTGCCGACGGCGGCGTCGGGAGGAAACACCGCGTCGATCGCCGCGAGTTCGGCGGCGCTGAGCCGCACGTCGAGCGCACCGAGGTTTTCGTCCAGCCGGCTGCGTTTGCGTGTGCCGGGGATGGCCAGCACGTCCTCGTCCTGCGCCAGCACCCAGGCCAGCGCCAGCTGCGCGGGCGAGCAGCCCTTGTCGGCGGCCAGCGTTTTCACCTGTTCGACCAGTTGCAGGTTGCGGGTGAAGTTGTCGCCCATGAAACGCGGGCTGCCGCGGCGGTAGTCGTCGGCGTCGAAATCGTCCGGCGAGCGGATCGCACCGGTGAGGAAGCCGCGGCCCAGCGGCGAATAGGCGACCAGGCTGACGCCGAGTCTGCGGCAGGCGGCGAGCATGCCGTTCGTTTGCGGGTCGCGCGTCCACAGCGAGAACTCGCTTTGCAACGCGGCGATCGGGTGCACCTTGTACGCACGTTCCAGCGTGGCGCCGGAGGCCTCGCTCAGGCCGAGGTAGCGCACCTTGCCGGCGACAACCAGTTCGGCCATCGCGCCGACGGTCTCCTCGATCGGCACGCCCGGGTCGACGCGATGCTGGTAGTACAGGTCGATGGTATCGATGCCGAGCCGCTGCAGGCTGGCGTCGCAGGCCGCGCGCACGTACTCCGGGCGGCCGTTGACGCCGCGCGCCTGCGGGTCGTCCGGGTTGCGCACGATGCCGAACTTGGTGGCGACGAAGGCCTGCTGGCGGCGCCCCTTGATCGCCTTGCCCACCAGTACCTCGTTGGTGTGCGGGCCGTACATGTCGGCGGTGTCGAGCAGGTTGAGGCCGCGGTCCAGTGCGTGGTGGATGGTGGCGATCGATTCGGCGTCGTCGTGCTGGCCGTAGAACGCGCTCATGCCCATGCAGCCGAGGCCGAGGGCGGAGACCTGGGGGCCCGGCTTTCCATGAGGATTCTTGCCGAGAGTGCGGGTCTGCATGGTTGTCGCTCCGGTGGGTGAAAGGAGGGTGCATGGTGCGCCGCGACGGCGAGTGGATAAATGCTCAATAATGGCCATCACCATTTCAAAACAAGCAACAATGCCATGGACCGACTCGAAGCCATGCGGCTGTATACGCGGATCGTCGAACTGGGCAGCTTCACCGCCGCGGCGGATGACCTGAACCTGCCGCGCGCCACCGTCACCCACGCGATCAAGCGGCTGGAGGCGCGGCTGGGCGCGCAGCTGCTGCAGCGGACCACCCGCCGCGTGCGCGCCACCCGCGACGGCGAGACCTATTACGGCCATTGCCTGCGCCTGCTGGCCGACGTGGACGAGGTCGAGACGGATTTCCGCGAGGCGCGGGTGCAGCCGAAGGGCCGCTTGCGCGTCGACCTGCCGGCGACGTTGGCGCGCCTGCTGGTGATTCCCGCGCTGCGGGATTTCTTCGCGCGGTTCCCGCAGATCCAGCTGGACATCGGCACCGGCGACCGCTTCGTCGACCTGGTGCGCGAAGGCGTGGATTGCGTACTGCGCGTCGGCGAACTGGGCGATTCGGGCATGGTCGGACGCCGCGTGGCGACGCTGGAACAGGTCACCGTGGCCAGCGCTGCCTACGTGCGCCGGCATGGCCTGCCCGATTCGCTGGCCGCACTGCAGGACGGCCACCTGGCGGTGAACTGGGTTTCGCCGACCACCCACCGGGCCGAGCCGCTGGAGTTCATGGTCGGCCGCAAGCGGCGCGAAGTCGTGCTGCCGGGCTGCGTCAGCGTCAGCGGCGTGGATGCCTACCTCGGCTGCTGCGAAGCGGGCCTGGGCATCGCGCAGATGCCGCGTTACCGCATCGTCGATGCGCTGAAGAGCGGTGGGCTGCGCGAGCTGCTGCCGGCACACCCGCCGCCGTCACTGCCGATGACCATCCTGTACCCGCAGCAGCGGCAGATGCCGGCACGGCTACGGGTGTTCGTGGACTGGCTGGTGGAACTGACGACGGGGCAGCGCTGAGACTCTGACGCTCCTCTCCCTGCGCACCCGGGTGGGATTGCCCGGGCCGGCGAGGAGCTGAAGATCAAGAGCGAACCCCTCCCCTGCTTGGCAGGGAAGGGAGCGATCAGGACGCGCGCGGCGGGCCGGGGCGCGGTGCGCTGGTGCCCAGGGTGTCGCTGGTCAGCGGCGCGCCGGCGGTGATCAGGGCGCCGCGCTGCTCGGCCAAGGGCAGGCGCAGCATGCAGTCCTCGAAGCCGGCCAGTTTCTGGAACACCGGCAGCGCCTGCACCTGCGCCACCAGCGCGGCCATCCGCGGCCAGCGTTCGGCGTCGATCGCGTAACGCACGAACGAGGCGGTGCGGAAGAAGCTGGCGAGGCTGATGTCGGCGATCGACAATGCGCCGAACACGAAGCCTTCGTCCGGCAGCTGGCGTTCCAGGTAGTCGAGCGCGGCGGGAATCTCCACTTCGCGCGCATGCTGCACCACGGCCTCGTTGGGCGCCTCGCCGAAGACGTGGCGCTTGATCGCGAGTTGGTGGAACAGCCGCCAGATCAGCCCGTCGGCCAGCCGCGTGTCGGCGTACTCCTCCAGCCAGCGGGCGCGGGCGCGGTCGGCGATGTCGCGCGGATAGACCGACGGCGTGGGCTGCTGGTCTTCCAGATACTGGCAGATCACCGAGGAGTCGCTGAGCACCAGTTCGCCGTCGACCAGCACGGGCACGCGGCGCAGCGGGCTGAGCCGGGTGAATTCGTCGTTGCCGACGAACGGCGCGATCGGGTCGACCTCGTATTCCAGCCCTTTCAACTCGAGGCATACCAGTACCTTGCGCACATAGGGCGAGAGGTAATTGCCGATGATTCTGAGGCGCTGCGGCATGACGCGGCTCCGGGAACACGGAGGCCGCAGCGTGCGACGGCCGGCGCAGGCCCGTCAAGCAGGGCCCGCGCCGGTGTTCAGCCGGCGGCATCCGGTAGCGCGGGGATCGCCGTGGGCGAGCCGTTGGAATCCAGCGCGATCATCACGAAGCGGCCGGTGGTGCAGACCCGGCGGTCACCGCTGAGCGGGTCCTCGGCGGTCATTTCCACCTCGACGTGCATCGAGCTGCGGCCGACCTTGACCACGCTGGCGACCAGTTCGACCAGCTGGCCGGTACGTACCGGCACGCGGAAGTTCACCTCCTCCGAGCGCGCGGTGACCACAGTGCGCCGTGCGTAGCGCGAGGCCACGATGAAGGCGGCCTTGTCCATCCACGCCAGCGCCTGGCCGCCGAACAGGGTGCCGAGGTGATTGGTGTGGTCGGGGAAAACCATTTCCAGCAGGCGGGCTTCGATCGGGGCAGGGGACATCGGGGTCGCTTCTGTGGGTGGACGGGGCAGGTTGCATGCTGTCCATGCGGTGGCGCATTTTGCGGGATGGGCGGGGTCATCGGGACCAATGGCAGGGGTGCCATCGGTCATGCTCACGTTAGCATCGGGTGTTCGGGTGCATCTGGGCCAGGGTCGGCAACCGCAGAAATCCGCTTTCGCAAGGGGAACGCAACATGGGCTTGAAGATCAACAGTTCGCGCGTGCTTGGCGCGCTGGTCATGGGAACATTGTCCGCCGGCGTCGCCGCGCAGGGACGTACGCTGAGCGCGAACGACTACGCGCGGGCGGAACGCTTCATGAGCTACAACACCGCACCGCTGGTCGATCACGCGGTGCAGAAGGTCGAATGGCTGGACGACGGCCACTTCTGGTATGTCGACCACGATGCCGGCGGCGATCACTTCGTTCGCATGGATGCGGCCAGCGGCAAGACCGCGCCGCTGTTCGACCAGGCGAAGCTGGCCGCCGCGCTGGGCAAGGCCGGCGACAAGCCGGTCGATGCGAAGAAGTTGCCGGTGACCGGCTACGAGGTACGGCCGGACGGGCGGGTCGATATTGCCGTGCGCAGCAAGCACTACGTGTGCGACCTCGCCGCCGCCGAGGCCAGCTGCGTCGACCGCGCCTCGCTGGTGAAGACCGGCAAGGAGCCGGGCGCGCTGTCGCCGGACAAGAAGAGCGAGGCGTTCATCCGCGACTGGAACCTGTGGCTGCGCGACGTCGCCAGCGGCAAGGAGACCCAGCTCACCACCGACGGCGTGGAGAACTTCGGCTACGCCACCGACAACGCCGGCTGGAAGCACACCGACAACGCGATCGTGGAGTGGTCGCCGGATTCGAAGCGGATCGCCACGTTCCAGCAGGACCAGCGCAAGACCGGCGAGATGTACCTGGTCAGCACCAACGTCGGCCATCCGAAGCTGGAGAAGTGGAAGTACCCGCTGGTCGGCGACAAGGACGTGACGATGATCGAGCGCGTCATCGTCGACGTGGCGGCGAAGGAGGTGCTGCGCCTGCAGATGCCGCCGGACCAGCATCGCTCCACCCTGTGCGACGACGTCAGCTGCGGCCCCGACGGCGGCTGGGACGACGTGAAGTGGGCGGCCGACGGCAAGACCCTCGCCTTCGTCTCCACCTCGCGCGACCACAAGCACGAATGGTTCCGCGTCGCCGACGCGAGCACCGGCAAGGTGCGCACGGTGTTCGAGGAAGTGGTGCCGACCTACTACGAGAGCGGCAACGGCGCGGTGAACTGGCGCTACCTGCCCGAGACGAACGAGGCGATCTGGTTCAGCGAGCGCAACAACTGGGGCAACCTGTACCTGTACGACCTCACCAGCGGCAAGCTCAAGCGCGCGATCACCAAGGGCGACGGCAACGTTACCGAGGTGCTGAAGGTCGATCCGAAGACGCGCACGGTGTGGTTCCGCGGCGTCGGCCGCACCGCGGGCGTGAACCCGTACTACCAGCAGTTCTTCAAGGTCGGCCTGGACGGCGGCAAGCCGGTGCTGCTGACGCCGGAAGCGGCCGACCACACCGTCACGCTGTCGCCGGACGGCAAGTCCTTCGTTGATGCGTATTCCACGCCGACCACGCCGCCGGTCACTGTGCTGCGCAGTGCGGACGACGGCCGCAAGCTGGCCAGCGTGGCGACTGCCGACATCTCGCGGCTGAAGGCCGCCGGCTGGGTGCCGCCGATCCCGTTCACGGTGAAGGGTCGCGACGGCAAGACCGACCTGTACGGCATGATGTTCAAGCCGACGAACTTCGACCCCTCGAAGAAATACCCGATCATCGACTACATCTACCCGGGTCCGCAGACCGGCTCGGTGCGCGGGCGCAGCTTCTCCTCCGCGCGCGCCGACCACCAGGCGATGGCGGAACTCGGTTTCATCGTGATCGCGCTCGACGGCATGGGCACGCCGTGGCGTTCGAAAGCCTTCCACGACGCCTACTTCGAGCACGTCGAGGACAACACCCTGCCTGACCAGGTGCTCGGCCTGAAGGAACTCGGCAAGAAGTATCCGTGGATCGACCTCGACCGCGTGGGCATCTGGGGCCACTCCGGCGGCGGCAACGCCACCGCGGCCGCGATGTTCCACTACCCGGACTTCTTCAAGGTCGGCTGGGCCGAAAGCGGCAACCACGACAACCGCAACTACGAAGACGACTGGGCCGAAAAATGGCAGGGCCTGCTGGTCACCGACAAGGACGGCAAGACCAACTACGACGCCCAGGCCAACCAGAGTTTCGCGAAGAACCTCAAGGGACGGCTGATGCTGGTGCACGGCACGATGGACGACAACGTGCCGCCCTACCAGACCCTGCTGGTGGCCGACGCACTGATCAAGGCGAACAAGGATTTCGACCTGCTGCTGATCCCGAACGTCCACCACGGCTACGCCGAGGCCACTCCGTACGCCACCCGCCGGCGCTGGGACTATTTCGTGCAGCATCTGGCCGGCAATACACCGCCGGTGGAGTACAAATTGAAGGCGTGGCCCTGGCGCTGAGCGGTTGCGAGTTATGTGAGGTACCGCTGTCTTGGTCCCTCTTCGCTTGCGGGGTGGAAGTAGAAGCAACACGCCCGGTTCCTCCCCCTGCGCAGCAGGGGGAGGACAGGAGGGGGGGACGCTCTTGATCTTGGGCTTGATGAAGAGCGACCCCACCCCAGCCCTCCCCTGCGAGCAGGGGAGGGAGCAAGGCGATGCGTTGGGTCTTGCTGGAGGTCAGGGGAGGAGGCTCCGAGGTTCCCCTCAGCGCAGGCTGGTCGGCTTCGCGACACCTTTGGCGATCGCTTCGTCGAGCAACTTGCCGATCTGCTGACTGGCCTGGCTGGTGGCCTGTTCCTGGCGCTTGCCGAGTGCTTCCTGTTGCGCGCCGAGCGCTTCCTGCTGCTTGCCCAGTTCGGCCTGCTGCCGGCCCAGCGCCGACTGTTGCTGACTGAGCTTTTCCTGCTGCTGATCGAGTTCCTGCTCGCTGGCTTCCAGCCTGGTACGGTTCGCCTGCGTTTCCGCGGGGCGTTCATGCTGGCTGGATGGCGCGGCGAGCATGGCTTGCCGGCTGGCCAGCATCGCGCGCTGGCCGGCGAGCTGCCCTTGCCTGGCGCCCAGCGCGCCCTGCTGCGCGCCCAGGGCTCCCTGTTTGCCGCCGAGCGCGCCCTGCTTGCCACCCAGTTCGCCTTGTTGCTTGGCCAAGGCGTCGACCGGCGCGTAGGCGGCCTTGGCGCGTTGCACGTAGGCGGGATCGTCGATCAGGTAGGCCTTGTCGCCTCGGCGAAACCACATCATGGGCTTGCCGTCCCGCTGCAGGCGCTTCGCGGCGGCGAGGTCGACGTCGCTGCCGTTGACGATGGCCGCATCGCCATCGAGCAACGCGAAGCCTTCGCTGGCGTCGGTGTGGATGGCGACGTTGGCGTAGTGGGCGCGCAGGCCACTGACGTCGTGCGGCGGGGCGGGTGGCGGCGGTGGCGGTGCCGGCGGCACGGCAGGAACGGCGGGAAGTGGTGCCACCGGAGGGGCCGGCGGTGGCGGGGGTGGTGGCGGCAGCAGGCTTGCCTGCGTGGAAGCCGGCGAGGCGGGGGCGCTGTCCGCGCCGGCCGCCGTCACGCGATAGGGCAACACGCCGACGAGGGCGATCAGTGCGACGAGCAGCCAGCCGCGCGTGCGCGACGGCGGCTGGTTCACGGTTTGCTGCAACATGGTCAGTCGCCTCTTGAGGTTGTGGAAGGACGGGGAAGCGCCGGCGAGGCCGGCGTGCATCGGTTGCGCCACGCCGAGGCGCAGCAGCAGGCGGCCGTAGTCCTGCGGCGCGGCGTGGTCCTGCTGCATGACCTGCGCATCGCATGCCGATTCGCGGTTGAGCGCGTATTCGCGCATCGCCCAGCGCACCAGCGGGTGGAAGCAGAACAGGCACTGCGCGATCGCCGGCACCCACGCCAGCCACAGGTCGCCGCGGCGCAAGTGGGCCAGTTCGTGCGCGATCGCCATTGCTGCTTCGTCGGCGCTGAGCGCGTGGCCGGCCGGCAGGAGCACGGTGGGCCGCCACAGGCCGGTCACCTGCGGCGAGACGATCGCGTCCGAGACGCGCAGCCGCGGGCAGCGGCGCAAGCCGAGCTGCCGCGCCTGGCGTGCGCAAAGCATCTGCAGCGCGGCGTCGTGCAGGGCTTGCGATTCGCGCAGCATGCGGCGTGCCCGCCGCCACTGCCGCAGCGCGATCAGCGCCTGCAATAGCACGACGGCCAGCCACGCCAGGGCGACGCCGGTGCGCCAGGACAGTGCTGGCGTTGCCGGCGAAGCGATCGATGGCAGCGCGGCGTGGGCGGTCGCCGTCGTGGCGAAGAACGCCACGGGCAGCGCGGTCGGGCCGGTCGCTTCGAGCGGTGCGGGCGACAGCAGCGGAAGCTCCAGCGGCGCGTGCCACAGCAGGCCCAGCAGCAGCTGTGCGCCGACCAGCCACCACAGCATGCAGCGCATCGCCGCGGACAGGCGTGGCCATAAACGGCCGGCCAGGTAGACGGCGCAGATCAGCAGTCCCGCCTGGATGGACGTCCAGACCAGTCGCGTCAGCAGGATGTCCGAAAGATGGTCGAGTGCGTCCATCTCACGACTCCTTGCGCCGCGATTGCAGCTGCGCCACCAGCGCCTCGAGCTCGGCCAGCTCGGTATCGGAGACCTCGGCACGCTCCGACATCCAGGCCACGAACGGCGACACCGAGCCGCTCAGCGTTTTCTCGACGAAGCTGCCCACGGCGCTGCGCATCACCTCGCCCGGACCGGTGGCGGTGCTGTAGCGGAACATGCCCTTGAGCTGCCGGCGTTTGAGATAGCCCTTGCCGCGCAGGCGCTCCATCATGGTCAACACGGTGGAGCGGGCCAGGCCGCGCGGCTCGCCGAAGCTCGCCGCCACCTCGCCTACCGAGGCAGAGCCACATTCGTCGATGTGATGCAGCAGCGCCAGTTCCTGGTCGCCGATGGAGGGTTTGCGCATGGTTGCGGCACCGAGTGACTACAAGTGTAGTCAACGTACGCCATGACTACACGTGTAGTCAATAGGTCGCTGGTCATGGTGCCGGGCCGAAGGGCTCGATGGCGGCCCGAAAAAAAAACCGGCACCGAAGTGCCGGTTCTCGCGTGCTGCGTGCGGGCCGCTCAGAACGTGTAGCGCAGCGTCAGCATCGCCGACCAGCGCGACACCACGCGGCTGGGGTCGTAGAAGCCGCCGTCGTAGACCTGCAGCTGCTGCGGCTGGTAGTTGCCGCTCTTGTCGGTGGGCAGCGTGTACACGTACTGGCCCTGCGCGTTCACGCCGGCGTAGCTGGCGAGGTTGCGGGTCGGGTAGATGCCGGTGTTGCTTACCTGGCCCCAGTCCTTGTTCAGCAGGTTGAGGAAGTTGTACACGTCCAGGCGCAACTCGCCCTTGTTGCCCTTGAAGATGCCGGGCAGCTCCTGCGAGAAGCTCATGTCCAGCTCGTTCACCCAGGCGGTGCGGGCGCCGTTGCGGTTGGCGATCTGCCCGCGGTGGGCGTTCAGGTACTTCTCGCTGGCAAGGAAGGCCTGGAACTGGTCGATCAGCTGCTGGCTGGTGCCCGCGGCGTAGGCGACCTTCGGGTCGTTGATCGCCGGGATGTAGGCCGGATCCCAGCCGGAGACGCTGTCGCCGTTGGCGTCGTTGCTGAACACCCAGGTGTACGGCGTGCCGGTGTGGCCGCTGTAGAACGCCGACACCTGCGTCTGGTAGTCGCCGAAGAACGCATGCTGCCAGGTCAGCGAGGCCTTCAGCGTCTTGGCCACGTTGTAGTTGGAGGTGGCCTCGACGTTGGAGTTCGGGTTCAGCCGGGCGACGCGCTGGTAGCCGTTGTAGGCGATCGTGTCGGTGCCCGGGTCGACGTCGGTGGCATGGTTGAAGGTCAGGCTGAGGTTGCCGAACCAGTTCGCCGAGAAGGGCTTGTTCAGCGCCAGGGTGAGGCTATCCGACTTGCCCTTGTGGGTATTGGTGAGCAGGGTCGACTGCGTGCTGAAGGCGCGGTTCTGGTTGGCCAGCGCGTCTTTCGAGACCGGCGCCTCGCCTGGCATCTTCCAGAACTGCTCGCGGCCGTCCGGCAGCACGCCCGTGGGTGCGCCGAAGTTCACCGCCTGGTAGAGGATGCCGTCGCGTACCTGGATGTGCTGGTACTCGGCCGACGCGGTCAGGCCCCACCACGGCAACTCGCGATCCAGCGCCAGGCTGGCCTTCCACACGGTGGGCAGGCGGAAGTCCTTGGCGATGGTATCGATCGAGCCGGCGCCACCGCCGGCCGGGATGTTCTGGTTGAACGGATCCGGACTGAATGCCGCCTGCGATGGATCGAACGTGTTGTAGGAGAGCAGGGTGATGCCGTTGTTCTGGTACGGGTTGGTCATCCACACCGTGGGCGGCGAGGTCTGGAACAGGCCGACGCCGCCGCGCAGCTGGGTCTTGTAGCTGCTGTCGAACAGGTAGTTGAACGACAGGCGCGGCTCGACCACGCGGTTGCGCGAGCCCACCGTGTAGTTGTTCGGGTAGCCGAAAGCCTGTTCGAACGCGGCGTTGTAGACCGGCGGGGCGCTGGAATGCGGGATGTCCACGCGCACGCCGTATTGCACCGACAGCTGCTCGTTGACCTGCCAGGTGTCCTGCAGGAACGGGCTGTACTGGCTGTACGTCCACTTGCCGGCGATGTCGTTGAGCGTGTAGCCGGGCGCCGGGTGGAACAGGATGTACGAGTTGTAGTTGCCGGCGGCGAAGTTGTCGATGCCCCAGAAGTTGTACTGGCCGAATTCGGTCTGCCCGAACAGGTTGTTGATCTTGTTGCTCTGGTAATCGATGCCGCCCTTGATCGCATGGTCGCCGGCGTAATAGGTGCCGGCGAGGAACACGCTGAACTTCTTCGTATCGATGTGGTTGTAGTGGCGGAAGCGCTCCTCGCCCAGGTTCACCGACGGGCCCTTGCCGGTCGGCGAAAGGTTCACGTTCACCGCCGGCTGCTGCCAGGGCGCGGCGGTGTCCTGGACGAACTTCTGGAAGCCGACCTTGGCTTCGGTGGAGAAGCTGTCGGTCCAGTCGTCGAACAGATGGGCGACGTAGTTGTTGGTGGTGATCGTCTTGGTATAGGTGTAGCTGGTCAGGCCCACGCTGTTCGGACTGTTGCCGCCCACCGCAGGCAACAACTCCTTGGTGCGCTGGAAGGTGAAGCTGGCGCGGTGGTTGTTGGTGATGTTCCAGTCGATCTTGCCGAGGTAGCGCTTGTCGTCGTAGGTCAGTCCGGTCGGGCCGCCGAACGTGCCCGGGGTCAGGCCCAGTTGCTTGGCCGCGTCGATGATCTTCTGCAGGTCGCCCGGGGAAACCTTGTTGCTGGTGGACGGGCCGTTGCCCAGCGAGTCGTCCAGCCCGTTGGCCGAGTCGGCGCCGATGCCGGTGGTCTTCTCGTGCTCGGCCGAGATGAAGAAGAACAGCTTGTCCTTGATGATCGGGCCGCCGACGTTGAAGCCGTAGGTGGTGTCCTTCTGGTAGCCCTTGTAGTGGTAGCCCGGATTGTCGCTGGGCAGCCAGCCGGCGTCGCCGACCAGGTGGTTGGCGTTGCGGTAGGCGTAGTACACCGCGCCATGGAACTGGTTGGTGCCGGACTTGGTCACCGCGTTGACGTCGGCACCGACCACGTCGGAAGACGTGTCGTAGTTGGCGGTGGAAATGTTGTATTCGGCGATCGTCTCGGGCGAGATCGGCGACTTCTGGTAGGGCAGGCCGTTTGCGTTCAGGCCGAACGGATCGCCCTGGGTCACGCCGTCGACGGCGATGTTGTTGTAGCGGTTGTTCATGCCGGAGGCGGAGATCGCGCCGGTGCCCTGGTCGGTCACGGTGACGCGCGGGTCCAGGCGCACCACGTCGTCGATCGAGCGGTTGCCCTGCGGAGTCGCCTGCAGCTGGCGCTGCGAGATGTTGGTCGACAGCCCTTTGTTGTCCGAGGAAAAGGTCTGCGCCAAGGTCGAGGCGCTCACGGTGACCGCACCGAGGTTGCGCGCCTGCTGCTCGCCGGCGCCCATGCTCAGGTTGATCGACGAGGGCTGGCCCAGCTGCAGGAACACGTCGTTCTGCTCCACCGCGGCCATGCCGGTCTTGGTCGCGGAGATCTCGAACGGACCGCCCACGCGCAGCCCTTGCGCCGCGTAGCGGCCATCGGCGTCGGTGGTCACCTCCTTGGTGGTGCCGGTCGGCTGGTGCACGATCGTCACCGTGGCGCCCGTCACGGGCTGGCCATTAGCGTCCAGCACACGACCGCTGACGCCGGACGTGGTGATGTTCTGGGCAGCGAGCGGCGCCATGGCCAGCAACGAGGCGATGGCGAACGGCAGCACTCTGACGCGGATGGGAGTAGTCATCGGTGATCCTTGAGTGTGGACGGCGGCGGGGGAGAATCGCCGTGCCCGGTCGCCAGGCACCGGGCCTGGCGGCATCGGATCGTCGATGGTTTTCCCCGGTTCGGACGAGCGCAGCTGCAGGGCGTGCTGCCTGCTGGCTGCGGATCGGCGCGTCATTCTAATCCCGCCTTATGACAAACCGGCACCGTCCGGGGGAAGGCTCTTCACCGCGGTCGCAAGGATTTGCGGATCGGCTCAGAACGCCATGTCGAACGCCACCTCGCCCTGCACGCCGACCTGGTAGGCCGAGACGCGGCGCTCGAAGAAGTTGGCCAGTTCCTGCACGTCCTGCAGGTCCATGAAGTCGAACGGGTTCTTCGCGCCGTACTTTTTCGGCATGTCGAGCTGGGCGAAACGCTGGTCGGCGCAGTATTCCAGGTACTGGCGCATGTCCTTCACCGACATGCCGGCGACGCCGCCGGACAGCACGTCCTCGGCGAACTGGGTCTCGCAGGCGATCGCGTCCTCCATCATCTCCTCGACCTGCGCGCGCATGGCGTCGTCGAACAGTTCCGGTTCCTGCGCACGCACGGTGCGCACCACTTCGAACGCGAACGCCATGTGCCCGCTCTCGTCGCGGAACACCCAGTTGGTGCCGGCGGCGAGGCCGTGCAGCAGGCCGCGCGAGCGCAGGTAGTAGACGTAGGCGAACGCGGCGTAGAAGAACAACCCCTCGATGCAGGCGGCGAAGCAGATCAGGTTGAGCAGGAACTGGCGGCGATGGTCGCGCGTCTCCAGCCGGCGCAGGTCCTGGATCGAGTCGATCCACTTGAAGCAGAACGCGCCCTTCTGCCGGATCGACGGGATCGTCTCGATCGCCGCGAACGCGCCGTTGCGCTCGGCGGGGTCGGGGATATAGGTGTCCAGAAGGGTGAGGTAGAACTGCACGTGCAGCGCTTCCTCGTACAACTGGCGCGACAGGTACATGCGCGCTTCCGGTGCGTTGATGTGCTGGTACAGGTTCAGCACCAGGTTGTTCGACACGATGGTGTCGCCGGTGGCGAAGAACGCCACCAGGCGCTGGATCAAGTGACGGTCGGCGGCGGACATCTTCGTGTTGAGGTCGCGCGTATCCATCGAGAAATCCACCTCCTCGACGGTCCAGGTGTTCTTGATCGCGTTGCGGTACATCTCGTAGAAGTCGGGGTAGCGCATTGGGCGCAGGGTGAGTTCGAAGCCGGGGTCGAGGATGTGGGCGTTGCAGATGGGTTGGGCGGACATGGAATTCCTTCGATTCAAAGCTTGCGCGCATAGGCGTCATGCACGAAGCGGCTGACATAGGTGGCGAGGCCGCGGCCGGCACGTGCGAGTTGCTGCATGTTCACGATGTGCTCGCGGCCGGTGGCCTCGTCGGTGTATTCGTAGACTTCGCCGTTGACGAAACGAACGCGGATGAAGCCGTCACCGCATTCGTACGCGGTGACGCCGGAGTGGCCGTCGAGATTCCGGTAACGCTTCATCGCGATACCTCATGGCGCTATTGGCAGGCCTCGCAATACTCCGGGTTCTCGAGTGAACAAAACACCGCCGCGGCGGCTTCGGCCTGGTTGGGCACAGCCGACACCGTGGTCTTGGCGATCTTCGTGGCCGGCCTCGAGCGCAGGTAATACGTGGTCTTGATGCCGGCCTTCCACGCGTACATGTACATCGAGCTCAACTGGCCGATGTTCGGGTTTTCCATGAACAGGTTCAGCGACTGGCTCTGGTCGATATAGGCCCCACGAGAAGCCGCCAGGTCGATCAGCGATTTCTGCGGCAGCTCCCACACGGTGCGGTAGATCTGGCGCAGGCGTTCGGGGATCGCCGCGATGCCCTGGATCGAACCTTCCGCCAGCTTGATCGCGTCGCGGATGTCGGACGTCCACAGTCCCAGCGTCTTCAGTTCGTCGGCCAGATAGCGATTCACCTGCAGGAAATCGCCGGACAGCGTCTCGCGCTTGAACAGGTTCGATACCTGCGGCTCGATGCATTCGTAGCAGCCGGCGATCGAGGCGATCGTGGCGGTGGGTGCGATCGCGATCAGCAGCGAGTTGCGCAGGCCGTGCTGCTTGATCCGTTCGCGCAAGGCATTCCAGCGTGCATCGTCGTGTGGCATGGCGCTTGGCCAATGATCGAACTGCAGCTCGCCGTTCGCGGCGCGGCTTTCGGCGAAGCCGGGGTGTGCGCCTTCGGTCTCGGCCAGTTCGCACGACTGCGACAGGGCGTTGAAGTAGATCTCCTCGGCGATGCGCGTGGACAGCGCCAGTGCCTCGGCCGAATCGAACGGCAGCCGCAGCTTGAAGAACACGTCCTGCAGGCCCATCACGCCGAGCCCGACCGGGCGCCACTTGATGTTGGCGGTACGCGCGGTCTCGATCGGATAGTAGTTGAGGTCGATTACCCGGTTGAGCTGGCGCACCGCAGCGCGCACGGTGGCGGCGAGCTGGTCGAAGTCGAACGCATGGCTCCCATCGGCGGCGCGGACGACGTGCCGCGCCAGGTTCACTGAGCCCAGGTTGCACACCGCCGTCTCGGTCGCCGAACTCACTTCCAGGATCTCGGTGCACAGGTTGGAAAGGTGGATCACGTTTTCCGGTTTGGCCGTCTGGTTGCTGGTGGCGTTGCAGCGGTCCTTGAACGTCATCCAGCCGTTGCCGGTCTGCGCCAGCGTACGCATCATGCGGGCGTACAGCTCACGTGCCTTCACGGTTTTCACGGCGAGGCCATCGGCTTCGGCCTTGCGATACGCAACATCGAACGCCTCGCCCCAGCTGTCGACAAAGTGCGGTACCACTTTGGGGTCGAACAATGACCACCCGCCGTCGTTCTCGACCCGGCGCATGAATTCGTCGGGAATCCAGTTCGCGATGTTGAGGTTGTGCGCGCGGCGGGCATCGTCGCCGGTGTTGTCGCGCAGTTCGAGGAAATCCTCGATGTCGGCATGCCACGATTCCAGGTAGACGCAGGCCGCGCCCTTGCGCTTGCCGCCCTGGTTCACCGCGGCGACCGACGCATCCAGCGTCTTCAGCCACGGCAGCAGACCATTCGAGTGGCCGTTGGTGCCGCGGATCAGCGAGCCGCGCGAACGCACCCGCGAATAGGCCAGGCCGATGCCGCCGGCGAACTTGCTGAGCTTGGCCACGTCGGCGTACTTGTCGTATATCGACTCCAGCGAATCGACCGGCGAGTCGAGCAGGTAGCAAGAACTCAACTGCTCGTGCGCGGTGCCGGCGTTGAACAGGGTGGGCGAGCTGGCGATGTATTCCAGCGACGACAGCAAGCGGTAGAGTTCGAGCGTTTCGCCGATCTCGTTGCCGCCCAGCGCGCAGGCGATGCGCATGAAGAAATGCTGCGGCGTCTCGATCACGAAGCGCTGCTGCGGATGGCGCAGCAGGTAGCGGTCGTACACCGTGCGCAGGCCGAAGTATTCGAAGCGGCGGGTGGCCAGCGGGTCGATCGCGTCGTTGAGCTTGCGTGCGTTGGCGGCCACGAAATCGCGCAGGCGGGCGTTGAGGATGCCGAGTTCGGCACCGCGCGCGATCGACTGCGAGAAACTCTGGATTTCCTGGCCGCTGACTTCCTTGTCGATGTAGGCGCCGAGCAACCGGGCGGCGAGCTGGCCGTATTCGGGTTCCTCGGCGGTCAGGCCGGCGGCGGTGCGGATGGAAAGCTGGTCGAGTTCCTGCGTGGTGGCGCCGTCGTACAGGCCGCCGATGGTCTTCAGCGCCACGCGCAGCGGATCGACGCCGTGCAGGCCTTCGGCGCTGCGCGTCACCGCGCGCACGATCTTGTTGACGTCGACGGTTTCCTGGCCGCCGTTGCGCTTGGTCACGCGCATCTGCGCAGGGTTGTGCGGCGGGGTCAGTGCGAACGCGGTTTCGGGTGCGGGCGTTTCGCCGATGGCGGCGGGCGAAGCGGCGCGCGCGATGGTGCGCTCGCCTTCGGTGGTATCGAGGGGTTGCATGGCTGGTGGCTCCCGGCATGGACATCAAACGCCTGCTCCCGCGCGCAGGGCCTGATAGCGATGGATTCCGGAGGCGGCGCGCAAGCCGGGCGCCGGGCGGCGACCTGCTCCACGACGCACTTCCCCGCGGAAGCCGTCACTACGCACCGGGACCTGTTCGTCCCGGTGTGCCGGCAGGTCTTCGGACTTGCGGACATGGATCTGGCGATCCGCCTACTCGCTCCCGCTTCCCAGCCGCCGAGGGCCAGTGCATGTGGGTGCTTTCGTTTCCGCTTTACCGCTGCGGGGCAGTTCCGGATTCACACCGGATTCCCTTTTAAGCCCGACCGATGTCGCATCTGGTCGGGCACCGACGCACACAACATATCGGGTGACCTGGGCAGGGTCAACCCAACAAGTTGTGCATAAGTCGTGGTGGAGGCCGCTTGCGGCGAATGCCGGTAAGGGTCGCGGCGGGATTACAGGGCGTCGAGATCCAACTCGCCGGTGCGGATGCGGATTACCTGTTCCAGCGTGCTGACGAAGATCTTGCCGTCGCCGATCTTGCCGGTGCGGGCGGAGTTCTGGATCGCTTCCAGCACGCGGTCGAGCTGGTCGTCGGCGACCGCCACTTCCAGCTTGATCTTGGGCAGGAAGTCGACCACGTACTCGGCACCGCGATACAGCTCGGTGTGGCCTTTCTGGCGGCCGAAACCCTTCACTTCGGTGACCGTGATGCCCTGTACGCCGACTTCGGCCAGCGCTTCACGCACATCGTCCAGCTTGAATGGCTTGATGATCGCCACGACCAGCTTCATGGGTGGTTCCTTGAAAGGCATCGGTTATGCCGAAGGTGCATTTTGCCTGTCCGGCGGGGCATTGTCGCACTGAGAACGGCACGTGTAGGACAATCCCTACAGTTTTTGACGGAGCATACCGATGGCGCGCCCGATTTCCCTTCACCTAGTATTTACCTCGACGAGCTCGAGGCGCTATCCATGATGGATAGGCAGGATATCGACAAGATTGCCCTGCGACTTGTGTCGTTGGTACCGCCAGGGGTGGCACAGGCGCATCAGGATTTGCGAACCAACTTCCAGGACGTTCTGGCGCAGGGACTGCGCCGCCTCGACCTGGTCACCCGCGAAGAATTCGAAGTCCAGTCCCAGGTACTGGCGCGTACCCGCGCCAAGGTCGACGAATTGGAGCGACGCGTGGCCGAACTGGAGGCCACGGTGGCTGCCCGCGCGGGTCAGTGACAACCACCTCCCGGGAGCCGCCTCCGATCCGTCACCCTCACCCCGAGAACGATCGGAGGCGGTTATTTATTAGCACTGCTGGATGGAGTCGCTTGATGATCGTTTCTGTCAGCGACCCATCCTCCATGCGCCAGCGATCAGCGGCCGCATGAGTCTTGCCGTCACCCTCAGCCGCGCCCAGGAAGGGATCGCCGCACCGCAGGTGATGGTCGAGGTACACCTTTCCGGCGGCTTGCCGTGCACCAATATCGTCGGCCTGCCCGAGGCCGCGGTGCGCGAGGCGCGCGATCGCGTGCGCGTGGCGATCCAGAACACCGCCTTCGAATATCCCGGCCGTCGCGTCACCGTGAACCTGGCGCCAGCCGAGTTGCCCAAGGATGGCGGCCGTTTCGACCTGCCGATCGCGCTGGGCATCCTCGCCGCCAGCGGCCAGGTGCCGCGCGAGAAACTGGATGACTGCGAGTTTCTCGGCGAGCTGGCGCTGACCGGTTCGCTGCGCAGCGTCTCCGGCGTGCTGCCGGCGCTGTTGCGCGCGCGCGCGCGCGGGCGCCGCGTGGTGGTGCCGCTCGAGAATGCCGCCGAAGCGGCGCTGGTGCCGGACGTCGACGTGCGCGTGGCCGACACCCTGGCCGAGGTGTGCGGCTGGTTGCGCGGCGCGCACGAGCTGTCGATGCCGGTCGGCATTCCCAGCAACGGCGGCGCCGACGACGGGCCGGACCTGGCCGACGTGCGCGGCCAGTTGCAGGCGCGGCGCGCGCTGGAGATCACCGCCGTCGGGGGCCATCACCTCCTGCTGGTGGGTCCGCCGGGCACCGGCAAGACCATGCTGGCCGAGCGCCTGCCCGGCCTCCTGCCGCCGCTGTCGGAATCGGAGGCGCTGGAAACCTGCGCCGTGCTGTCGGTGGCCGGGCAGGTGACCGACCTGGCGCGCTGGCGCCGGCGTCCCTTTCGCGCGCCGCACCACACCGCGTCGGCGGTGGCGCTGGTCGGCGGCGGTTCGTATCCGCGCCCGGGCGAGATCTCGCTGGCGCACAACGGCGTGCTGTTCCTGGACGAGCTGCCCGAGTTCAGCCGGCACGTGCTGGAAGTGCTGCGTGAGCCGATGGAATCCGGCCACATCATGATTTCGCGGGCGGCGCGGCAGTCGACCTTTCCCGCCCAGTTCCAGCTGGTCGCGGCGATGAATCCCTGTCCGTGCGGCTACGCCGGCGACCCGCGCTGCCAGTGCACGCCGGACCAGATCCAGCGCTACCGCGCGCGCATCTCCGGGCCGCTGCTCGATCGCATCGACCTGTGCGTGGAGGTGCCGCCGGTGCCGCTGGCGGAGCTGGGGACGCCACGCCATGAACGCGACGAGGATTCCGCCACGGTGCGCGCGCGCGTACTCAAGGCGCGCCGGCAATCGCTGATGCGCGCAGGCCGACCAAACGCCGAGATCAGCACGCGCGAGCTGGAGCGTGACTGCGCGCTGGGCCCTGCCGAGCGGCGCTGGTTCGAGAGTGCACTGGAGCGGTTGGGCCTGTCCGCCCGCGCCTACCATCGCGTGTTGCGGGTGGCCCGCACGATCGCCGACCTCGACGGCGGCGCCGCCCTGCTGGAGCGCGAACACCTGGCCGAGGCGCTGCAATACCGCCGCTTCTGAGTTTCGCCTGCCGGCTGGACGTCTCCACCGGTGCATGCTTCGATAGCGGCCTGATCCCTCCAAGGACTGCGATGACTATCGAGCTGGGCCTGATGCTCGCCGGCATGCTGATGATCGGCTTCCTGGCGCAGTGGCTGGCATGGCGGGTCAAGCTGCCGGCGATCCTGTTCCTGCTGCTGGCCGGTATCGTGCTGGGCCCGGTCGGCGGCGTGCTCGATCCGGACAAGCTGCTCGGCGAGCTGCTGTTCCCGAGCGTGTCGCTGGCGGTGGCGCTGATCCTGTTCGAGGGCAGCCTGACCCTGCGTTTCCACGAGTTGCCGGGGATCGGCAAGGCGGTGCGCGGGCTGGTCAGCTACGGCGCGGTGGCCTCGTTGCTGTTGCTGGCGCTGGCCGCGCATCTCGTCGCCGGCCTGGCCTGGCCGATCGCGCTGCTGTTCGGCGCGCTGGCCTGCGTGACCGGGCCGACGGTGATCGCGCCGATGCTGCGCACCCTGCGCCCGAACGCGCGCATCGCCAACACGCTGCGCTGGGAAGGCATCGTGATCGATCCGCTGGGCGCGCTGTTCGCGGTGCTGATCTACGAGGCGATCGTGTCGCGCCAGGAAGGCCACACCATCGGCATCTTCGTGGCGACCATCGGCTGCGGGGCGGTGATCGGAGCGCTGTCCGCCTGGCTGATGGCGTTCTTCCTGCGCCGCCAGATGATCCCCGAGTACCTGCAGAACTACGCCGTGCTGGCCGCGGTGCTGCTCGCCTTCAGCATATCCAACACGATCACCCACGAGTCGGGGCTGCTGGCGGTGACGATCATGGGTATCGCGCTGGGCAATCTGCGTGGCGTGCACATCGACGACATCCTCGATTTCAAGGAAAGCCTCACCACGGTGCTCGTCTCGTTGTTGTTCATCCTGCTGGCGGCGCGGCTGCGCTGGCCGCTGCCGGACGGCATGCTGGGCGCGGGCATCGCCCTGTTCGTGATCGCGCAGCTGGTGGTGCGGCCGCTGACTGTGGCGATCTCGAGTTTCGGCAGCGGGTTGAATTGGCGCGAGCGTACGCTGATCGGCTGGGTGGCGCCGCGCGGCATCGTGGCGGCGTCGGTGTCGGCGCTGTTCGCGCTGCGCCTGGACGCGCTCGGCGTGGCCGGTGCCGAGGCGCTGGTGCCGCTGGTGTTCACCCTGATCATCGGCACGGTGATCCTGCAGAGCGCCACCGCGCGGCCGCTGGCGATCTGGCTGAAGGTGGCCGAGCCAGAGCCGCGTGGCGTGCTGATCTTCGGCTCGGACCAGGTCGCCCGCGCGATCGGCAAGGCGCTGGACGAGGCCGGTTTCCGCGTGGTGCTGGCCGACGACGACTGGGACGGCATCCGCCAGGCGCGGATGGATGGATTGGCCACGTTCTTCGGCAACCCGGCGTCGCCGCATGCCGAACGCCACCTCGACCTCACCGGCATCGGCCGGCTGCTGGCGGTCTCCACCCACCGCGAGCGCAACTCGCTGGCCTGCGTACACTACCGGCAGGAATTCGGGCGCGCGAAGGTATACCGGCTGCGCAACCTCACGCCGCAGGAAAACACCGACCGCGCGGCGCTGGCCGGCAGCCTGCTGGCGCCACCGCTGTTCGACGAGGAGATGACCCACGGGCGCTTCGCCGAGATGATGCGTGACGGCTGGCGGATAAAGGCGACCCGGCTCAGCAACACGTTCGACTGGCCACACTTCATCGAACAGTACGGCTCGAACAGCGTGCTGATGTTCGGCGTGGAGGAGAAGGGCGCGTTGCGGGTGGCCTCGGCCAAGCGCGAGCTGGAACCGAAGCCGGGCTGGACGGTGATCGCGCTGGTGCCGCCGATGGGGGTGTAGGAACGCACCCTGTGCGCGACGCTCTTCATGATGTGAAGAAGAGCATCGCGCACAGGGGCTGTGTGCTTACGCTGCCGAGGCCTGCTTGAACTGTGCCTCTTCGGTCGAGCCCTTCAGCGCGGTGGTCGAGGACTGGCCCTGCTGGATCGCCTGAGTCACCTGGTCGAAGTAGCCGGTGCCCACTTCGCGCTGGTGCTTGACCGCGGTGAAGCCGCGTTCGGCGGCGGCGAATTCCCTTTCCTGCAGTTCCACGAACGCGCTCATCTGGCGACGCGCATAGCCGTGCGCCAGGTCGAACATGCCGTAGTTGAGGCTGTGGAAGCCGGCCAGGGTGATGAACTGGAACTTGTAGCCCATCGCACCCAGCTCCTTCTGGAAGTTGGCGATGGTGGCGTCGTCCAGGTTCTTCTTCCAGTTGAAGCTGGGCGAGCAGTTGTAGGCCAGCATCTTGCCGGGGAATTTCGCGTGGATCGCCTCGGCGAAGCGACGCGCATCGTCCAGGTTCGGCTTGCTGGTCTCGCACCAGATCAGGTCGGCGTACGGCGCGTAGGCGAGGCCGCGGCTGATCGCCTGGTCCAGCCCCGGGCGCACGCGGTAGAACCCTTCGACGGTGCGCTCGCCGGTGATGAAGGCCCGGTCGTTTGCGTCGATGTCCGAGGTGAGCAGATCGGCGGCGTCGGCGTCGGTGCGCGCCACCAGCAGGGTCGGCACGCCGGCGACGTCGGCAGCCAGGCGCGCGGCGTTCAACTTGTCGACCGCCTCGCGGGTCGGCACCAGCACCTTGCCGCCCATGTGGCCGCACTTTTTCACCGAGGCCAGCTGATCCTCGAAGTGCACGCCGGCGGCGCCGGCCTCGATCATCGCCTTCATCAGCTCGAACGCGTTCAGCACGCCGCCGAAGCCGGCCTCGGCGTCGGCCACGATCGGCACCAGCCAGTCGCAGTCGTCCTTGCCTTCGGCGTGGTGCAATTGGTCGGCGCGCAGCAGGGTGTTGTTGATCCGCTTGACCACCAGCGGCACCGAGTTGGCCGGGTACAGCGACTGGTCGGGATACATCTCGCCGGCCACGTTGGCGTCGGCGGCGACTTGCCAGCCGCTCAGGTAGATCGCCTGCAGGCCGGCCTTGACCTGCTGCATCGCCTGATTGCCGGTGAGCGCGCCGAGCGCATTGACGAAGTCCTCCTGGTGCAGCGATTTCCACAGCCGCTCGGCGCCGCGACGGGCCAGCGAATGCTCGACCGCGACGGTGCCGCGCAGGCGCACCACGTCCTCGGCGGAGTAGTTGCGCTGCACGCCGGTCCAGCGCGGGTTGTTGTGCCAGTCCAGGGTGATCTGTTCGGCGGTGGGCAGGGTGGTCTTCATGGCGTGGCTCCGTAGCGAAGGTCTGGATGGCTCGGTTCGAGCAGATCAGGCGAGCTGGTCGTAGGCGGGCAGGGTGAGGAAGTCGCCGAGTTGATCGGCGTGGGTCATCGCGCCGAGCAGTGCGGCAGCAGCGTCGGCGCGGGCGGTACCGGGGTGCTGGCTGTCGCGCAGGCGATGGGTGTGTGCGGCGACCGCGTGATCGAACAACGCAAAGTCGATCGGGGCGTGGTCGGGGAACTGCAGATCACCGTGATGAAGCCACTGCCACAACTGCGCGCGGGCAATCTCGGCGGTGGCGGCGTCCTCCATCAGGTGGTTGATGGGCACGCAGCCGAGGCCGTCCAGCCAGGCGGCGGTGTAGCGCAGGCAGACCTCGACGTTGTTGTCGAAACCGGCGCGGCTGATCGTGCCGTTCGGTGCGGCGAGCAACTGTTCGCGGGTCGCCTGCACGTCCTTGCGCAGTACATGCAACTGGTTCGGCGCGGGCATGTACCGGTCGAAGATGTCCTGCGCCACCGGCACTAGCGCCGGGTGCGCGACCCAGGTGCCGTCGTGGCCGGCCTGCACTTCGCGCAGCTTGTCGGCACGCACCTTGGCCAGCGCCGCCTCGTTCGCCGCGTCGTCGCCCTTGATCGGGATCTGCGCGGCCATGCCGCCCATCGCGAACGCACCGCGGCGATGGCAGGTCTGGATCAGCAGCTCGGAATAGGCCTTCAGGAACGGCGCGGTCATCTGCACCTGGCCGCGCTCCGGCAGCAGGCGATCGCGATGGCAGCGCAGGGTTTTCAGGTACGAGAAGATGTAGTCCCAGCGGCCGCAGTTGAGGCCGACCGCGCGGCGGCGCAGCGCATGCAGGATTTCGTGCATCTGGAACGCCGCCGGCAGCGTCTCGATCAGCACGGTAGCCTTCATCGTGCCGACCGGCAGTTGCAACTCGTCCTCCGCCGCGGCCATCACCGCGTCCCACAGCGCGGCTTCCTCCATGGCCTCGAGTTTCGGCAGATAGAAGTACGGGCCGCGGTCGCGGCTATGCAGCGCGCGTGCGTTGTGGAATACGAACAGGCCGAAGTCGACCAGTGCGCCGGCCATCGGCTCGCCGTCCACGCTGAAGAACTTGTCGTGCAGGTGCCAGCCGCGCGGACGCACCACCAGCACGGCGGGTTTGTCGTTGACGCGATAGCTCCTGCCCTCCGGCGAGGTGAACGCGATGGTGCCGTTAACCGCGTCGCGCAAATTGACCTGGCCGTCGAGCTGGTTCGCGAAGGTGGGCGCCGAGGAATCCTCGAAGTCGGCCATGAACACCTTCGCGCCGGAGTTCAGCGCGTTGATGATCATCTTGCGCTCGACCGGGCCGGTGATCTCGACGCGGCGGTCCTGCAGCGCGGCCGGGATCGGCGCCACACTCCACTCGGATTCGCGGATTGCCAGCGTGTCGGCGCGGAAATCCGGCAGGCCGCCGGCGTCATAACCCGCCTGGCGCTCGCGCCGGGCTTGCAGCAGGCGCCGCCGGGTGGCGTCGAAGCGGCGCTGCAGCCGGGCCAGGAAACCCAATGCCGCGGGGGTCAGGATGCTTTCGTAACCGGCGAGGTTGGCGTGGATCTCGATGCTGCCGGTATCGAGTCGTTCCTGCGGTACTGCCATGGGAGTCGCTCCGTGTCGTGGATGACTCGAAGCTAGGGAAGAATCATGTATTTGACAAAGTGAATGTTTCAATCATTACTATGAGCATGTCCAATGTTTCTTCCAACTAATTGAATAAATTCGATGAAAAGGCCTGGCGATACACTGAACAAGCCGAAGAAATCGCGCCGCAACGCAACAAAAAAGCGTGCCGTTGGCGAGCATGCCGACGAAGCGGGCGGTCGCTTCTATTACAAGGGCAACCGCCACAAGCAGCTGCGCGCATTTGTCAGCGTGGTGAAGCTGGGCACGCTGACCCGCGCCGCCGAGGCGCTGTACCTGTCGCAACCCACGATCAGCCTGCAGTTGCAGGCGCTGGAACGGGAACTCGGGATGAGCCTGCTCGAACGCCGGCGCCGGCGCATCAACCTCACCGATGCGGGCGAGGCGCTGTACGAGCTGGCGCGGCCGCTGGTCGAGGGCTGGGACACGCTGGATCGCGACTTCCAGGCCAGGGTAAAGGGCTTGCAGGCCGGCCGGCTGACCATCGCCGCCGGCACCTCGACCATCCAGTACCTGCTGCCCGAACTGGTGCGCCGCTATCGCGAGCGCTTCCCCGCGGTGCAATTGCAGCTGGCCAACGTCACCGGCAAGGATGGCCTGGCCTTGCTGCGTGCCGACGATGCCGACTTCGCGGTCGGCTCGATGCTCGACGTGCCGAACGACATCGCGTGGGCACCGGTGCACCACTACGATCCGATGCTGATCATGCCGCCGGACCATCCGCTGGCCGCGAAGGACAAGATCACGCTGGAGGATATTTCGCCCTACGGCCTGATCCTGCCGCCGCAACGGCTGTCCACCTATCGGCTGGTCGACCTGGTGTTCCAGCAGCAACAGGTGCCGTACCACGTGGCGATCGAGGTCGGCGGCTGGGACGTGATCAAGGAGTACGTGGCGATGGGCATGGGCATCTCGGTGGTCACCGGCATCTGCATCACCGCGGCCGACCGGAGCCGCCTGGCCGTGCGCAACATGAAACAGTTCTTCCCGCAGCGCAGTTACGGCGTGGTGATGCGCAAGGGCAAGTTCCTCAGCGCCGAGGCGCGCGCCTTCATCGACCTGATCCGCCCGGGCCTGTTGACCCATCGCGACTACGACGAGTCGGGGCACTCGGCACGCTGAGTTGCGGCTGTGCCCGCCGGGGTCAGTGCGCCGCCTTCGCGATCAGCGCATCCAGGTGCATCGCCCGGGCGAGCGCGACCGAACCGTCGTACGACAAGTGTCCCTCGTCGCGGTACAGCAGAGTGCCGTCGAGTTCGGTACGGCATCGCCTGTCGTCGCACAGGAACGGATCGAACGACACCACCTCGACATCGGCCCGTGCGTGAACCTGCTGCAGGAACGCGAAGACCTCACGCTTGCTGGCATGGTATTGCGCCAGCGGGATGTTGCAGTCGATGAGCCGGCCGAACAGCGTGCGGCTGCGCGCCTTGCGTTCCAGGCAATGGGTGTAGTCGAAGCCGGTGCTCGGCGGTGGCGCCACGATGACCACGCGCCGGCCCAGCGCCCGGATCCGGGCGATCGTGGCGACCAGCGTCTCCAGCGCGGTCCCGGCATCCGGCTGTTCCACCCGCACTTGCCCGTGGACCACATGCAGCATGCGCCGCGCCGGGTCGAAGTACTCGTAGAACGGACTGGACAGCACCACGGTGCGGATCTCCGGATGCGCGGTGAGGTACGCGATCACCGAGTCGTTGAAACTCAGGCAGCGCTCGGCGAACTCGCGGGTGTATCTCCCGTAGACCTGGGCCAGCCCCGGCAGCGGACCGCAGGCGCTCTTGGTGGCCTGCAGTACGCCGCCGGGCATCGTCGCCGCCAGCCCGGGCACCAGGTGCATGGCGAAGGAATCGCCCCAGACCATGGTCGCCGGGTGCGCCGCGTTGCTGCAGCGCATGGTGTATTCCAGGTGTTGGTAGGCTTCGCAGACCTTGTCGAAGCCGACGTTGTCGCGGCGCAGCCAGGCGTAGTCGATGGCCGGTCCGCGTATCTCGTGGGTGCCGGTGCGCGCGGCGAGGGTGAGCGGCACCAGTGCCAGGCACAGTGAAACGGCGAGTGCGGCCAGCGACCAGTGCCGTGGCGAGCGCAGCTCGAGCCGACGCACCGGCAGTTCCACGCCGCGGTACAGGGCGAAGCCCAGCAGCAGTGCCAGCGCGACCGCAGCGGCCAGCACTTGCGGAGCCGGCGTGCCGAAGGACGGGTCGCCGGCATAGACGTTGTTGAGCAGGGCGAAGACCGGCCAGTGCACCAGGTACAGCGAGTAAGAAGCATCGCCGACAGCGGCCAGCGCGTTCGGGATCGGGCGGTCCTGCAGTTCGTCGTGCCGGCGCAGGATCACCACCAGCGTCGCCACGCAGACGATCGCGATGTTGGCGAAGTTGGGCGCGGGCAGCGGCCAGATCGGGATCACGAACAGCGCCGCCAGCGCCGGCAGGAACAGCAGCGACACCGCTCGCCGCCGCCGTGGACCCTGCGCACCGGCCAGCGCCGCGAGCGAGCCGATCGCCAGTTCCCAGGCGCGCGTGGGCAGCAGGTAGAACGCCGCATCGGGCCGCGAGTAGGTCAGCGCGACGCACAGCGCGAAGCTGGTGGCCAGCACCACCAGGCTGCCGGCGAACCACCAGCGTCGCGGCACCAGCAGCAGCGCCGCGGGCAGCAGCAGGTAGTACTGCTCCTCGACCGCCAGCGACCAGACGTGCAGCAGCGGCTTGAGTGCCGCGGTGCCCGCGAAGTAGCCGGTCTGCTGCAACAGCACGAAGTTGCCGGTGAAGCTCACCGCGCCAGCGAGTTGCCGGGTGAAATCCTGCCACTCGCTGGCATCGAGCAGGAAGAACGCGGCTGCCGCGGTCACCGCGAAGGTGACGTACGCGGCCGGCAGCAGGCGCTTGGCGCGGCGGAAGTAGAACGTGGCGAAGCGGAACCGGCCGTGGCCGATATCCCTGGCCAGCATGTCCGTGATCAGGAAGCCGGAAATCACGAAGAAGATGTCCACGCCCAGCCAGCCGGCGCCGATGAAGCCGGCGCGGGCGTGCTGCAGGATCACCAGCAGCACCGCCAACCCGCGCAAGGCCTGGATGTCGGTGCGGAACGGCTTCTTGCCCGGAGCCACTCGCATCCGACCGACAGCCCCGTCAGAACCGGCGGGTCAGGGTGAGCCCCCAGGTGCGGCCCTCGTACGCGCCGGTATTCAGCACCCGCTCGCTGTAGCCGGCGTTCACGCTCAACTGCCACGGCGAGAAGATGCCGACGACCAGCGATGCGTTGATGTCGTTGGCACGGCGCCATGAAGTGAAGGTCTCGTCGCGCTGCCGGCCCAGACCGGCCTGGATCGACAGCCCGGCGTTCTCGCCCAGCCCGACATAGCTGAAGACGGTCAGCGCGTAGCGTCGATAGCTGTCCGGCGCGTAGTAGCCGTGGCCGGGATTCTCATCGAACGACAGATGCTGCGTGATCGCGCCGAGGTCGAGCATGAAACCCGGCTTGCGCACCACCGCACGGCGCAGCGCGGCATCCCAGCCCACGCTGGCGTTGCTGTCGCTGTAGTGGTTGCGGCGCAGCCACAGGTCGCCGGTCCAGTTGAAGTCCGGTGTCCACTGCGCATGCCCGGCGATGCCGGTTCGATCCAGCCCCAGCGATACCGAGCGCGCCGAGGCGGCGAGACGGTCGTGGTCGGCCAGCAGGTCGATCCGGAAGCTGTCGCTGAAGCGCTGGTCGAGGCCCAGCCGCCACGGAGTCAGGCCATCGCCATCGATGGAGGAATGGCCCACCGCAGCGCTCAGTTCGGTATACAGCGAGGGCGCGTAGCGCACCCCGAACAGTCCGCGGTTCTCGGCGATCGAGCGGCCGCCGGCAACGCTGGCGAAGGGGCTGGCCA
Organism: Rhodanobacter soli; assembly: GCF_040548735.1. Taxonomy (NCBI): domain Bacteria; kingdom Pseudomonadati; phylum Pseudomonadota; class Gammaproteobacteria; order Lysobacterales; family Rhodanobacteraceae; genus Rhodanobacter; species Rhodanobacter soli. The sequence continues at coordinate 1,523,677 of NZ_JBEPSD010000001.1, read as the reverse complement.
GCGGCGAGCGATAGTCCCAGCGCCCCAGTTCCAGCGTCCAGCGCAAGGCCTCGCCCTGCGCCAGCTCGGCGCGCAGCGTCGGTTGCGAGCTCACCAGGTCGTCCGAATCGGAGCCGCGCTGATAGCCCAGCGCAACGAAGGAATCGGTGTGGATGCGCACCGAGCGCTCCAGGTCGCGCGCATCCTTGCCGTCCGGCCTGGCGCGTTTGACCGCTTCGACATAGGGCAGTGCTTCGCGTGGTCGCGCCGACTGCCTCAAGGCGATGGCCTGGGTGTAGTTGGGCAGCAGGCCGTCCGGATCGGCGGCCAGCGGCGCCGCGTTGACCTGCTGCGCCGCGCGGATCCAGCCGCCCCACGCCAGCACCGATGCGAGCACGACCTGGCCCTCGCTGGTGCGGGTGGCTTCCGGATGGGCGTCCAGCACGCGTTTGGCGCCGGCATAGTCGCCATTCCAGGTCAGGTAGCGCGCCAGGTCGAGCACGGCGGTCTGGTCGCCGGGGTGCTGCGCCACGTACTCGCGCATCGTGTGCGTGGCGGCATTGGTGTGGCCCGACCACATCAGGTTTCGCGCCTGCGTGTCCAGGGGCTGCATGGCGGGGGTCTGCGCCCATGCGCCGGCTGGCGCCGCCAGCAGCGCGCCGAGGAGACAGGCGAGGGGTTTCATTTGCGCCATTTGCGGTTCCCCGTAATCCACAGGTCGATGGCGAACTGGCCGATCGTGCGGATCTCGGTCAGCATCAGGAAGTAGCGCAGCGGCGTCACCAGCAGGCCCTTGCCCAGCACCTTCCAGCGCTCGCCGCGGGAGATCACGGTCAGGACGATCAGCGACAGCGCCGATTCCGCCAGCAGGGTGATCAGCAGCGGTTCCCACCAGCGCAGCAGGGCCATCACGATCAGCGCGGTGGGGAAGCCGATCTTCTCGATCGCGGACATGAAGATGATCCAGCCCAGCGGACGTCCGTAACGCTTCGTGACTTCCTCGCCGAAGGCCTGCCGGTACGGCTCCTGGATCTTGCGCATCTCCTGGATGTGCTGTCCGTACTCGCCTTGCTTTTCGTCACGGCGCCGGCGCATGCGCGCGAACGCCTTGAACGGACTGCGCACCAGCGCATCGAAGTAGAAGCAACTCTGCAGGAACGAAGACGACCACAGCGAGACCTGGCGCGGCAGCTGCGTGGCCAGCGGTTCTTCCGAGCGTGCCGTCACGTCCAGCAGCTGGGTGTTGCGGTAGCCCTGATTGATCAGGGCGAAGCCGATGAAGATGTCTTCGGAGTTGGTCAGGTTGTCGCCGAACTGCGGCTCGTAGCGATCGAACAGGTCCTTGACGTATTCGCGGCGGTAAGCCACCGCGCAACCCACCGGGTTGGTGATGCCGCCGAAGAACACCACCTGGCCGTGGAACACGAAGCCCTGCAGGAAGCGGTACAGGCAATCGCGGTAGATGTTGGTCAGGCCCCACCACATCAGCTGCAGCCGGCTGCGCGCGGCCTTGGGGTCGACGAACGGCGCGCCGGCCAGCACCGTGGCGTATTCCGGCGTCTCGGCCAGGGTGCGGCGGTCCACCAGGCGCATCGGCAGCACACGGCCGCAGACCGAGGCGATCCCGGCGCCCTTGTAGAGTTCCTCGACGCAGCGGGCGATGTAGTCGGGCGACTCCAGGAAGGTGTCGCCGTCGAGGATGAACTCCACGTCCGCGTCGAATTCGCGCGCCTGGCGCTTGATCGTGGGCGTCTTGCCGATCGACGACTGGCGCCGGATCACCTGGACATCGAGCCCCAGCCGCTGCGCCACCTGCTCGGCGCAGCTGGCCGTGGCATCCGTGCTGCCGTCGTCGACCACGATGATATTGCGCGGCTTGAGCGTCTGCCGCGCCACCGAGACCAGGCAGTGGGTGATGTTCTCCGCCTCGCGGTAGGCCGGGATGACCACGTCCACCACGGCCGCGCGCCAGTCGTGGGTGGGGGTCGGTACGGTCCGGTCCGGACCACGCAGCAATCCAATGACGCTGAGCAGCGCGTTAGGACTGATGACAAACCAAGGGGCGGTGGCCATGTTCGGTCCCTGTGAGGGCGATGCGTCGTTCGCGGATGAGCTCGTCGAGCGTGTCTTCCAGCGTGTAGCGGTGCTGGAAATCGGTGAGCGTGCGCAACCGGATCAGGTCCGGCCGGCGCCGCTGGATGTCTTCGAAATCCTCGCCGTAGGCCTGCAGGTACGGCACGTGGCTGATCGGCGAGTCGCTGTCGGCACGCTCGCGGATCAGCTCGGCCAGTGCGTTCATGCTGATCTCGCGGTCGTTGCCGACGTTCGCCACCAGCGCGTCGCCGCCCTCGCGCGAAGCGAGCAGGTCGAGCGCGCGCACGTTGTCGCGCGCATCGCAGAACGAACGCGTCTGCTCGCCGTCGCCGTACACCGTGATCGGCTCGCCGCGTACCGCCTGTTCCACGAAACGCGGCACGACCATGCCGTAGCGTCCGGTCTGGCGCGGCCCGATGGTGTTGAAGAAACGCGCCACCACCACCGGGATGCCGAACTTCTGCGAGTAGGACAGGGCCAGCGCCTCGTCGGCGATCTTGCTGACCGAATAGTTCCAGCGGGTGCCCGCCCGGGTGGACACGCTGAGGTCCATGTCCTCGGTCAGCAATTCCGCATGGCGGTGGCCGTAGACCTCGGAGCTGGAGGCGACCACCACCTGCGGTTGCCAACCACTGGCGGCGATGGTGCGGAACAACCGTTCGCAGGCGGCGATGTTGGTGGCGAGCACGCGCGTCGGTTCGGCGATCACGCGGTACACGCCGACCACGGCGGCGAGATGGTAGACGCGGTCTGCCCAGGCGGCGGCCTGCTGCAGCAGTGGCCAGGTGAGCATGTCCGCCTCGTCGAAGCGGAAGTTCGGCGACGCCTCGAAAGGCGCCAGGTTGGCGCGCAAGCCGGTCGACAAGTCGTCCACCACATGGACCTTGTCCCCTTGCGCGAGGTGCAGCGCTACCAAATGGGAGCCGATAAAACCGGCCCCGCCCGTAATTAATACGTGCATGTTCGGATTCCCCTAGTGCATGCCTGCGCCCTGTTACGGGTCGCAATTCATAATGTGATATGTATCACATTTCCAGTACATATTGACAAGCACGTGCCGTGCCAAGGGGAAAATCTATGCTAGGTGCGGATTTGCACCCGGCATGTTGTCTTGCAGTCGCGGGGAAGGGAGAACGGGAGGGTTCAAACGGGTCAGGAAAGGACAAAGAACGTCGCTGGCCGGGGCATCTCACCATCGTCACGGGTACGGTCCAACCGCTGCGGCGCAATGCGGGCCCCGACCTCATGCCGGAATTCGGTGGACGCGGGCGATCCGGCCGGCCCCGGTTTGCGAGTGGCCGGCGGGTGTACGAGGCCCGGAGGTGAAAGCGCGGGAGCGGGTCAGACGTCGCGGTGCTTGCCCTTGAACGGCGCGTAGAACGCGCGCAGGCGGACGAGGTCAGCGTCCATGTCGGCGCTGGTGTCGAACAGCGGGCCGAGCTGGATGGTCTTGTCGGGATAATGGAACGCGACCGGGAAGATCGGCACGCCGGCGTCGTGGGCGATGCGCCAGAAGCCGCTCTTCCAGCGCTTCACCGGCTTGCGTGTACCTTCCGGCGCGATGCCCAGCCACAGCCGGTCGCGCTGGCGGAACTGGTCGATCATCTGTTCGACCACGCCCTTGGCGGCGCCACGGTCGATCGGCATGCCGCCAAGCCGGCGCAACAGGCCGCCGAGCGGCCAGAAAAATAGCTCCTGCTTGCCCATGAAGTGCACGTCGGCACCGATCGCCACCTTGATCAACAGGCCCCATACGCCGTCCCACCAGGACGAGTGCGGCGCGGCGATGAGCACCAGTTTCGGCGTATCGGGAAATGCGCCGACCAGGCTCCAGCCGGCCATGCGCAGCATGGCTCGGCAGGTGCGGCGTTGCCATCCGTCGCGCAGTTGCGGCATCTGCAACGGCAATTGGGCGGGGGTCGGGAGATGGCCCTTCATTCGAGCTCCGGTTTACGCGAACGGGTCTGCTTGATCCGGCCGCGCTGCTGCTTGCCGACCAGCCGGCGCTCCTTCGAAGCGCGGGTGGGTTTGGTGGCGACACGTTTCTTCGGTGGCACCAGCACGCCGCGGATGATCTCGGCCAGCCGTTCGCGCACGTCGTCGCGGTTGCGCGCCTGGTCGCGGAAGCGGCGGCCCTGGATCACCAGCACGCCTTCGGCGGTGAGCCGGCGATCACGCCGCGCCAGCAGGCGCGCGCGGATTTCCTCCGGCAGCGACGGTGAGTTGACCACGTCGAAACGCAGCTCCACCGCACTCTCGGTGCGGTTCACGTGCTGCCCACCGGGGCCGTCCGCACGCAGGAAGCGCTCGACCAGTTCGGATTCGGGCAGGGAGAGGGTGCGGCTGATGGTCAGCATGCGGGGAGTGTAGAGGGCCAGAAGTGAGTAGGTGAAGCGAGGAGCGGGAAGTGAGAGAAAAACGGCCGTGTGTCCGGCCCCTGCTTTCTTCCACTTCTCACTCCTTTTCACTCACTCCCGGCAATGCCCAGCCGAAGCGTCGAAGCAGCCCGACATACGCATCGTCCAGCGGCGCCTCGATATCCATCGCGGCACCCGTGACCGGATGCGCGAAACGCAACCGCCATGCGTGCAGCAGCATCCGGTGGCAGCCGAAGTGCTGCTTGTACAGCCGGTTGTGGTCGCCGCGACCGTGCTGGCAGTCGCCGATCACCGGGTGATGGATGTGCGCCAGGTGTTTGCGGATCTGGCGGAAGCGGCCGCTCTCCGGCTCGGCCAGCAGCAATGCGTAACGCTGCTGCGGATACCGGCCCAGCGCGATTGGCACCTCGGTCGTGGCCAGCCGCCGGTAGTGCGTGCGTGCCTCGCGGCGCGGGCCGGTTTCGCGCGAACCGGGCAACGGGTAGTCGACCACGCCTTCCGCCGGCTCCGGCCAGCCGCGCACCACCACCAGGTACTGCTTGTGCACCGCGCGGCCCATGAACTGTTCGCCCAGCGCGGCGGCGACCGCCTTGCTGCGCGCGACCAGCAGCACGCCGCTGGTGGCGCGATCGAGCCGGTGCGCCAGGTACACGCTGTCGCCGACCTGCTCGCGCAGCAGGTCGATCAGGAACTCTTCGGCGTTGCCCACCATCTTCGAACGATGCACGGCCAGACCGGCGGGCTTGTTCACCGCGATCAGCGCGTCGTCCTGGTAGAGAATCTCGATCATGGTTTGGTTCTGCGCGGGAGCGCGCCTGATGCGTTCCTGCAGGTCAGCGTGAGCGCGGCCAGCCGAGCGCGAATGCCAGCAGCCCGGCGATGCCGGCGCACAGCGGCGGCCAGATGCCGTGTTGCGGCGCCGATGTCCACAGCAGGGCCGCGCCGATCAACAGCGCGCCGCCGAGCAGGCTGCAGGCGAGCAGCTTGTGCTGGCGCTCGGCGTTGTCGTGCATCAGCTTGAGCGCCGCCGGGTCGCTCAGCGCGCGCTGTTCGCCGCGGCCGATCTGGCGCAACGCCTCGCGTACCAGCTCGGGAAATTCCGGCGCGTGGTGCAGCCATTCGGGCAGCCGCTTGCGCACGTCACGCAGGGTGCGAAGCGGGCTGTAGCGTTCGCGCAGGATGCGCTTGAGCACCGGATGCGCGACCGCCCAGATGTCGATCTCCGGGTCGAGCATGCGGCCGACGCCCTCGATGTTGAGCAGGGTCTTCTGCAGCAGGATCAGCTGCGGCTGCAGGGTCAGCTCGAAGCGGCGCGCGGTCTGGAACAGCTTCACCACCAGCTCGGCCAGCGAGATCTGCGACAGCGGGCGGGTGAAGTACGGCTCGCACACCGTGCGCACCGCGGCTTCCAGTTCGTCCAGCCGCACGTTGGCGGGCATCCAGCCGGCGGCCACGTGCAGTTGCGCGATGCGTGCGTAGTCACGCTCGAACAGCGCGATGAAGTTCTGCGCCAGCCAGTACTGGTCGGCCTCGGGCAGCGAACCCATGATGCCGAAATCCAGCGCGATGAAACGCGGCTCGCCGGTGCGCGTGGGGTCGACCCAGATGTTGCCGGGGTGCGCGTCGGCGTGGAAGAAATTGTCGCGAAACACCTGTTCGTAGAACACCCGCACGCCCTTGGCCGCGAGCGCCTTGCGGTCCAGGCCGGCGGCGTCGATCGCGGCGATGTCGTCGCTGCTGATGCCGTGCACGCGCTCCAGGGTCAGCACGCGCGCACTGGTCAGCTCCCAATGCACGGCCGGCACGTAGAGATCCACACCGCTGTCGAAGTTGCGCTTGAGCAGGCTGGCGCTGGCGCCTTCGCGCTGCAGGTCCAGCTCGTTCTCCAGCATCTTCTCGACTTCGGCAACGACGTCCAGCGGGCGGATCTTGTCGGCGTTCGGATGCCAGCGCTGGGCCAGCTCGCCGAGCGAGCGCAGCAGCTTCACGTCGCGGGCGATCTGCGCGTCGATGCCGGGACGCAGCACTTTCACGACCACCTCGCGGCCATCGTGCAGGGTGGCGGCATGCACTTGTGCGATCGAGGCGGACGCCAGCGGTGTTTCGTCGAATTGGGCGTATAGACGGCCAATCGAAAGTTTCAGTTCCTGCTCGACGATTGCACGCGCCTCGCTGCCCGGGAACGGCGCAACCTGATCCTGCAGCAGGGCGAGTTCGTCGGCGATGTCGGCCGGCACCAGGTCGCGGCGGGTCGACAGCACCTGGCCGGCCTTGACGAAGATCGGCCCCAGTTCGGTCAGTGCATGGCGCAGGCGGGCGCCGCGCGGCAGGCCGTGGATGTCGATGCGCGGGCGCGCCACCAGCGGCCGCAGCAGTTTCAGCGGACGGTACAGGTGGGCGGCGTCGACCAGTTCGTCGAGCCGGTACGCCAGAAGCACCGAGGCGACCCGCAGCAGGCGCGGCACCACTTTCAGCGGCGTCACGCGGCGTTGCCCTGCAGGCGTTGCATCAGCCGTTGCACGCGCGCTTCCAGCCGCTCGCTGCGCTCGCGCACGTCGTCCACGCCATCGAGGAAGCCTTCGACCTCGCCTGGCGCCATCGCCACGCGCGCTTCGTCGCGCAGCCAGTCGGCGCTGTCCTCGGTGAGATGGCTGGCGGTTTCACGGGCGTGGGCGACCCCCTTGCGCACGGCCTTGGCCAGCGGCACGCCGAGTACGTCGCCGAAGCTGCGCGCGAACGCTTCCTCGAAATCCGGGGCGAACTTGCTGGCCAGTTTTTCCAGCCGGCGCGCCAGCTCGGCGTCGCCGGCGATCTCCACCTTGCCCGGCGCGATGCCGTCGTCGTCGCGGCGGAACAGCATCGCCAGCAGGCTGCCCGGCGTGGCAGCTACCTTCAGCTGGCTGTCGTCCTGCGGAGGGCCGACTTTCAGGCGCGCCTCGTCGACGCTGACGGCCAGCGCGAGTTCCGGTCCGCGCAGGTGCAGTTGCACGCTGCGGCCGTTCAACGCGGCCAGCCTTTGCTGCGTGTCCGGATCCAGCGACAAGGTGTGGTTCAGCGCGGTTTCCAGCGCACGGCCGGCGAGCTTGCGCAGCGGTTGCGGCAACCAGGAGTTGGGAGTGGCGGCGTTCATCCGCCGATTGTAGCCCGCCGGCCGGGCTCAGACGTCCGCGGCGCCGGGGAAACCCAACTGGCGCCAGGCTTCGTAGACGGCCACGGCGACCGTGTTCGACAGGTTCAGGCTGCGGCTGTCCGGGCACATCGGCAGGCGCAGGCGTTGTTCGGCAGGAATCATTTCCAGCACATCGGCCGGCAGCCCGGCCGTCTCGCAGCCGAACAGCAGCGCGTCGCCGTCAGTAAAGCGGGCATCGATATGCGCGACCCGGCCGCGGGTGGTGAAGGCGAACACGCGCGGCGTGCCGATCGCGTCGAGGCAACTGGCCAGGTCGTCGTGCACGGCGACGCTGGCGTACTCGTGGTAATCCAGCCCGGCGCGGCGCAGTCGCGCATCGTCGAGCTGGAAGCCGAGCGGACGGATTAGGTGCAACGCAGCGCCGGTGTTCGCGCACAGGCGAATCACGTTGCCGGTGTTCGGCGGGATCTCGGGACGGAACAGGATGACGTGCAGCATCCCGCCATTATCGCGTGTCCGTGCCGATCCGCGTCGATTGCTCAGCCACCGAGCTGCGGGCAGACCACGCCGTCCGGCGGCAACGCGCAGCTGGTCGGCGCGGCCAGCAGGATCGCGCCGACGCCGCCATGGGTGGCGAGCTGGACGGAGGCCGGGGTGGTCGTCACCATCGCGCCGAAGATCAGGCCGCAGACCGCCAGGCAGGCGATGAACAGGCCGCGCAACATCAAGGTCTCGAATTTCATGGTCATGTCTCCGACGAGTGGGGGGAAGTCCCTGTACGCCTGTGGAGCAATCCCCGTGCCAAGCACGAGGCGTGGCACAAGTAATTGATTTCGTTGATGCATGATCCCGAGTTCGGTGACTCGAACATTGTCCGCGGACAGCCGTCCGCCCGCCATCGGACAGCCGGACACCGCGCCGCCGGCGTCGGCCCGACCGTGTCGCAAGTCATTTGCGATGGCTGCGGGGCGCCGCTAGCCTGCGTGGACTCATCCGTGAAACAGGAGGTTCACCGTGGCAAAGAAACCACTCGCCCTGCTCATCGCCGGCCTGCTGGCCTTTATCGGCGGCATGCCGCTGGTGTTGGCCGTGCCCGATACCGCTGTCGCGACCGCGGCAACGCAGCAGATCCCCGAACTCGCCTACACCCGCTTCACCTTGCCGAACGGCCTCACCGTGGTGGTGCACGAGGATCACAAGGCGCCGGTGGTGGCGGTGAGCGTGTGGTACCACGTCGGCTCGTCCTACGAGCCGAAGGGCAAGACCGGTTTCGCGCACCTGTTCGAGCACCTGATGTTCCAGGGCTCGGAGAACCACAAGGACGAGTTCTTCAAGCCGTTCGAACTGGCCGGCGCCACCGACCAGAACGGCACCACCTGGCTCGACCGCACCAACTATTTCGAGACCGTGCCGACCAGCGCGCTGGACATGGCGCTGTGGATGGAATCGGACCGCATGGGCCACCTGCTCGGCGCGATCGGCCAGGCCCAGCTCGACGAGCAGCGCGGCGTGGTGCAGAACGAGAAGCGCCAGGGCGAGAACCAGCCGTACGGCCGCGCCAGCGAGCTGATCCAGGCCGAGGCGTTCCCGGCCAACCACCCGTACCACCACGACACCATCGGTTCGATGGACGACTTGAACGCCGCCTCGCTGGCCGACGTCAAGCAGTGGTTCCGTGGCTACTACGGCGCCGCCAACACGGTGGTGGTGCTGGCCGGCGACATCACGCCGGCGCTGGCGAAGGAAAAGATGCTGAAGTACTTCGGCGACATCGCCGCCGGCCCACAGGTACCGCGGCCGCAGCCGTGGGTGGCGCCGCGCAACAGCTCGACCCGCGGCACGATGACCGACAACGTGGCGCAGACCCGCATCTATCGTGAGTGGAACGCGCCGGGACGCGGCACCACCGACGAGAACCTGCTGGAACTGGCCGCCGCGGTGCTGGGCGGCAGCAAGACCTCGCGGTTGTACCAGCGGCTGGTCTACCAGGACAAGTTGGCCGATGACGTCTCGGTCGAGGTGGAGCAGCATGTGCTGGCCAGCTTGTTCAACCTGCAGGTGGACGTGAAGAAGGGCGCCGACCCGGCGAAGGTGGAGGCGGCGATCGCCGACGAGTGGCAGAAATTCCTGAAGAACGGCCCGACCGCCGACGAGCTGGCGCGGGTCAAGACGGAAACCCGCGCCTCGTTCGTGCGCGGGCTGGAAAAGGTCAACACGCAGGCCTCGATCCTGGCCCAAGGCCAGCTGTACCGCAACGATCCCGGCGCCTATCTGAAGGACTTCAAGGAATACATGGCGGCCACGCCGGCGCAGGTCAGCGCGGTGGCGAACCGGTGGATCGCCAGGGGCGACTACACGCTGACCGTGGTGCCGGGCGAGGTCGAGGCCACCGACATGGCGAACGTCGCCGGCCGTGCCGCGGCCAGCGGCGCGCCCGCGCCGGTGCTCTCGCCCAAGGGCGACTACCGCACGGTGAAGAGCGACGTCGACCGCAGCAAGGGCGTGCCCGCGGTCGGTACGTTCCCGGACCTCAGCTTCCCCGCCTTGCAGCGCGGCAAGCTGGACAACGGCGTCGAGGTGATCCTGGCCGAGCGCCACACGGTGCCGGCGGTGCAGCTGCAACTACTGTTCGGCGCCGGCTACGCGGCGGACCAGGGCCGCAAGCTGGGCACCTCCAGCTTCACCATGGCGATGCTGGACGAGGGCAGCAAGGCGCTCGACTCGGTCGAGATCGCCAAGCGCAAGCAACGGCTCGGCGCGATGATCGCCAGCGGCTGCGGCCTGGACTACTGCAACGCCACGCTCAACGCGCTGGACGACCAGCTGAAGCCGTCGCTCGACCTGTTCGCCGACATCGTGCGCAACCCGGCGTTCCGCGAGGCTGACATCAGCCGCCTGCGCGGCCAGTGGCTGGCCGGCATCGCCCAGGAAAAGAGCCAGCCCACCGGCATCGCGCTGCGCACCCTGCCGCCGCTGCTGTACGGCAAGGGCCATGCCTACGCGATCCCGTTCACCGGCACCGGCACAGAAGCGTCGATCACGTCGCTGAGCGCCGCCGACATGCGCGCGTTCATGGGCGACTTCATCCGCCCGGACAACATGCAGATCCTGGTGGCCGGCGACACCACGCTGGACAAGATCATCCCGCAGTTGAACGCGGCGTTCGGCAACTGGAAGGCGCCGGCCGGCAAGGTGCCGGCGAAGAACATCGGCAAGGTCGCGCCGCCGCCGCAGGTGCGCGTGTACCTGGTCGACCGCCCCGGCGCGCAGCAGAGCCTGATCCTCGCCGGCAGCCTGGCGCCGTCGACCGAGGCGCCGAACGACCTGGAAATCCAGACCATGAACGGTGCGTTCGGCGGCACCTTCACCTCGCGCCTCAACATGAACCTGCGCGAGGACAAGCACTGGGCCTACGGCGCCTTCAGCTTCCTGCAGAACGCCCAGGGCCAGCGCCCGTTCATGCTGTACGCGCCGGTGCAGACCGACAAGACCGCGCCGTCGGTGGCCGAGATGCTGAAGGAGGCGAAGGGCGTGATCGGTGACAAGCCGCTGACCGCGCAGGAGATCGGCAAGATCAAGGTCGGCGACGTGCGCAGCATGCCGGGCGGCTACCAGACCACCTCGGCGGTGATGGGTGCATTGCAGGGCATCGCGCTGTACAAGCGGCCGGATGACTATGTGCAGACCCTGAAGTCTCGCATCGAGGCGCAGACGGATGCCTCGGTGGAAGCGGCGGCGAAGGAGATCATCCATCCGGACCAGCTGACCTGGGTGATCGTCGGCGACCTGGCGAAGATCGAGGCGCCGATCCGCGCGCTGAACCTCGGCCAGGTGCAGGTGCTCGACGCCGACGGCAAGCCGGCAGCCGGCAAACCGGCGAAATGAGCCGGCGTGCGGCGCCGGCTTTCACGGCGCCGCACATTATGCATCGGTTGCAGGACGCGCTGGCGTCCTCGCGTTAGGATGGAGGCCGGGCCGGCGACGGCTCGGCCTCTTTCAGTCAAAGTCACCGCTGCGGAGCTACCCATGCGCAAGACCCTGTTGTTGCTCGTCCCCGTCCTCCTGCTCGGCGCCTGCAGCTGGGGCATCACGTTGGACGACGCGGCAAAAAGCGTGCGCACGGCGTGGAACGGCGACGTATCCGCCTGCCGCGACCTGGGCAAGGTCACCGTCTCCGTGATGGAACGCGTCGGTCCGGTCGATCGCAACGACATCAAGGTGCGCGACGAGCTGGAAGTGCTGGCCCGCAACGAGGCCGCCAAGATGCACGCGGACACCATCAAGCCGCTGGCCGAGCCGGCCGACGGCTCGCAGCCGTGGGGCGCCTACCAGTGCGGTGCGAACAAGGTGCCCTCGGCGCGCTCATCCGCGCCGGCCAGTTCGACGCCGGGCAACGCGCAGACGTTCCCGATCCAGGGCCACTGACACCGGGGATTTCAGCCCACCTCGATCCAGCCGCGTGCCCGTGCGATCCGCAGCGAGGTGCCAAACGCACTGCTGAGCACCTGCAGGCGGGTGAGGATGCGCAGCGCATCTTCCCCCGTGGCGATCCGCGGGCGGCCGCGGGTCTCGTTCTGGCGCACGGCGTCGTCGCCCCGTTCGTTGAGCACGACCGGCACCAGTTCGAGCTGGCGCAATCGTCCGTCACGGTAGTGCAGGTGCGCGATGGCGCTTTCCCAAACCTCCACGGGGTAATGGCCGGGGGCGGTGCGCGAATGGAAGATCAGGCTGCCGAGGCAATAGAAGATCGGCGCGTCGTGATGCAGCTCGATGCCATGCAGCAGCGGTGCCCCGTGCGCGAAGAATGCGCTGGCTCCTGCGTCGATGCAGGATCTGGCGAAGCGGCGGGTCCATTCGCGGGTCACGCGCATGTCGTCGACCCAGTCATGATTGTGCAGGCAGGCGACGACGCGGGCCGAACCGGCGGCATCGCGGATCGCTGCATGGATGCGCTCGACATCCTCGTTTTCCGGTTGGTCAGGTGCGGCGAGTCGCAATTCGTTGATGCCAGGCTGGTTGGCGGTAGCCGCGGCGCCGTCGCGGATCTTGCCGGTGGCCATGGCAATCAGGGCCACCGGTTGCCCGGCGGTGGCCAAGCGCGCCGCGCGGCTGGCGTCGGCAAGATTGCGGCCGCTGCCGGCAGCATGAAAACCGGCCTCACGTGTTGCCTGCAGTGTCGCCAGTATGCCGTCGCGGCCGAAATCGCCGGCATGGTTGTTGGCCAGCGCGAGCATGTCGAAACCGAGCGTGCGCAGGCAGCGCAATTCGTCGATGCCTGCCTCGTGCAGGAATACGCCATCGCGCGTCGGCGCCCCGGATGCGCGGGTGCGGATCGCTGTCTCCAGGTCGGTCATGGCGACGTCGCCGCGACGGATTTCCGCGATGACGGCGGCGAGCCCGGGGTAGGCGTCGGCGCACAGATCGTGGGCAATCAGAGCCTGCCCGGTCAGCGTCAGGGTCTGCACTGGCGAGAGGCGTTTCGCTCCGCACAGCAACAGCACTGGCGCGGCTGCCAGCCCGGCCATGAGCCGACGGCGCTGATGATTGCAGGACTCGGTCATGGTGCCCCCGTGATGGCCAGGAAAACGGTACCGGACGAACGCCAGGCCTGCGCATGCCTGCCGTGGCGACGTCATGGTTGCGTGGGGTATTCGCCACGTTGTTCGTGCCTAGCAACACATGCCGGGCAGGCCGGATGCAAGCGTATTCACCAGCATGGGAAGCTCATATCAAAAACGCATGGATGCATTACATGAACCGATAGGATTGCATAAGTCCTCCACGCATGAATTACTCGGAATCATGCCCGCGATGGGCTTGCAGACAAGTTGATGCCGATTCCTTGGGAGGGGTGATGAACGAGATGATGAATAATGGGGCGACGCGGCGCGGCATGCGCCGGAGTTTGATGATGGTGGCGATCGCCGGGGCGCTGGGTGCAGGTGGCGTCACGCTGCCCGTCAGCGCGCAGGAAGCGAACGCCAGTGCCGTCGATTCCAGTGAGGCGAAGACGCTGGAAGCGGTCAGCGTGGTCGGCTCGCGCATCCGCCGCAAGGACGAGACGGCGGCGAGCCCGGTGTTCACGATGGAGCGCAGCGAGATCGAATCGACCGGCGTGGTTTCGGTCGGCGAACTGTTGCAGGAGCTGCCGTCGGTCGGCTCCAGCTTCAACTCGACGGGCTCCGGCGGTACCAGCCATGGCTCCAGTTCGCTGAATCTACGCAACCTGGGCGCCAACCGCTCGCTGGTGCTGGTCAACGGGCGTCGCTGGGTGAACGGCGCGGGTACCCGCGGCTTCCGTGACTTCGTCGATCTCAACACGATCCCGCTGGCGGCGGTGGAGCGCGTCGAGGTACTGCTGGACGGCGCCACCGCCATCTACGGTGCCGACGCGATTGCCGGCGTGGTCAACATCATTACCTACAGCAGCTTCGACGGACTCAAGTTCAGTTCCTATGTCGGCACCACCGACAAGGGCGACGGCTTCACCCACAACGAGGATTTCCTGTGGGGCAAGTCGGGCGACTGGGGTTCGGCGCTGGTATCGGCGACGGTCGCGTCGAGCAAGGAGATTCTTGCCGGCGACCGCGACTTCTCCAACGCGCCGCTGCAGGGCTTGAGCCGCAACACGCCGGCGGGCCGCTTCAAGAACAGCACGGCGGTGGGCAGCTTCGGTACCAAGGCGTTCGTGCGCGACGGCAGCGGCGGTTACCGCCTGGACGTGCCGGCCACCGATGTCTACAACGAGACGCCCGACACGACCCTGATCGGGCCGCTGGATCGCGCCGGCCTTTACGGCCAGTTGCGCTTCCATCTCGGCGACTCCGTCACGTTCGTGACCGAGGGCCTGTACAACACCCGCGAGTCGAGCCAGCGTTTCCCGGCAGCCACGCCGCGCATCCGCGGCGGCGACGGTATGACGATTCCGGCCGACCACCCGTACAACCCATTCGGGGTGCCGTTCCAGGGCAACGGCACCAGCTTCGAAGTGGTGCGGATGATCACCGAGCTGGGTCCGCGCATCAACACGCAGAACGTGAACACGATGCGTCTGGCCGCGGGTTTCGAAGGAGACTTCACCAACGGCTGGTCGTGGAACAGCTTCTATACCTACGCGCAGAACAAGGCGAAGTGGACCTCGGCCAACCAGATCGACCTGGACAAGGTGGCGCTGGCGCTGGGTCCGAACGATCGCTGCGTGGCCAACGGCTGCGTACCGCTGAACATTTTCGGCGCGATCACCCCGGACATGGCCGACTATATCCGCGCCAATGGCGTGGACCGCAATGGCACCAAGCAGCATGACTTCACCGCCAACCTCACCGGGGATCTGTTCGCGCTGCCGGCCGGCATGCTGGCGTTCGCGGCGGGTGTCGAGTACCGCAAGGAATCGGGCTTCGACGAGCCGAGTGCGTATTTCAACCAGACGCCGGAATTCATCAGCTACAGCCGCAAGACCACTTCGGCGCCGCGCCTGCCGACAAGCGGCTCCTACGATCTGAAGGAGGCCTACGTCGAGTTCAACGTGCCGCTGCTGGCGGACCTGCCGTTGGTGAAGCAACTGGAACTGTCCGCGGCCACGCGCCACTCGCGCTACAGCACCTTCGGCGGCACCACCAACAGCAAGCTCGGCCTAGTCTGGCGTCCCTGGGACGACCTGATGGTGCGCAGCACCTGGGCGCAGGGCTTCCGCGCTCCCTCGATCAACGAGCTCTATGCCGGCCTGCGTCAGACCAACCTGCCGGCCATCGATCCGTGCAACGGCGGCGGTGCCGGCAAGCCCGGTTGCGTCGGGGTGCCTGCCAGCTACGACCAGAGCAATTATTCGGGCGGCTCGATCCTCTCGACCGTGGGCGGCAACCCCGACCTGCAGCCGGAAACCTCGGTCAACCGCAGCACCGGTTTCATCTATACGCCGGGCTTCGCCAAGGGCCTGAGCTGGTCGGTGGACTGGTACGACATCGACCTGAAAGAGGCGATCTCCAGCTTCGGCTCGCAAAACCTGCTCAACCTGTGTGCCAGTACCGGCCAGCGCTGCAATCTGGTCACGCGCGACAGCAGCGGCGAGATCGTCAACCTCATCGACGGTCCGATCAACCTGAACCGGCTCAAGGCCAGCGGCGTCGATACGACCTTGCGCTACCAGTTGCCGAAGATGGCCGCGGGCAACTTCGACCTGATGTTCAACGCCGCCTATCTCAGTGCGTTCGACCGCTACGACACCCTGCCCAACGGGCAAGTGCGGGTGGCGACGCGGGCCGGCAAGTCGGACATCGCGCGCGAAAGTTTCCCGCGCTGGAAAGCCAATACCAGCCTCGACTGGTCGCGCGGCCTGTGGTCGGCGAACTGGAGCATGCACTACATCGGCAACACCGACGAGGGTCCGGCGCCGGGATACGGCCGGATCCCGGTGCAGCTGACGCATGACGTGTGGGGCGCGTATACCCTGCAGTCGCAGCCGGTGACGTTCACCGTGGGTGTGCAGAACCTGTTCGACAAGGAACCGCCGTTGTCCTATGTCAATGGCGGCGACCTGAACTTCGACATGAGTACCTACAACCCGCGTGGCCGCTTCATTTACGTGAAGGCGGCAATCAACCTCTGAGGCAAGCGCCGGCGGTGTCTGTGCGATACGGGCGACCGCCGGTGCCGTGAGGCTTCATCAAACACATGGAAACTCCCGGCATGGCCAAGAGCCCCGTCACTGGCGACAAACCCGCAGGCCGTCCCTGCCGCGCGATCGACGTGCACCCGGTGCTGATGCTGCTGTCCGTGTTGCTGCTGTGTGCGGTGCTGACCTATGTGCTGGACTCGGGCGCGTTCCAGCGCGTCGATGGGCGGGTGGTGCCGGGAACGTACATGGTGGTCGAGAAGTCCCGCGACTGGTTGCACCTGCTCGGACTGGGCGGCGCCAGCGAACTGGCCCGGCCGGCCGGCCTGGTCACGGTGCTGCAGTCGATCCCGCTAGGCCTGGTCCGCAACGCGCCGCTGATCTTCATGGTGATGTTCGTCGGCGGCATGTTCGGCGTGTTCAAGCAGACCGGCGCGCTGGACGCCGGACTGGACCAGCTGGTGCACCGCTCGCGCGGCAACATCTACCTGCTGGCGCCGGTGCTGATGTGCGCGCTGGCGGCGGGCAGCTCGTTCCTCGGCTTGATTTCGGAATACCTGGTGGTGTTGCCGGTGCTGCTGTCGATGGCCGAGCGGCTACGGCTCAACGGGTTGTACGCGGTGGCCATGCTGCTGATCGCGGCCAAGATCGGCTACATCGCCTCGGTCAGCAACCCGGTGGTGCTGCCGATCGCGCAGGGCATCGTGCAGGTGCCGATCTTCAGCGGCTTCGGCATGCGCCTGGCGGTGCTGGGAATCTTCCTGCCGATCGGCGTTGCCTACCTGCTGTACCGCATCCGCCGCAGCGGCTTCGTCAAGGCGGATTTTGCGGCCGATGCACGGCCCCTGTCCGGGCGCCACATGGGCGTGCTGCTGCTGCTGGGCCTGGCGATCGTGCTGATGGTCTACGCCGGGCGCACTTGGAGCTGGCACTACAACGAACTCAGCGCGTTCTATCTGGCGGTCACCGCGGTGCTTGCCGTGGTCGGCGGCCTGGGCGCGCGCGCCAGCGCGGACGCCTTCATCGACGGCATCAAGGGCATGATCCTGCCATCGCTGCTGATCGGCCTGGCCGGCGCCATCCACGTGCTGCTGCAGCAGGCGCAGATCCTCGACACGGTGGTCAACGGGATGGCCGGACTGATCCACGAGCAGTCGTCGTGGATCGCGTCGCTGGCCATCATGTTCACCGAGGCGGGCCTGGATGTCCTGATTCCGTCGACCTCGGCCAAGGCCGCGATCAGCATTCCGATCCTATGGCCGATCGGGCAGCTGTCGGGTCTGCACGGCAACTCGGTGGTGCTGGCCTACCTGTTCGGCAACGGCCTGATGGCGATGGTCAGCCCCACCTCGGGGCTGATGCTGGCGATGCTGGCGATGGCGAAGGTGCCCTACGGCCAGTGGGTGCGTTTCATGCTGCCACTGACCCTGGTGCTGACCGCGGTGGCGATGGTGTTTTTGTTGATCGCCACGCGGGTCGGTTATTGAGCATGGCAATCGACAGCGGCATGAAGCACGCATGTGTGAGCAGTGTTGACGGCGTGGCGGCAGGTCTGGGCAAAGGCCCGTACGCAGTGAGCCTCAGCCAGGATGTGATGGTGGCAATGCGCGATGGCGTGCAACTGGCCGTCGATCTGTATGTGCCGGTGGCGGCGGAAGGTTCTGTCGCACTGCGTTGGCCGTGCCTGCTGGAGCGCACGCCGTACGACAAGTCCGGCACTGCGCAGTCGGACGTCGTGGCGGGGCAGCCGCTGCCGCTGTCGAAACCGCAGATCGCGCACTGGTTCGCCAGCCACGGTTTCGTGGTGGCGATGCAGGATTGCCGCGGCCGCTACCGTTCGCAGGGCGTGTTCACCAAGTACACCAACGAGGCCGAGGACGGCTACGACACGCTGGCATGGCTGGCGGCGCAGCCGTGGAGCGACGGTCGCGTGCTGACCCAGGGGCTGTCGTACTGCGCGCACGTGCAGACCGCGCTGGGCAGCCTGGCGCCAGCGGCGCTGACGGCGCAGTTCGTCGATTCGGGCGGGTTCTCCAACGCCTACCAGGGTGGCATTCGCCAGGGCGGTGCGTTCGAACTCAAGCAGGCGACCTGGGCGTACAAGCACGCGCTGCTGAGCCCGCGCACGCAACAGGACCCGGTGCGCAAGGCGGCGCTGCAGGCGCAGGACATTCGTGCCTGGTTCCGGCGCATGCCGTGGGCGCGCGGCGACTCGCCGGTCAGCGCCGCGCCGGAGTACGAGGACTACCTGTTCGAGCAGTGGGAACACGGCGATTTCGATGCGTACTGGCAGCAGGTCGAGCTGTGCGGTGAGCGCCATTACGACCGCTATGCCGACGTGCCGATGGTGCACATGTCGAGCTGGTACGACCCGTACGTACGCACCGCCACCGACAATTACCTCGGCCTGTCGCGGCGCAAGCGCGGTCCGGTGCACCTGGTGATGGGGCCGTGGATCCACGGCCGGCGCTCGCAGACGCATTCGGGCGATGTCGACTTCGGACCGCAGTCGACCCTGGATGCCGCCTTCGGCGGTTCGTTCTACCAGTTGCGCCGCGCGTGGTACGACCATGTGCTGGGGCGAAACGGTGATGATCCGTTTGCGCGCGGCCGGGTATCGATCTTCGTGATGGGTGGCGGCAGCGGCCGGCGCAACGCCGATGGCCGGCTGGAACATGGCGGACGCTGGCTGCATGCCGACGACTGGCCGTTGCCCGGCACCACCACGCGGGCGTTGCACCTGCACGCCGATGGCCGGCTGGATGCCGCGCCGACGACGGATCCGCACGCGGCGCTGGACTATGTCTACGATCCGGCACGGCCGGTACCGACCATCGGCGGCACCATCACCTCGGCCGAGGAGATCATGCCGCCGGGCGCGTTCGACCAGCGCGATGACGCACGCTTCTTCGGCTGCAGCGGCAGCGGCCGCGATATCGGCGAGCGCGATGACGTGCTGTGTTTCCGCAGCGCGCCGCTGACGCAGGATGTCGAGATCGCCGGCAGCATTCGTGCGCGGCTGTTCGTGTCGTCCGATTGCGTGGACACGGACATCACGATCAAGCTGATCGACGAGTACCCGCCCAGCGCGGACTACCCGCAGGGTTTCGCCATGAATCTCAGCGACGGCATCCTGCGCCTGCGCTACCGGGATTCGTGGGAGCAACCGCGCCTGCTGGTGCCGGGGGAAGTGGTCGAGGTCGAGGTCGAGGCCTTCGCCACCGCCAACCGGTTCAGGCAGGGGCACCGGATCCGGCTGGACGTGTCCAGCAGCAACTATCCGCATTTCGATCTCAACCCGAACACCGGTGCCGCGCCGGGCCGCTGGTGCGAGGCGCGGGTGGCGCACAACCGCGTGCACATGGATCGCGCGCATCCGTCGCAGTTGCTGTTGCCGGTGTTGCCGCTGCGCGAGGGCGACTGAGCGCGGTGCCGGCTGCCGTCGCGATCGTGTACGTTCACAGGCAGCCGATTCGTAGCCGCCAGGTGCCGCCCAGCCATGAAACTCGACAATATCAAGACTCTGGAAGCCTTCCGCGAGATCATCCAGCTCGGTTCGGTGACTGCGGCGGCGCGCAGCCTGGGTTTCAGCCAACCGGCGGTCAGCCGGCTGCTGGCGCAATTCGAGGCCGAGCTGGGTTTCAAGCTGTTCCATCGCAGCAAGGGCCGACTGCTGCCGACCTCGCAGGCGCTGATGCTGTTCGAGGAGGTGGACTTGGCCCTGCAGGGCGTCGAGCGGATCAACGTGCTGGCCAAGGACATCCGCCAGACCAATGCCGGGCAACTGCGCGTGGTGGCGCCGCCGAGTTTCGCCGAAGGGCCGCTGGTGAAACTGGTCGCCACCTTTCTGACGCTGCATCCGAAGATCCACATCAATATCGATTCGCGCACCCGGCCGACCGTGATGAACTTGGTCGCGACGCGCACCGCCGACTGCGGTTTCGGCAAGCTGCCGCTGGATCATCCCGGTATCCGCCTGCGGCCATTGATCAGCAGCCCCACGGTCTGCGTGTTGCCGCCGGCGCATCCGCTGTCGGCGGGCAGGCGCGCGATCGGCGCCAGGGAGCTGGCCGGCGAACCGCTCATTCTGGTTGGCCACCGCGGTGGCGACACCCGCATGCGGATCGGCCGGGCATTCCAGCAGGCCGGGGTGCATCCGAATGTGCGGCTGGAGACCCACAACGTCGGCGCGGCCTGTGCACTGGCGGCCGAGGGCATCGGCATCGCCATCGTCAACGAGCTGTTGTCGCGCCGCTCGCTGTGGACCGGCGTGTGCATCCGCCGTTTCGCGCCGGTGATCGAGCAGGAGTACGTGTTCATGTCGTCGGCCAATGTGCGCGAGACGCCGTTGACCGAAGCGTTCTATCTGCATTGCCGCGCGGCGTTGTCGGGGCGGGCGCGGTCGAAGCCGCGCGAGCCACGCCCGGCATGATGCCGTAGCCGTGGTCGGCTTTCCCATCCACCCAGGAGTACCGACCCGAATGATCCGAGCAGGGCTGTTCCCGATGTTGGCGATGCTGACGGCGAGCGTGGCGGCGCAGACGCCACCGGCTTACCGGCAGCCGCCTACGGAGATCCTGGCGCTGGCGGATGCGCCGGCGGCACCGGAGGTGATCAGCGACAGCCGTCGTGCAGTCCTGGTGTTGCTGGAACAGGACGCCTATCCGCCGCTGGCCGAGCTGTCCGCGCCGGAACTGCGCCTGGGCGGGCTGCGCATCGATCCGCGCACGCACGCCGCCAACACCATCACGCTCAGCGACAACCGGCCGGTCCGGCTCGCCTACAGCCGCGGGCTGGCGTTGCAGCGGGTCGATGCGGCGGGTCCCATCCCGGTCAACGGGTTGCCGCCGCGGGCGCGGCTGGCGTACTTCACCTGGTCGCCCGACGAAACCCGTCTGGCCTTTACCCACACCGCCGACGAGGGTGTCGAGATCTGGGTGCTGGATCTGGCCAGCGCCAGCGCGCGCCGGCTCACCGACGCGCGCGCCAACGCCAGCCTGGGCAATCCGATCACCTGGTTCAAGGACGGTCGTGCGCTGCTGGTGCGGATGTTGCCGAAGTCGCCGCGGGCGCTGACCGACTCGCAGGTGGCGATCCCGGCAGGGCCGATCGTCAGCGTCAGCGATGGCAGCAAGGCATCGAACCGCACCTATCAGGACATGCTGGCGGGCCCGGTCGACGACGCCAACTTCGAGGCGCTGACCACTTCGGTGCTGGTGCGGGTGCCGCTGCAGGGCGCGGCCAGCCGCTGGGCCGGGCCGGGCATGTATCGCAGCACGCAATTTTCGCCGGACGGGTCGTATCTGCTGGCCGACTCGTTGCAACGACCGTTCTCGCACAGCGCGCCGCTGGACCGGTTTCCCGCACGCCACGACTTGCTCGATCGTGATGGCAAGCCGGTACTGACGGTGGCGCAGGTGCCGCGCAGCGACAACCTGCCGCGCGGGCGCATGGCGGTACGTGAAGGACGGCGCAGCCTGGGCTGGCGTGCCGACGCCGCGGCGACCCTGGTCTGGGTCGAGGCTCTCGATCGCGGCGATCCGGCCAGCCCGGTCGCGTTCCGCGACGGGCTGTATGGCTGGGCGGCACCGTTCAACGCCGCGCCCCGCCTCCTGCTGAAGACGGTCAACCGCTTCAAGAGCGTGCTCTGGGGTGACGACGGCCATGCCGTCGTCGACGATGAATGGTGGAATACCCGCGAGACCCGCACTTACGTGTTTTCTCCGGCGCATCCGGCGCCGCCGCGGTTGCTGTTCCAGCGTGATGCGCAGGATCGTTATGCCGACCCGGGTCGCTTTTCGATGATTCGCAATGACCAGGGCGAATCGGTACTGCGCCTGGACGGCGGTCGCGCCTGGCTGGTCGGCGAGGGCTACGGTGCCGAGGGGCAGTTCCCGTTCGTCGACCGGATCGATCTGGCGACCGGGCAGCGCCAGCGCCTGTACCGCTCGGCCTTGCGCAACCGCGCCGAGACCATCGTGGAGCTGGCCGGCACCGCAGCCGCCACCGCCCTGGTGCGGATCGAATCGCCCAGCGATTACCCCGACTACTACCTGCGTACTCTGGCGACGACCGCGCCGCCACGGCAGCTGACCCGCTTTGGTGCGCCCTACCCATCGCTGCGCGGCGTGCACAAGCAGGTGCTCGACTATCGGCGCGCCGACGGTGTGGGATTGAGCGGCGTGCTGTATCTGCCGGCAGGCTACGACCGCCGCGGCAAGGACAAGCTGCCGTTGCTGATCTGGGCCTACCCGGTCGAATACAAGGACAAGGACAGTGCCGCGCAGGTCACTGCCAACCCGAACCGTTTCATCCGGCTCGACTTCAAATCGCCGGTGTACTGGGTCACTCGTGGCTATGCGGTGCTCGACCAGGCCGCCTTCCCGATCGTCGGCGCGGGCCGGAGCGAGCCCAACGACACCTACCTGCCGCAGTTGCTGGCCAACGCCAGGGCTGCGATCGATGCGGTCGATGCGCTCGGCTATATCGACCGGCGGCGGATCGCCATCGGCGGCCATTCCTACGGCGCGTTCATGGTCGCCAACCTGCTCACCCATACCGACTGGTTCGCCACCGGCATCGCGCGCAGCGGTGCCTACAATCGCACGCTGACCCCGTTCGGCTTCCAGCGCGAGGAACGCACCTACTGGCAGGCGCCCGAGGTCTATCAGGCCATGTCACCGTTCCTGCACGCCGAGCGAATGAAGACGCCGCTGCTGCTGATCCATGGCCAGGACGATGGCAACGCCGGCACTCACACCATGCAGAGCGAGCGCTATTTCGACGCGCTGAAGGCGCTGGGCGCGCCCGCGCGACTGGTGCTGCTGCCGCGTGAAAGCCACGCCTACCGTGCGCGCGAGTCGGTACTGCACGTGCTGTGGGAACAGGACCAGTGGCTGGAGCGCAACGTCCGGCAGCGACCCGACGGCTAGGTATCCGCGTCGGGTCAGGGCCCATCCGCGTCGGCGACTATACGGCTACTTCGAAGAGACCCGGCTGCCGGGATTGCACGTGGGCGACCCGGTCGACATCCGCCTGATGGCCGGCGTCATGAAGTCACCGGCAACGACCTGCTGGCCGACGTCAATTCCACCTTCAACAGGGTGCAACTGGCCCGGCGTGCCGGTCCGCATTGCGATCGACACCAGCCGCCTGCCCGACAACGCCCTGATCGCCGCTGGGATGACCGTCACCATCGAGGTGCGGTGCGCGCGGCCGGCAAGCAGCAGCGGTAGGCGTACCGTGCGTGGTTTGCGATGATGCGCGCTGTCGTCTGCCGATCTCGCCATGAACAAGTTGATCGCCGCACCGGGTCGTCTCGCGCGCCGCATGCTGCCGTTCCGGCGCAAGCCGGAGATGCATGCCGAGCTGCCGTTTTTCGCGGTGCCGGCCGACGCCATCGCCGTGCTGCCCGATCCGGCCGCGTTCCGGCAGACGCTGCTGCGCCTGATCGCGCAGGCCAGCCGGCGCATCGTGATCGTGACGCTGTACCTGCAGGACGATGACGGCGGGCGCGAGGTGCTCGACGCGCTGTATGCGGCGAAGGCGCGGCAGCCGGCGTTGCAGGTATCGGTGTTCGTCGACTGGCATCGCGCACGGCGCGGCCTGATCGGCAAGCAGAAGAGCGAAGGCAATGCGGGCATGTACCGCGAGTACGCCGCGCGGCTCGGTCCGGGCGTCGACATCTACGGCGTGCCGGTGCAGAACCGCGAGCTGTTCGGCGTGCTGCACCTGAAGGGCTTCGTGATCGACGACGCCGTGCTGTACAGCGGTGCCAGCCTCAACGACGTCTACCTGGTGCGGCATGGGCGCTACCGGCTCGACCGCTACCACCTGCTGCAGCATCGCGGCCTGGCCGATGCGATGGCGGGCTTCGTGCAGCGGCACTTTGTCGAAAGCGCGGCGGTGCGTCGACTGGACGTGGCGGGGATGCCGTCCACGAAGGTGCTGCAGCCGGCGATCCGCGAGTTCCGCCACGATCTGCAGCGTGCCGTGTACGAGATTCCGTGCGACACGCTGGATGCCGGCGAGGTGGCGGTGACGCCGCTGCCCGGCTTCGGCCGCAGCGACAACACGCTCAACGAGGCCTTGCTGGCGCTGCTGCGTGGCACGCGCCAGCGCGTGATCCTGCTGACGCCGTACTTCAATCTGCCGCGGCCGGTACGCATCGTGCTGGGCCAGCTGCTGCGGCGCGGCTGCCGCATCGACATCATGGTCGGCGACAAGACGGCGAACGATTTCTACATTCCGCCGGGGCAGCCGTTCAAGGCCATCGGCCTGTTGCCGTATCTGTACGAGAACAACCTGCGCCGCTTCGCGCGGGCGCACCGCCGGCAGGTCGACAACGGCCAGCTCAACCTGCACCTGTGGCGCGACGGCGACAATAGCTACCACCTGAAAGGCCTGTTCATCGACGACGACGTGGCCGTGCTGACCGGCAACAACCTCAACCCGCGTGCGTGGTCGCTGGATCTGGAGAACGGCCTGGTGCTGCGCGATCCCGCGCACCTGCTGCAGGCGAAGCACGAAGCGGAGTGGGCGGCCTTGCGCCGGCATGCCACGCGCCTGGCCGATTACCACGCGCTGGAAAGCCCGCGGCGCTATCCGGCCGAAGTGCGCCGGCTGCTGCGACGATTGAATCGCACGCGGCTGGACCGGTTGGTCAACCGCCTGCTGTGACGTTCAGCCCGCGGCGAGCCGGTTGAGCCGCATGCCCAGCCAGTTCGCCACGTTCGGCCATTCGTCGGCGAGGATGCTGAAGCAGACGGTGTTGCGCAGACTGCCGTCGGTGCGACGCTTGTGCGCGCGCAACACGCCTTCGCGCTGCGCGCCGAGGCGCTCGATCGCGCGCTGCGAATCCTCGTTCAGTTCGTCGGTGTGGAAGGCCACCGCCACGCAGCCCAGCGTCTCGAACGCGTGCTCCAGCAACAGGCGCTTGCAGGCGGTGTTGAGATGGCTTTTCTGCCAGCGTTTGGCGTACCAGGTGTAGCCGATCGCCAGGCGCGGCAGCGCGACGTCGATCTCGTAATAACGGGTGCTGCCGACGATCTCGCCGCTGCCGGTTTCGCGCACGGCGAACGGCAGCATGTGTCCTTCGGCCTGGCCCTGCAGAGCTTTTTCGACGTAGTCGCGCGCCTGTCCCGGCGGCGGCACGCTGGTGACCGTGAGGTTCCACAGCTCGCCGTCGGCGGCGGCGGCTTCCAGTGCCGGTACGTGGTCCAGGCTCAATGGCTCCAGCACGACATGGTCGTCGTGCAGGCGGATCGGGGCGAACGGGGTCATGGGCAATCCGGCGTGGCGTTCAGGCGTCGAGGTCGGGGATCAGCTTGCTCTCGAGCCGCGCGATGTTGTCTTTCAGCAGCAGCTTGCGTTTCTTCAGCCGGGTCAGCTGCAGTTCGTCGCGGCCGATGGCCGAGGCCAGCCGATCGATCGCCGCGTCGAGGTCGCGATGCTCCATCCGCAACTCGGCCAGGAGATGGACGATCTCGGCGTGATCCTGAACCTGCATGGCGAGCGGCTGCTGGGGGCGATTTCCCTAGTTTAACGCTGTTTGCGGGTCGGTAGCGGGGCGCGTGGCCCGCTACAATGGAGGTTCTTTATCGTCCGATCGGCCGTCATGTCCGTCCAGCTCGAGATCCCCCGTCCACCCGTCGCCGAGGCCGGCAAACTGGCTAGGCGCCTGCGCCGCCAGGTCGGGCAGGCGATCGGCGATTTCGGCATGATCGAGGACGGCGACAAGGTGATGGTGTGCCTGTCCGGCGGCAAGGACTCCCACACCTTGCTGGACATCTTGCTGCAGCTGCAGGCGAAGGCGCCGGTACGCTTCGAGCTGGTCGCGGTGAACCTCGACCAGAAGCAGCCGGATTTCCCCGAGCACGTACTGCCGGATTACCTCACCGCGCGCGGCGTGCCGTTCCACATCATCGAGCAGGACACCTACAGCACGGTGACGCGGGTGATCCCCGCGGGCAAGACCATGTGCAGCCTGTGCTCGCGGCTGCGCCGCGGCGCGCTGTACACCTGGGCGGCGGCCAACGGCATCACCAAGATCGCGCTCGGCCATCACCGCGACGACATTCTCGCCACGTTCTTCCTCAACATGTTCTACCAGGCGCAGCTGAAGGCGATGCCGCCGAAGCTGCGCTCGGACGACGGCCGCCACGTGGTGATCCGCCCGCTGGCGTATTGCCGCGAGAGCGACATCGCCGAATACGCGGCGCAGCGGCAGTTCCCGATCATCCCGTGCAACCTGTGCGGTTCGCAGGACAACCTGCAGCGCCAGGCGGTGCAGCGCATGCTGGCCGCGTGGGAACAGCAGCAGCCCGGGCGCAGCGAGAACATCTTTCGCGCGCTGACGCATGTGTCACCCTCGCATCTGGCGGATCGCCAGCTGTTCGATTTCGCGCTGGGCGCGTCGTCTGCCGCGGCCTGGCCTGCCGACGCGGCGGATGAGACCGCGAACCCGCAAGCTTGAACATTCCGCCCACCCTTCCACTGTCTGTCGAGTAACCGCCGTGTCCTTCTTTGCATCCGTTGAAATGGCCCCGGGCGATCCGATCCTGGGCCTCACCGAGACCTACGTGGCCGATCCTCGCCCGGGCAAGATCAATCTTGGCGTGGGTGTCTACGTCGACGAGCAGGGCCGCATCCCGCTGCTGCCGAGCGTGCACGAGGTGGAACAGGCGCTGGCCGCGGCGGCGAAGCCGCGCGGCTACCTGCCGATCGACGGCCTGGCGGCGTACAACCGGCTGACCCAGCAACTGGTATTCGGCGCGGAATCGCCGCTGCTGGCGGCCGGCCGCGTGGCCACCGCGCAGACCATCGGCGGCAGCGCCGCGCTGCGCGTGGCGGCCGACCTGCTGAAGCAGGTGGCCGGTGCGGGCGCGAAGGTCGCGATCAGCAGCCCCAGTTGGGGCAACCATCATGTGGTGTTCCGCACCGCGGGTTTCGAACTGCTGGAGTATCGCTACTACAGCGCGGCCAGCCACGGCCTGGATGTCGCCGGCATGCTGGAGGACCTGGGCAAGCTGGAACCCGGCACCGTGGTGCTGCTGCACGCGTGCTGCCACAACCCGACCGGCGTCGACCTGGATGCGGCGCAGTGGCAGCAGGTGATCGGGCTGCTCAAGGAGCGCCGGCTGCTGCCGTTCGTCGACATGGCCTACCAGGGCTTCGACCAGGGCACCGAACAGGACGCCACCGCGGTGCGCCTTCTGGCGGCGTCCGGCATCGAGGCGTTCGTGGTCGCCAACTCGTATTCCAAATCGTTCTCGCTGTATGGCGAACGCGTCGGCGCGCTGTCGATGGTCGGTGCCGATCGCGGCGAGGCCGAGCGGCTGCAGTCGAAGATCAAGCAGGTCATCCGCACGATCTACTCCAGCCCGTCCACGCACGGTGCCGCGCTGGTCGCCGGCGTGCTCGGCAGCGCCGAGCTGCGCGCGCGCTGGGAACAAGAGCTGGGCGGCATGCGCGGGCGCATCCACGCGATGCGCGCCGGTTTCGTCGACAAGCTGGCCGCGCTCGGCGCGGCGGATTTCGGCTTCATCAACCGCCAGGCCGGCATGTTCTCCTACTCCGGCCTGAGCAAGGCCCAGGTGCATCGGCTGCGCGACGAGTACGCGATCTACGCACTCGACAGCGGGCGCATCTGCGTGGCCGCACTGAACCAGGCCAATCTCGATACCGTGGCCGCGGCGGTCGCTGCCGTCACCCGCTGACATCCATGACCGTCATCCCGGCGAAAGCCGGGATCCAGCGTCTTTGGCTCCCATCAAGGCCCTGGATTCCGGCTTTCGCCGGAATGACGGCGAAACCCCCTGCCTCCCGCAGCACTGACCCGGATTCCTGAATGTTCTTTCGCAACCTCACGCTGTTCCGTTTTTCCCCCGCCGTCGCCGATGACCTGAAGCGCCTCGACGAAGCGCTGGCCGAGCATCGGCTGCGCCCGTGCGGGCCGCTGGAAATGTTCACCAAGGGCTTCGTGCCGCCGGTCGGGCGCGGCGAGCATGAGCCGCTCACGCATACGGTGAAGCACTGCACGTTGCTGACCGTGGGCGGCGAGGACAAGCTGCTGCCGGCCGCGGTGATCAACGACGAGCTGCATCGCAAGGTGCAGAAGATCGCCGAGGAAGAAGGCCGCAAGGTCGGCGGCCGCGAGCGCAAGCGGATCAAGGAGGATCTGCTGACCGAGCTGCTGCCGCGCGCCTTCGTGCGCAATTCCCGGATGTCCGCCTACGTCGACAGGAAACACGGCTGGCTGGTGCTGGACACCTCCAGCCGCAAGTCGGCCGAGAACGCGCTGACCCAGATCCGCGAGGCGCTGGGCAGCTTCCCGGCGGTGCCGCTGGCGCCCGAGGAAGGCCCGCGCGTGCTGATGACCGACTGGCTGTCCACCGGCAACCTGCCGGCTGGCCTGACCCTGGGCGACGAGTGCGAGCTGCGCGACCCGGCCACCGCCACCGGCGCGATCGCCCGCTGCCGCCGGCAGGACCTGGATGCCGAAGAGGTCAAGGAGCACCTGCGCAACGGCAAGCAGGTGTTCATGCTGGGCCTCACCTTCGACGACCGCATCAGCTTCGTGCTGGGCGAGGACCTGATCGTGCGCAAGCTGAAGTTCCTGGACGTGGTGATGGACGAGCTGGGCGACAGCCAGCAGGACGCCCAGGCCGAGCTGGACGCCGGTTTTGCCCTGCTGACGCTGGAGCTGGAGCGCCTGCTGGGCAAGCTGGAGGAATGGTTCGGCCTGCCGCGCCCGGCCGATAGCTGAACGAAAAATCCATACCGCCGCGACGTCCGGCGCGCCATACTGGGTGTCCGGCCGCTTGCGGGCGGCGGATCCCCACTCTTTGATCGGAACGGGCCAGGCGAGAAGCAGGCAGGATCATGGCGCAGCATCTGGAAGGCGATTGGCTGGAACTGGCAACGGTGGGCGGCAGCATCATCCGGGTGCTGAAGACCGCCCATCCGCGCGCGCGCCGGCTGCGCCTCACGGTGACGCCGCAGGGCGCGCGGGTGACCTATCCGCTTGGCACCCATCCCGCCCAGGTCAGCGCGTTCCTGCGCAGCCACGCCGAATGGCTGGAACAGAAGCTCGACGAACTGAACCTGATCGTGAAGCCGCTGCCGCCGCTGCGCGTAGGCTATCCGTGCAGCTTTCCGTTACGCGGCGAGACGGCCGAACTGGACTGGGCCGAAGGCACCTATCCGAAGATCGAGCCGCACGCGACCGGCCTCACCCTGGTGATCCCGCGCCCGCACACCCGCGCCTTGCCGATCGCCCGCGGCCTGCTCGCCTCGCACCTGGAAACGCTGATCCGCCGCGACGTCTCGCGCTGGCTGGCCGGCTACGTGCCGCAGCTCGGGCTGGCGCCCACCGCGCTGAAGATCCGCCCGATGAAAAGCCTGTGGGGCAGCCTGGACACCCGCGACCGCATCAACCTGGACCTCGCGTTGGCGCTGGCGCCGCCGGCCGCCTTGCGCTACGTGCTGGTGCACGAGCTGTGCCATCTCAAGGTACGCAACCATTCGCCACGATTCTGGAGCCAGGTCGAAAGCCTGCTGCCCGGCTGGCGCGAACAGCGCGACTGGCTGCGCCAGCACGGCGCGATCCTGAAGGCCGAACTCGACCGCCTGGTCGACGACCTGGCCGACTGACGCCAGCGTGCGGCCGGCTCAGTGGTTTCTGGGCTGGCGCACGTACTTCGTGCCCAGCAGCACGTCCCACAGCGGCGTGGTGACCCCGAAGTTGCTCTCGGGGTGATAGTGGTGCACGTGGTGGGCACCGGCCCAGCGCCGCAGCAGCGGTTGCTTGAAGCGCACGTGGTGGATGATGAAGTGGCTCAGGCCGTAGACGATGTAGCCGAAGGTGATCGCACTGGCCAGCAGCAGGGCGAAACCGGTCGGCATGACCAACACGAACATGCCGGCCAGCGCCAGCAGCACCGCCGCCGGCAGGAAGAACGGCAGCGAGTCGTAGCCCAGCGGCCGCGCGTGATGCATGTCGTGGCCCTGCGCGAACAGCGGAATGCGCGTGTGGAACATCCAGCGATGGAAGAAGTATTCGATGAAGCTGAAGGCGAACAGGCCCAGGCCGAGTGCCAGCAGCGCGGTCAGCGGGCCGTCCGCGTGCCTGCGCCAGCCCAGCACCAGCAACAGCAGGCACAGCACGCCGTCCACGCCAAGCTCGGCCCAGTAATTGGTGCGGGTGGCGGACATCCGCATGATGGCATCCACACCGGTACGCCAGAGGCTCTGCTTCATCGGTTGCTGCACCATTCCGCTTTCATGCACGTGGGCACGCCAGACAGCGGCGTCACGCCGGCATTCTCCCATGTTGTCATGCACAATTCACAAAAGTGTGCTTGGCATACAAGGGGTATTCAGTATCGGCAGATGACCTGCCCGCGCGGCCGTGGTTCAGTGCGACAGCGCGAAGCCGGTGAGGATTTGTGCGGTCTGCTCGGGCTTTTCCAGCATCGGCATGTGGCTGCAGCCGTTGATGGTGCTGGTGCTGATCGCGCTGGCGCCGGTCAGGCCGTTGCGCAGGCTGTCCAGCGCGGAGATGTCCACGATGCGGTCGTCATGGCACCACAGGCCGAGCACCGGCATGCTGAGCTGGCCGAGCCGGTTCTGCACGGAAAGATATTGTCCGGGTTCGCGCAATTCGTCGAAGGTGCGCTCGATGAAGGCATGGTCGCGCTGGTTGCGCTTCACCAGCACGTCGACGAAACGGCCGGGCAGGTCGAGCGGTTTCTCGAATGCCAGCGACGTGGCGCGTTCGAAACCGGCGCGGTCGTCGTACACGAACGGGTTCTTGCCGGCCAGCGCGTCGCTGTCGAACGCGTTCTGCCTGCCCTTCAGGCCGAACGAATCGAGCAGTGCCAGAGCGGCCACGTGCTCGGGATGTTCGCTGGCGTACACGCCGGCGATCGCGCCACCCACCGAGTGGCCGACCAGCAGGAAGCGCTGCAGGCGCAGGGTCTGCACGAACGCATCGAGGCGCCCGGCCTGGGCGTCGATGTTGTAGCTGGCGCCGGGCACCCGCGAGGAGTCGCCCCAGCCGGGCAGGTCGGGGATGATCAGGTGGAAGTGCGGGGTCAGCAGCTTGGCGGTCTTCAGCCAGACGTTCTTGTCCGCGGCGAAGCCGTGCAGCAGCACGATGGTCGGCCCCTGGCCGCCTTCGTAATAGACCCAGTGCGTATCGCCGGCCTGCACCGAGTGTTGCTCCAGGTGCGCCGCCATCACCTCGCGCGTGACGTTCGCCCGCAGCAGCCACTGCGGCGCGAACAGGTAGCTGCCGCCCAGCACGATGGCCAGCAGCGCGGCCAGCCAGCCCAGGAATTTCAGCCGGCGCAGCAGCATGCGTTTCCAGAGCGGGGTGGTGGTGTTCGTTGATGGCGGCATGATGGTTTCTTGGTGGGTCATGGCGGGAACGCTCCCTCCCCTGCCTTGCAGGGGAGGGCTGGGGTGGGGTGCTCTTGATCTTGAGAAAAGATCAAACGCCTACCCCCTCCCAACCTCCCCCTGCCTTGCAGGGGGAGGAGCTGCAATTACTTCGCCTGCTTCGCCTTGGCGATGATCCCTTCTACCACCTGCTGGGTCAGCGGGTGGTAGCCGGCCCTGGCCTTGGCGTAGACCTGCTCGGCATAGGCCAGGCCTTCCGGCGTCTTCACGAACGCCTTGTACAGCGGCGTGGTCAGGTAGATGCGGCCGATCCGGGTCATGTGTTCGGCGGCGGCCGTCCACACGGACTTGTCGCCGGCGGCGATCGCATGGCTGTACCAGCGCATGCCGATTTCCGCGTTCGGCGTGCCGGTGAGATGCCAGGCGGCGTCGAGTTGCTGCAGTTTGTCCAGCGGGGCCACATCGGGCAGGCGATCAAGGAAGTACATCCATTCCTGCGTGTTCCAGCCCTTGGCGTCGAGCTTGCCGGCGGCCAGTTTGCCCGCGAGGAAATCCGTGCGTTCGCGGTCGATCGCGTTGAAGCGCGGCGAATCGGGCAGCGGCGCGTCCTTCGGGATGCCCTCGCCGTAGACCCAGGCCTTCACTTCATCCCAGCCCATCTTGCCGGGATACTTTTCGATCAGGTTCGGCTTCATGTAGTCGAGCATCTGCTCGGTGGTGATGCTCTGGAACGCGAAGTGCTGGAAGTAGCCCTTCAGGTACGCGTCGAAGTGGTCGCGGCCGAAACGCTGCTCCAGCGTGCGCAGTAACCACGAGCCCTTGTCGTAGGCCACGTCGGACAACGCATCGTCGGCGCCGATGCCGCGCGGATCGGGCGCCAGCTTCTGCGCGTTGGCGGCCATCGTGCCGATGCTCTTCTGCAAGGCGCGGGCGGACAGCAGCGCCTCCTCGTCGGCCAGCGCCTTGCCGTACACCGCCTCGGTGATGCGCCCCTGCACGTAGGTGGTGAAGCCCTCGTTGAGCCATATGTCGCGCCACGCGGCGCTTGTCACCAGGTTGCCCGACCACGAGTGCGCCAGCTCATGCGATACCAGCGAGACCAGGCTCTTGTCACCGACCAGCACGGTCGGCGTGGCGAAGGTCATGTTCGGGTTTTCCATGCCGCCGAACGGGAACGACGGCGGCAGCACCAGAATGTCGTAACGGCCCCATGCGTACGGGCCGTACAACTGCTCGGTGGCGGCGATCAGCTTCTCGGTGTCCTCGAACTCGTGAGCGGCCTTGTCGACCACCGATGGTTCCGCATAGACGGCCGAACGCGGCCCGGTCTCCTTCACCGCGAGGTCGCCCGCGCTGATCGCCAGCAGGTAGGACGGGATCGGGTGCGGCTGCTTGAACGCGAACTTGCCGTCCAGCGGATGCTTCGCGTCGTTGATCGCGCTCATCACCACACGCACGTCCTTCGGCGCGGTGACGCGGGCGTCGTAGGTGAAACGGATCGCCGGCGAATCCTGCAGCGGCACCCACGAGCGCGCGTGGATCGACTCGGACTGCGAGAACATGAAGGGCAGCTTCTTGTCCGCCGTCTGCGCCGGCGTCAGCCACTGCAGGCCGGACGCCTCGGGCGACGTGGTGTAGACGATGCGCACCTGCGCCGGATGCTTCGGCGCGGCGATGGTCAGCTTGCTGCCCAGCACCTTGTCGCGCGGCGCCAGCGCGTATGTCAGCGGGGTGGCCTTGCCGTCGCTACCGAGCGCCTCGACCTTGGCGATCTTCAGGTCGCGCGTGTCCAGCACCAGCGACTGCGCCTTGGCATTCTTCCAGTCCAGCTTCAGCGTGGCCTGGCCATCGAGCTGCTTGCGCGGGAAATCGATCGTCAGGTCCAGATCCAGATGCGTCACGCGCACCTGGTCGGGCTGGGCGTAGGAGTTCGGGTCGTTGGCGTACGCAGCCAGCGGCAGCATCAGCGTGCCGAAGGCGAGGGCGGGCAGCAGGCGCATGGGGAAGTCTCAGGCTGGAAAACCCCGAGTATGCCATTGCTGCGGTGGCGGCCGCCTGTGACAAAAGCTCAGGGCAGTTCGCGCGACGAATGCGGATCGATCGCGTACGGATGCATCTCGGCGAGGAAGCCCGGCTGCGCCTCCACCCGCGCCACCCACGCGCGGAATTGCGGGTACGCCTGCAGCGACAAGCCGGCTTCCTCGGCGCGGCTGGCGTAGGCGAACAGCGCGATGTCGGCGATGCCGTAGTCGTCGCCGGCGATGAACGGCCGCGTCGCCAGTTCGCTCTCCAGGATGTCCAGCGTGCGCACGGCGGCGGTGCGTTTCGCCTCGATCATTTCCGCCGAGCGCCGCGCCAGCTTGCCGGTCAGCGTCCAGTGGCGCAGCGCGCCGATCACCGACTCCACCCGCTCCTGCTCGAAGCACAGCCATTGCAGCACCTTGGCGCGCCCGAACGGATCGCCCGGCAGGTACGGCGTGCCGTCGGCGAGGTACACGAGGATCGCATTCGACTCGGCCAGCACGCGGCCGTCTTCCAGCTGGATCGCCGGCACCGTGCCGGTGGGGTTGATCCGCCGGTAGGCCTCGCTCCGACCCTCGCCCTCGAAGATGCTCACCGGCACCGTGCGATACGGCCGGCCGAGGTGATGCAGCAACTGGCGCACCTTCCAGGCGTTCTGCGAAGGCAGGTAGTCGAACAGGGTGAGCATGGGCGGCTCCGGTAGTGGCAGGTGTCCAGTGTGGTCGCGGTGTTTCCCCGCGACCATCCGGTTCTTGCGCCCGATTCATGGATGACTGCTCAGCAGTACCGGTCCGCCAGCCGGTCGGTGGCCTCCACCAGCTGGTCGACGATCGCCGGGTCGGTGGCGCTGTGGCCGGCCAGCACCACGTGCAGGTGCGCTTCGGGCCAGGCCTGGCTGAGGTCGTACGCGCTCGCCATCGGGCAGATGATGTCGTAGCGGCCGTGCACGATGGTGGCGGGGATGTGGCGGATACGCTCGATGTTGCGCAGCAGCTGGTCGGGTTGCAGGAAGATCGCGTGGCGGAAGTAGTGCGCCTCCATCACGGCCAGGCTGACTGCCTTGTGCGGGTCCTCGAAATCGCCGCCGGCGTCGGGGTCGTGCAGCAAGGTGGTGCTGCCGCCTTCCCACGCGCTCCACGCCTGTGCGGCGGCGAGCCGGGTCGCCTCGTCGTCGCTGGTCAGGCGGCGCCAGTAGGCCTCCAGCATCGAGTCGCGTTCGGTCTCGGGAATGAACGCGAGGAAGCGCGCCCAGCGCTCGGGGAAGATCTGCGAGGCGCCGCCGTCCACTTCGTTGAACCAGCGCAGTTCCTGCGGCCGGCCCAGGAAGATGCCGCGCAGCACCAGGCCGAGCACGCGCTCGGCATGCGTCTGCGCGTAGGCCAGCGCCAGGGTCGAGCCCCAGGAACCGCCGAACACTACCCAACGCTCGATCCCGAGTTGCTCGCGGATCGCCTCGATGTCGGCGACCAGGTGCCAGGTGGTGTTGTCGGTGAGTTCGGCGAACGGGGTCGACTGCCCGGCGCCGCGCTGGTCGAACAGCACGATGCGGTAGCGCGCCGGATCGAAGAAGCGGCGGTGGTAGGCCGAGAGGCCGGCGCCCGGTCCGCCATGCAGGAACACCACCGGCAGGCCGGCGGGGTTGCCGCATTCCTCCACGTGCAAGGTATGGATCGCGTCGACGGCGATGCGGTGGGTGCGGTACGGCTCGATCTCGGGGTACATCTCGCGCATCACGGGCATCCTCGTGTGGATTTATCGGAAGGGGCGAACTTGGCGGCGAGAGCTTGACCCCTCCCCAACCCTCCCCTGCAAGCAGGGGAGGGAGTTTGTCGTGTCAATCGAATTGCAGGGCGGCGGTGAGGTCGCCCGGTGGCGGGCCGCCGGCGGCGATCATCGCTTCCTCGCGCAGCTTGAGGCCGGCCAGTTTCTGCAGGCCGAAGCGGCGGGTGATGAAGCGCAGGATCGAACCGGTGTCGTAGATGGTGTGGTCGACGTGACCTTTTTTCGCGAACGGCGACACCACCAGCGCGGGGATGCGTGTGCCCGGCCCCCAGCGGTCGCCCTTCGGTGGCGCCACGTGGTCCCACCAGCCGCCGTTCTCGTCGACGGTGATCACCACCAGCATGTTCGGCCACAGCGGGCTGGCCTGCAGCGCTTCGACCACCTGCGCCAGGTGCCGGTCGCCGGCGTCCACGCTGGAATAGCCGGCGTGCATGTTGAGATCGCCCTGCGGCTTGTAGAACGTCACCGGCGGGAGCGTGCCGGCCGCCGCTGCGGCAAGGAAGTGGTTGCTGTCGACGCTGCCACCGACGCCGGCGTCGCGCAGGTGCTGCCGGCGCGCCGGCGTGCCGGGTGCGAACTGGCGGAAGTAGTTGAACGGCTGGTGGTGCACCTGGAAGTTCGGCACTTCCGGGAACGCGCGATGGTCGCCATCGCCATGGCCGTCCAGCGCCAGCTGCCAGCCGCCGGCGTACCAGGCCCAGTCGACGCCGGCCTCGGACAGCGCGTCGCCGATGCTGCGGTGGGTCTGCGCGGGCAGGGTGTTCGGGCTGTCGGGATCGGCGAAGCGCGGGTCGCGCTTGTCGTGGCCGAACGCCGGCGCGTAGGCCGGGCCCATCGTGTTGACCGCCCAGAAGTCGGGGGTGAGCGCGTCGCGCGCGGCGAACTTCGCGCGGCCCTGCATCGCGCTGGCCGGCGAATCCTCGGCCAGCTTCGGACGGATGCCGGTGGGGTCGTCGCCTTCCACCACGGCGATCTGGAATTTCGCCGGGCTGCGGTCCGCATGTGGATAGAACGGCGGCTGCGCCGCGGCGAGGTACTGGTGGTTGAGGAACGAGCCGCCGAAGGCGCCCATGAAGAAGTTGTCGCACAAGGTGTACTGGCGGGCGAGCTGCCACAGGCGCAGGTTCGCGGCGCCATCGGCGTAGTGGCCCATCACCATCGCGCCGGTATTGCCCCAGGCGACGAAGCCGTCGTTGCGGCCGCCGTTGATCTGCAGCTGGTTCTCGTAGAAGCGGTGCACCAGGTCGCGGGTGATCACGCCGTGCGGCAGCGCTGCGCCGTCGGGCGTACGCAGCGCGAACGGGCGGTTCGGCAGGCCGGTGATCGCGTGTTCGTCGAGCTGGTAGCGGCGGCCGTCCACCACCTGCGCGTGCGGCGCCAGCCCGCCCCAGACCGGTGGCAGCGACTGCAGCAGGCGGCCATCGCGGTCGCGCTGGCGGTAGGCGGGCGAGTCGAGCGCCTGCAGCGGCTGGGCCAGGCCGGGAAAGCCTGCGAACAGGTTGTTGAAGCTGCGGTTCTCGGCGTACAGCACCACCACGTGCCGGATGTGCCGGCGCAACAGCGCGTCGAGCGCCGCGTCGGTGGCCGCGGGTGCCGGCGAGCGTTCGCCGAACGGCTTGCAGCCGCCGAGGGTGAGCGCGGCGCCGGCCAGCGCGATGCCGCCGAGCAGGCGCCGGCGCTCGGGGTTGGGCGGCGCGTCGTCGGGCGTATCCGGGAACCTGTTCTTGTCGGACTTGTCGTTGTCGGTCATCGGAGCAGTCGGTGGGGAACGGGGATCAATCGTCCGACATGGCGCGCGCAGCATTCCACATCGCGCGGGTCAGCGGGCGGTTCTCGTGCGGCGTCTGCAGCACGATCAGGGTGGTGGTGCTGGTGCTGGCGCCGGTCTTCAGCAAGCGGTCGAGCACCGATTCGAGATGGCCGATCGACATGGCCACCACATGCAGCAAGGCCGAATCCTCGCCGGCCAGGCGGCGGCATTCGAGTACCTCGGGGATGTCTTCCACCAGGACGCCGATGCGCGCGCAGGTGATGCCGTCGCAGCGCAGCCGGATCATCGCGCTGATACCGTAGCCCAGCCGCTTTGGGTCGACCGTGGCGCGGTAGCCGCTGATCACGCCGGCTTCTTCCAGCCGCTTCACCCGCTCGGCCACCGCCGGCGCGGACAGGCGCACCTTGCGGCCCAGTTCGGCGTAGCCCAGGCGCGCATCCTGTTGCAGCGCCTCCAGCAACTGCCAATCCTTGCCGTCCAGTTCCGGCTTTGACTCCATGACTTTCGATTCCATGGCGGAATACCTCGTCGATTGTTTCGATCGTTGGCGAAACATGGTGAAAACGATCCGGTGCATTATTCCGCGGCGCGACCGGCAAGACTAGGATGCGCACTTCCCCGCTCTGGAATCCGTCCCCATGGATACCGTTGAACGTCTCGATGGCCGCGCCCTGCTCGCCATCGCGATTGCCCTGCTGACCTGGTCGTCGGCCTACGCCGCGATCGCCTATGCCCTGCCCGCGTTCACCCCCGGCGAGGTCGCGTTCGCGCGGCTGCTGATCGGCTCGCTGTGCTTCGCCGCGTTGCTGCTGGTGAAGCGCGTGCCGTTGCCGGCGCGGCGCGACTGGCCGCAGCTGGCGCTGCTCGGCGTGCTCGGCCTCTCCGTCTATCACCTGTGCCTGAATTACGCCGAGACGCGGATCGCCAGCGGCACCGCCTCGATCCTGATCTCGCTGGTGCCGGCCGCCACCGCGGCGGTGTCGGCGTTCTGGTTGCGCGAGCGGCTGACGCTGCGTACCTGGATCGGGCTGGCGGTGGCGCTGATCGGCACGGTGCTGGTGGTGCTGGCCAGCGGCCAGCGGGTGGAGGTCGATCCACATGCCTTGCTGGTGCTGGTCTGCGTGGCCGTCTCGGCGATCTTTTTCGTGGGCCAGAAGGCCCTGTTCGCGCGCAGCAGCATGGTCGGCGTCACCGCGTTTGCGATGTTCGCCGGCACGCTCGGCACGTTGCCGTTCGGCTGGCATTTGCCGCAGGCACTGGCAGCGGCATCGTGGCCGCACATCGGCGCGCTGCTGTGGCTGGGCATCGCACCCACCTTCATCGGCTACCTCGCCTG
Organism: Rhodanobacter soli; assembly: GCF_040548735.1. Taxonomy (NCBI): domain Bacteria; kingdom Pseudomonadati; phylum Pseudomonadota; class Gammaproteobacteria; order Lysobacterales; family Rhodanobacteraceae; genus Rhodanobacter; species Rhodanobacter soli. Next base: position 1,485,172 of record NZ_JBEPSD010000001.1, on the reverse strand, counting down.
GAACATGGCGGTGAACCGCGCCTCGGCGTCGCGGGTCAGCAGCTTCATCTACCTGTCGCCGCCGATCGCGCTGCTGATCGGCTGGCTGTGGCTGCACGAGGTGCCGAACGCGCTGATCCTGGTCGGCGGCGCGATCACCGTCGGCGGGGTGGTGCTGGCGAACGCGCGGCGTCGTGCCGCGCCGGCAGCGATCGTTCCGGTCAAGCCGGTCGAGGCGTGCGAACGATGCTGAGGAACGCATGATGGATCGTCTTTTCGACTTGGCGCGGCAGGCTGCGCAATTGGAACAGGCCTGGCGGTCGAAGCGGCTGGCGCGCGTCGGCGACGCCAGCCTCAAGCTGATGCGCATGGATGCGCAAGCCTATCCGGACGAAGTGCATGCGTACGCCGAGGGCCTGCTGGTGCTCGACGGCGAAATGCACCTGAACGTGGCGGGCGAGGCAGTCACGGTGAGTGCGGGCCAGCTCTACATGGTGTCGGCTGGCGTATCCCACGCGGTTCGGCCGGACAGCCACGGAACCCTGCTGATCATCGACGCTTGAACGGTGATCAGTTCAGCCGGGTGAGCTGCAGCACCTGCGGGTCGTCGGCATGGTCCAGCAGCAGGCGTTGCACGCGACCCTGCCAGGCCTGCGCGAAGGCCGCGCGCTGCTCCGCCGTGGCGGCGGGGTGGAGTGCGCCGACCATCAGTTCGCGCAGGTTCGGCGCCGCCGGCACCGTGGCCAGGTCCAGTTCCACCGCCACGGCAGCGCCGTTGTCGCGGCGCCTGAACTGCACCGCGCCGGCACCCGAGGAAGTCGAGAAACCCAACAGCGACTGCCGTACGAAGCGGCCGCCGATGCCGTGGAAGCCGTTGCCGGCCGCGGCGCCGGTGACCAGGGTCAGTACCTGGGCGATGACGCCGGTGACGCCTTCGTCTTCGGCGGCCGGCATGCGCACCGCGACGCCACCGCGCTCGGCCGGCTCGTCCGGATACAGCGCGCGCAGCGCCGTGCGCGCCATCAGCCAGGCGCCGGCCACGGTAGGACAGGAATGTCCGGCCAGGCGTACCGCATCAAGGTAGGAATATTCCAGCAAGCCGTTTTCGGCGGCGCCGAGGAAGGCCGCCAGCGGATCGCGCATGCGGATGCGCGGCGCCTGGTCGTAGAACGCGGGGTAATTCATGCGCCAGGGCCGCTCACTCGACCGGCAGGCCGGTGATGCCGAAGTCGATCACCACCGCGTCGGCATCGCGCTGGCGATAGGTCACCGTGAGGTGGTCGCCGAGGCGCTCGCGCAACTGGGCGATCAGCGGGATCGGATCATGGTCGTTGACGAAGCGCATCGTCTCGCCCGAGCGCAGCACGCCGATCGCCCCGAAGATGGCCGAGTGGCGGAAACGCCTCGCCACGCCGCGCGCGTCGAAGAGGTGCACGTTCTGTTCGGAAGCGATATCGATGGACATGGTGCGGGCTCGCGGGAAAGGGAGCCCAAACATACGCCGCGCCGTGCGGCCGGCCACTGATCTGGATCAGGGCGGTGGCAATGACGACTCGGCCGGGTGCCGGCGGAACGCTAGAACTTGTACGCGCGATGGATCGCCACGACGCCGTTGGTGAGGTTGCGCACCTCGACGCGGCCGAAGCCGGCGCGTTCCATCATACCTTTCAGGGTTTCTTGATCGGGATGCTTGCGGATCGACTCGGCCAGGTACTGGTAGCTGCCGGCGTCGCCGGCGAACAACTGGCCCAGCTTCGGCAACACCTTGAACGAGTGGAAGTCGTAGAGCTTGCCGAACAGTTCGTTCTGCACTTTCGAGAACTCCAGCACCAGCGCGCGGCCGCCGGGCTTCAGCACGCGGCAGATGTCGGCCAGGGCCTTGTCCTTGTCGGTGACGTTGCGCAGGCCGAACGCCATGGTCACCGCGTCGAAGCTGTTGTCCGGGAACGGCAACGCCTCGGCGTTGAGCTGGGCCCAGCGCAGGCCGGAGACCAGGCCGCGGTCGGTGAGGCGGTCGCGGCCGACGCCGAGCATCGCCGCGTTGATGTCGCCGACCACCACCTCGCCCTCGTCGCCGACCACCGGTTTCATCAGCGCGGCGATGTCGCCGGTGCCGCCGGCCAGGTCCAGCACGCGGTCGCCGCGGCGCACGCCGCTGACCGCCACGAAGTGGCGCTTCCACAGCCGGTGGATGCCGAACGACATCAGGTCGTTCATCAGGTCGTAGCTGCGCGCGACCGAGGTGAATACCTGGCCGACCAGCTTCTGCTTGTCGCCCACCGGCACGTCGCGGAAGCCGAAGTGGGTGACTGGGGCCGGGATGGTCTTGGGCTGCTCGTTGTTCATGGGCGCATGCTACAGGATGGGTCCGGCGAGCCGGGTCAGTCGGGGGTCTTGGCGGCGCCGTCCGATGCGGCCGGATGCTGGTGCAACTGATGTTCGGCGGCGACGTGGCGTTCGTGCAGTGCGGCGTCGTCGCTGTCGGCGGGGACGTGGTCGGGCGTGGCGGGGTCTTCGTGGATTTCGTTCGCGCCCGCTTCCTTGTCGTTGCCGCCGGGAGTGATCTTCAGGATCGAATGGCGCACCTCGCGCGACAGGATCACCCGCGCGTCGCGCACCATCCCCTCCAGCGCGCTGTCGTAGTCGAGCTTGCCGGCATCGTCGGTCCACACGATGCGGCGCTCGCGCAGCTTCTGGATGAATCCGCGGAACAGCGCCTTGTCGAAGAACTCCGGCGCGGACAGTTCGTTGAGCAGGGAGAGCCGCTGCGCGGTGAGCGTGCACGCGTTCTCGAGCTCGGCGCCGGTCATCGTGTGCGGGCCGTTCTTGGCCAGCGCGGCGATGGTGATGTAGTAGCGCTCGAACGCCTGGATCAGGCTGCGCGCGATCACCTTGAGCTGGAAGGCGCCGTCGTCCTGGCCGGGGCTGCGCTCCAGCACGCGGCCGTCGTTGGAGGATTCGAGCAGGCCGCGGCGCACGAAGAAGTCGATGGTGGCCTGCAGTTGCGCGGCGAAACCGTCGGTGTCCCACGACAGGAACAGTTCGCCCTGGATGAACGGGTAAATGATCCGGCCCAGCCGCAGGATCGAGGAGCGCGACATGCGGCGGTTGTTGAGGAAGCAGCACGACACCCAGGCGGCGGTGGCGGTGAGGTGCAGCACGTTGTTGCGGAAGTAGCTGAGCAGCACCGCGCGCTCGCCGGTGGCGGTGAGCACGTCGCCCAGCGGGTGCTGCACGCGCTGGATCCAGCCCATCTGCTCGCCGTAGGCGATGATCGCGGCCGGGTTCATCGGCGTCAGCGTGACCCGGTCGGAATACGGCAGCTCCTCCAGCATCGTCTTGCTCAGCTCGAGCTGGGTCAGCAGGTCGCTTTCGGCCATCGCGTGCTTCGGCGTGGCCAGCAGGGCCAGCGCCAGCAGGTTGATCGGGTTGACGTCGGCGGCGCGGTTGATGTTGATCTGGATCTGCTCGGCGAGGCGGTCGGTGACCGCGCCCAGCCATTCCGGCTTCGCCTCGGGATCCGCGCCGGCGGCGCGCCAGTCGTCGCTGGCCGCATCCAGCAGCGGGGTCAGCTCGATCGGCTCGCCGAAGTTCAGCGCCACGTGGCCGTAGCGCTGGCGCAGCACCTTCAGGCCGCGCACCAGGCCGATCAGGGATTCCTTCTCCTTCGGCTGCCCGCTGAGTTCGCCCGCATACGAGGCGCCCTCCATCAGCTTCTCGTAGCCGATGTAGACCGGCTGGAACAGCACCGGCCGGCGCGGCGCGCGCAGGAACGCGCGCACCGTCATCGCCAGCATGCCGGCACGCGGCGCCAGCAGGCGGCCGGTGCGCGAGCGGCCGCCTTCGATGAAGTACTCCATCGGCACGCCGCGGTCGATCAGCTGCGCCACGTACTCGTTGAACACCACCGAGTACAGCGCGTTGCCCTTGAAGCTGCGGCGCAGGAAGAACGCGCCGCCGCGGCGCAGGATCGGCCCGATCACCGGCAGGTTGAGGTTCACGCCCGCCGCGATGTGCGGCACCACCACGCCGGACACGTGCAGCTGGTAGCTCATCAGCAGGTAGTCGGCGTGGCTGCGGTGGCAGGGCACGTAGATCACTTCATGGCCGGGCGCGGCGGCGCGGGCCTTGTCGAAGTGGTGCATCGAGATGCCGTCGTACAGCTTGTTCCAGAAGTTGCCGAGCAGGAACGAGGCCGAGCGCACCACCGGGTGCGAGTAGTCGGCGGCGATCTCCAGCGCCAGCTGGTGCGCCTTGCGCCAGGCCTTGGCGTGGCTGATCTTTTCCTTGGCCGCACTGGCGGCGATCGCCGCGCGCACCGGCTCGGCATTCAGCACCGCATCGACCACGGTGCGCTTGTGCGACAGGTCGGGTCCGATCACCGCGGCGCGGATGCGGTGGAAGTGGGTGCGCAGCACCCGCGCCACCTTGCGTGCGAAGCGTTCCGGGGTGATCCCGCCGGATTCGTCCAGCGTCTGCCGCAGCGACACCGGCGTGGAGAAATGCACCACCGTGTCGCGTCCGTTCAACAGTAGCGCCAGCATCCGGCGGAAGCGGCCCACCATCACCCAGTTTTCCGAGAACAGCACGCGGAACCAGCCGCTGTCGCGACTCGGTGCGCGGCCCACGTAGATCGACACCGGCACGATCTGGATGTCGCGCTCGGGCATGCCTTCCAGCGAGTGCACCAGTTGCCGCATCGGTTCATTCGGGTTGCGCTTGCGGTTGCGGCCGAGCAGCCTGCCGTCACGCCGGGCCAGCGCGAACACCGAACGCCGCCGGCGGGTACCGGCCAGCGGCTGCATCGGGTTGGGCAGGCCGGCTTCGCGACAGGCGCGCTGCAGGATCAACGCGTCGGAAAAGCCGTCGCGCTCGATCACGTAGCAGACCGGCACGCCGGCCTGCAGCAGGGAGGTGGGTTCCGCCGGGTCGCGGCGGATGCGCACCCATGGCTGCAGCAACTGGCCGGCCAGGTTGAACCACCAGGGGGCGCGTTGGCGGGCAGGAGAGTCCGCGGTGGTAGTCATTTGCATCCGTCTATTCTAACGGCTGCGTCGCTCAGTCTTTCGTTACGGCGCTGCCGGCGCTGGCGGGCGCACTGGCGGTGGCCGCCTGCTGCAGCTGCTGGTGCGACTGGCGCGCGTTCTGCAACAGGTCCTCGCTGTACCAGCGGCCGTTCTCCTGCATCAGTTTCGACTCGGTCGACAGCGGCTTGCCGAGCAGGGTGTAGTCGATCCTCACCACGGCGTGGCCGTTGCTGCTGGACACGGGGGTGAGCTTGACCGAGTTCAGCGTGTCGTCCACCGACAGGCCATAGATCGCCAGCAACTGCTTGAGGCCGCCATAGGCGGTGGCGTACTTGCCCATGGTGGTGTCGAAATCCATCGTGCGCATCTGCTCGGGACTCTTCAGGTCCAGCTTGCGTGCCGTCGCCACCGCCACGCCGACCGCCTGCTTCGCCCTAGCCTGGTCGAACCACGGTGTCTGCCGGGCCCACGGCAGGAGCACGTCGAGCACGCCGCCCGCCTGGGTCTTCTGCGTCTCGCTGAGGGTGCGGCTCTGCGCGACGGCGCTCTTCAGCATGGCGTCGCCGACGCTGATCAGCACGGGCAGCTGGTCCTTGTACTGCTGCTCCATCGTGGCCAGCTTCGGCTGCAGTTCGGCGTACAGCTTGTTCTCCGCGTCTGGTCCGGTGAGCTTTTGCATCGCCTCGTTGAAGCGGGCGCGATCCTCGGCGCTGATCGGCTGCGCATCCCGCTGCTGGAGTTGCCAGTCGGCGCGCATGTTGGCGTAGTCGGCCGGCGGCAGCGCATGCTTCCACAGGCCGTTGAAGTCGCCGGCCTTGAGCAGGTCGACCGAGGCCTGCAGCGCCGCCTCCGGCGTGCTGCCGCCCGGTTGCGCGGAATCGTCCTTGCCGTGGCAGGCGCCCAGCAGCAATGCAGCGAACAACGGCAGCAGCGCGTGGCGGAAGAGGAAAGGGAGGCGCATCGGCGAACTCTCGCGGTGGGTGGTGGCGGAAGAGGGCGCGCCACGGGCGGGGTGATCGCGCAGGGTAAGGGTCGCAGCGGCATCGAAACAAGGGCGAGGCGCAAGTTTTCGCGATGCCACAAAAGAAAACCCCGCGGGCACGGGGCCTCGCGGGGAAATCCGGCAGAGCCGGAAGGGAAATGGCCTTGCCTGCAAAGGTTTGGGTCAGCAGGTGTTGGCAGGCGAAATATTACTTGCTCGTTAAAGCTAAGGCAATGCTTTTGTTTTGTAGTGTAATTTATTGTTTTAAATAGAAATGTATCATTGAGCACGCAATGCCTCGATCTTCTGCCGGCGCCGTTGTTCGGGTGCGGCGCTCCAGTCGTTGTTGAACAGCGCCGGCTCCCAGGAGCCATAGGTGGGGTTGGGCAGCACGAACCAGCGCGTGCCGATCCACGGCAGGTAGTCGGCGACAGCCTTGCGGCGGCCGTCGGCAGTATTGGCGAGGACGTCGACGAAATCGCCGATCTGGTCGCCGAACTGCATCAGTACGCGGTAGTGCCGTGCGACCAGTTGGCGGCGGCAACCCTTCTCGCTGCCGGCCTGCTCGCAGCCGTCCACTACGGTGCCCAGGCCCAGGAACGATTGCGGACCGCTGACAGGGAAGCCGGCCTTGCGCAGGTTCGCCAAGGTGGCCTGGTCCAGATCCTTGGCGCGGTTGGAGATGTAGATCACCGCGACGCCGTGCTTCGCGGCGAACCGGGTGAACTCGACCGCGCCGGGCAGCGCCCGGGCGTTTTCCTCCCGGCACCAGGCCGCCCAGTCGGCCTCGTTGTATTCGTGGTTGCCCTGCACCATGCGCGCGGCGAACGGCGAGTTGTCCAGCACGGTCTCGTCGATGTCCAGGATCACCGCCGGCTTCAGGCCGCGCAGCGGCGTGGTGCGGTCGCCCTTGCCCAGCGCGTCCCAATGCCGGTCGTGCAGTGCGGCCAGCAGGCGTGCCTGGGCGTCGCGGTAGGTCTGCAGGTAGATCAGGTCGTGCTCGATCGCGGTCTGGCTCCACGCCACGGCATTGAGGTTGTCGTTGGCGGCCACGGCCGCCGGCGCCGTCGAGGCGGCCGGCACGGCCGGCGCCACAGCCACCGGTTGACGCGGCGTGGTGGCACAGCCGGCCAGCAGGGCGAGCGCGAGCAGGGTCGTGGGCAGGCGGAATGACATCGGGAAATCCTTGGACAAGACGAAGCGAACAGTGAACGGAGTTTACGACAGCCCCGTGGCAGGGCTGGCAGCAAGCGCGGGCTGCTGACAGACTGGCGGCCCGCACCCACGGCTTCATCCCGCATGGATTCTCCCTTGCCCGCGCTGCGCGAGCCTTCGCCGGCCATCCGTTACGCGAGTTACCTGCTGACGGCCGCGGCCCTCCTGCTGATCGTCGAGATCCACCTGCTGCCGGCACTGCTGGCCGGCCTGCTGGTGTTCGAGCTGGTGCAGGCGATGGTCCCGCTGCTGGGCCGGCGCATTTCCGGCGACCGCGCGCGGGTGGTGGTGGTGGCCGTGCTGGGCGCGGTCGTGGTGGGCTTGCTGATCCTGCTGATCCTGGGGGCGATCAGCCTGTTCCACAGCGAGATCGGCAACCCCCAGCTGCTGTGGCAGCAGCAGCTGATGCCGCTGGTGGAGAAGGCGCGCCAGCAGCTGCCGCCGATCCTGGTGAACAACCTGCCCGACAGCGTCGACGACCTGCGCGTGGGCGCGATCGAGCTGGCGCGCAAGCATGCGGCCACCCTGCAGCTGGCCGGCAAGGGCGCGGTGCGGGTGTTCGTGCACATCATCATCGGCCTGGTGCTGGGCGCGATCGTGGCGCTCAGCCGGACCCGGCCGGCGCACCAGATGGGTCCGCTGGCGGGGGCACTCAGCCTGCGCTGCCAACGCCTGGCCGAGGCGTTCCACAACATCGTGTTCGCGCAGATCAAGATCTCGCTGATCAACACCTTGTTCACCGCGATCTTCCTGCTCGGCGTGCTGCCGCTGATGGGCATCCACGTGCCGCTAGCCAAGACGCTGGTGGTGGTGACCTTCGTGGTCGGCCTGCTGCCGGTGATCGGCAACCTGATCTCCAACACCGCGATCGCCATCGCGGGGTTGTCGGTCTCGCTGGGCGTGGGCATCGCCGCGCTGGTGTTCCTGATCCTGATCCACAAGCTCGAGTACTTCCTCAACGCGCGCATCGTGGGCACCCAGATCCGTGCCCGCGCGTGGGAGCTGCTGGTCGCCATGCTGCTGATGGAGGCCGCGTTCGGCCTGCCCGGCGTGATCGCCGCGCCGATCTACTACGCGTACCTGAAAAGCGAGCTGGAAGCCGAGCAGCTGTTGTAACGGCCGCTCGCGGGCTGTGCCGGGCTCCGTCGCGAAAGCTTGCTTCGCAACGGCGCCTATGCTGCACTCGGAAACCATCGCCATCGTGGCGCAAGGGGCGAAAATCCGGCATGCGTCTGCGCCATATCGAACTGTTTCACGCCGTGCTGACCACCGGTAGCCTGACCGGTGCGGCCGACCTTCTGAACATTTCGCAGCCAGCCGCCAGCAAGGCCTTGCAGCATGCCGAGCACCAGCTCGGCTTTGCCTTGTTCAGCCGCGTGCGCGGGCGCCTGCAGCCGACCCAGGAAGCGCTGCTGCTGCGCCATCGCGTCGAGAAGATCATCCAGGACCTGCACGACCTGCAGCGCCTCACCGCGAACATCGGCCGCGCGGAAAGCTATCCGTTGCGGGTGACGTGCACGCCGACGCTGGCGCAGGCGCTGGTGCCCGACGCGACCACCCTGTTGCGCAAGGCTTTCCCGGGCACGACCGCGGAACTGTTCACCCAGCACTCGGCGGAAATGTGCGAGTCGCTGATGCTCCACGAAGCCGACATCGGCCTCACGCTGCAGGACGCCGGCCACCCGGGGTTGCGCCAGGAGCCTCTATGCCACGGGCAGGTCATGGTCATCGCTCCGCCCGGCTGGTGGTCGCCGGCGGAACTGGCGCAGCCGTTGCCGGTCGCCGCGCTGGCCGGCCAGCCCATGATCGGCATCGCGATGCAGGACGCGCTGGGCCGCATGCTGCAGAGTCACCTGACGCAAGTGGTGCCGGCGCCGCAAACCTCGGTCTGGGTACAGACCTATCAGCTGGCGTATTCCCTCGTCGCGCAAGGCGAGGGCCTGGCCCTGGTCGATCCTTTCACGGCATCGCGAGGCAGCGGGGAAACCGTGCAGACGCGTCCGCTGAAGCTGCAGCTGGACATTGTGCTTTATGCGGTCTACCGCGTGGACAGCCCGCTGAATCCGGTGCAGAAGCGTTTCCTGGACCTGGTGCGCCAGCTTGCCCAGCAGATGCTGGCACCGGCCTGAGGCGAAGGCGTCGCGCCCCGTTCGCCACTGAAGCGTCCACAACCTTCAGTTATGCCAAGTGCCCGTCTTTTCATTGGTGGCTTTCGCGTGCCCGTGCCTATGCTCAACCCCGTGCTGCGAAGGGTGAGCGAATGTCCGACCGAAACGCGCCGCGACCATGTGCAGAGTCAGCCTGCGGGGCAAGACCGTACCGCAGCGTCTTTCAGCCATGCCGGCCCGTTTTCCCGGTGACGGTAGCCACGCAGGACGGTGACGCCGCGATCGCCAGCGGGGACTGGTTCGCGGTCGAGGCAGGCTTCAGGAACATCTACAGGGGTACATCCGCCGACGGGCAGCGCCATGCGAGCGCCTTGGCCTGCGGCGGTCTTGTTGCGGCAAAACACTTGGGGGGAATTTCATGAACAAGCGTCCCGGTCGGATCACGTCGACCTCGCTGGCTGCTGCGATACTGCTTGCACTCACCCACACCGCGGCGGCGCAGAATGCGAGCCCGCCCGCGACACCGGCCGATGCAGCGGCCAAGACATCGACCGAGGCACAGACCAGGGTGAAGAACCTGGGCCCGGTGGTGGTGACCGGTACGCGCGCCGGCAACCGCACGGAAAGTTCGTCGCTGACGCCGATCGACGTGATCTCCGCCGACGTGCTGAAACAGACCGGCACGATCGACCTGACCCAGGCGCTCGAACGCGCCATTCCCTCGCTGAACTTCCCGTTTGCGCCCGCGTCGGACACCTTCGCGTTCCAGCGGCCGTTCGAACTGCGTGGGCTGTCGCCGGACCAGGTGCTGGTGCTGGTGGACGGCAAGCGCTGGCATCCTGGCGCGCTGGTGTTGAGCCTGGGCCAGATCGGCCAGGGCTCGCAGGGCATCGATCTCAACACGATCCCGCTGTCGGCGATCGACCACATCGAAGTGCTGCGTGACGGCGCCTCCGCGCAATACGGCTCCGACGCGCTTTCCGGCGTGGTCAACATCATCCTGAAAAAAGGCGCCAAGGGTGGCGACGTGCAGCTCAGCGGCGGCCAGTTCTCCGCCGGCGATGGCCGGCAATGGCAGGGCGCGGCGAATTTCGGCATTCCGCTGGGTGGCGAAAGCGGCTGGCTGCGCATCACCGCCGAAAACAGCAACCAGAGCCCGAGCAACCGCGCCGGCGTGGACCGTCGCCCCGGGCTGGCCCAGCTCGGCGTGAAGTTCCACTACGGGACGGTGGCTTTCAGAAACCAGAACCTGTTCCTCAACACGCAGTACGACATCAGCCCCGGCGTGCAGTTCTACGCGTTCGGCCACTACGGGCGCCGCGTCGGCGAGCCGCGCGGTTTCTACCGCTACGGCAGCAACACGCCTTATCCGAACAACCCGCTTATCGGCATGGTCTATCCCGACGGCTTCCTGCCGCGCGAGCATGGCGTCTCCACGGATACCTCGCTGGTCGCCGGGTTGCGCGGCACCTGGAATGACTGGCGCTGGGACATCAGCGGCAACTATGGCGGCAACCGCGTTTCCTACAGCACGCAAAACTCCACCAACTACGCGATGCTGAACGACTTCGGCAGCAGCCCGACCAGTTTCCACGACGGCATCCTGACCGCGAAACAGCAGACGTTCGACATCGACATCTCCAGGGAGATCTCGTTCGGCTGGCTGCCCAATCCGCTGACGCTGTCCTTCGGCACGCAATGGCTGCGCCAGAGTTACGACGTGACGGCTGGCGACTTCGGTTCGTACTATGTGGGCACGTCCGGTGTCCGCGGCGGCGCGCAGGGCTTTGCCGGCTGGGGTCCGCAGGACGCCATTTCGGTGGACCGGCATGACGTCGCCGAGTACCTGCAGCTGGAAGGCAACCTGACCGAGCGGTTCGGCTTCTCCGCCGCCGTGCGTCACGAGGACTATTCGGACTTCGGCACCACCACCTCCGCCGCCTTGTCCGGCCGCTTCGACTTCACCGACTCGTTCGCCCTGCGCGGCAGCGCCTCGACCGGGTTCCGCGCTCCGGGACTGGGCCAGCAGCACTACTCCGAAACCACGTCGGCCTCTTTCGGCGCCGGCAATTCGCTAGGGCTGCCGCCGGGCATCTACCTGCGCGGACTGGTGCCGGTGGACAACCCGCTGGCGCGGCTGCTCGGCAGCGAACCGCTGGAGGCGGAGAAGTCGCGCAACTTCACCGCGGGCGTGGTGTGGAATCCCACCAACGAACTCAACATGTCGTTCGATGCCTACCAGATCACCGTCACCAATCGCATCGCGCTGTCCAGTTCGCTCTCGCTGTCGACGCCGGCGGTGAAGGATTACCTGGCGGCCAACGGCGTCACCAACCTGCAGTACAGCGGCCTTTCCTACTTCACCAATGCCGGCACCGTGCGCACGCAGGGTGCCGATGTGGTGACCAGTTATCGCAGCGATTTCGGCGACAACGGCAACCTGCTGTCGACACTCAGCTACGGCTACCACAAGAACAAGGTCACCGACGTCAAGCCGAACCCGGCCGTGCTGGACTCGCTGGGCGTCATCTTCCAGCGCCTCAACCGCAGCGCGATCAAGGGCCTGCTTGCGGACACCGCGCCGCGCAGCAAGCTGATCCTCAACGAGACCTACAACATCGGCCCCTGGGCCTTCAACGGAACACTGACCCGCTACGGCCGGATCACCTCGTACGGCTCGACCAGCTACCTGGACGACACCGTGTACCCGCACAAATGGCTGCTCGATCTGGCGGTGAGCTACAACCGCGATCGCTGGACGTTCACCGTGGGCGGCGACAACGTGCTCAACACCTACCCGAAGAAGGTCCCCGTGGGTGACGACCAGAACGGCGCGTTCCCGTATTCGTCCAGTTCGCCGTTCGGCTTCCAGGGTGCGTTCGTGTACGGCAAGGTGCAGTACCACTGGTAAGTGCTGGCCCGACACGACGAAAGCCCCGTTCCGCAGCGGGGCTCTCGTCGGTCGGGTCGTGGTCTGACCAGGCCCGCGTGCATCGCAGGCAGCCGCGTGCCACAACCGCCAGCTATGCCATGCCATCGTCTTTTCATTGGTGGCGCGCGGCTGCCTGTGACTATGCTCGAACCCCATCGTGGAGGGTGACCCAATGATCGAACGAAACACGCCGCACGGCGATGCCGTGACCACCTGCCGCCCGCCGGCGCACGGCAGGCTGCGCTGGCATGGCATCCTGCTGGCGCTGGCGATCGGCAGCTTCGGCATGCTGGCCCACGCGCAGGACACGGCGGCGGACAAGACCGCGGCGGTAGCCAGCGCCAATGCGCTGGCTACCGAGGCCGGTTTCGAAGTCCTCGCGCGCGGCGGCAACGCCGTGGACGCCGCGATCGCGGTGGGCGCGTCGCTGTCGGTGGTGCAGCCGGAGGCTTCGGGCATGGGTGGCGGTTTCCTCGCCGTGATCCACGATGCGGCCACCGGCAAGGACACCTTCATCGACGCACGCGAGATGGCGCCGCAGGCAGTCAGCGAGAAGGACTACCTGAAAGCGGACGGCACGCCCAACCGCGACACGTCGCTCAACGGACCGCTGGCTGCCGGCATCCCCGGCTTTCCTGCCGGCATCGCCTACATGGCGGGCAAGTACGGCAAGCTGCCGCTCGCGGTGTCGCTGAGTCCGGCGATCCGGCTGGCCGAAGAAGGCTTCCATCCCAGCGGTGCGCTGGTCCGCTCGATCGGCCACAAGGCCGATGTGCTGCGCCGTTATCCGGCCTCGTCCGGCAAGTTCATGCCAGGCGGCAAGATGCCCCAGGAGACCGGCATCTTCCGCGATCCAAACCAGGCGAAAACCCTGAAGGCGCTGGCCGAAAAAGGTGCGGACGGTTTCTACAAGGGCGCGGTGGCGAAGGAACTGGTGAAATCGGTGCGTGCCGCCGGCGGCACCTGGACGCTGGCCGACCTGGCCAGCTATCGGGCGAAAGAGCGCCAGCCGATCGAGCTGACCTACGCCGGCTACAAGATCGTCACGGCACCACCGCCGTCCTCCGGCGGCGTGGCGCTCGCCGAAATGCTGAACATCCTTGCGCCGATCGATCTCAAGAGCATGGATGAGGCCCACCGCATCCATTACCTCGTGGAGGCGATGCGCCGCGCCTTCCGCGACCACAACGAATACCTGGGCGATCCCGACTTCGTGAAGATGCCGCTGGACATGCTGCTCTCGCCTTACTACGCCGACGGGCTGCGCCAGAGCATCCTGCCGGACCAGGCGACCAAGTCGGCGTGGCTGCCGTCGGTGCATGCGAAGGATCCGGGCATGCACACCACGCACTACTCGATCATCGACAAGGACGGCAACATGGTGTCGATGACCGCCACGGTCAACACCACGCTGGGTTCCAGCTTCGTCGCCGGCAAGACCGGCATCCTGCTCAACAACGAGATGGATGATTTTGCCCTGGTCTCGGGCCAGCCCAACGCGTTCGGCCTGATCGGCGGCAGCGCCAATGCACCGGTCGGCGGCAAGCGGATGCTGTCGTCGATGACGCCCAGCATCGTGGTCGGCAAGGATCGCCTGGCGGTGATCGGCTCGCCCGGCGGCTCGACCATCATCACGCAGGTGTTCGAAGGCATCCTCGCCTTCATTGACGGCAAGAATGCCGGCGAGATCACCGCGCAAAAGCGCATCCACCATCAGTTCCTGCCCGACCGCGTCGATATCGAGAAGGGCAGCGACATCCCGGCCGACGTGCTGGCGAAGCTGAAGGCCATGGGTTACGAAATCAACGACAAGGAATCGTGGGGCAACATGAACGTCGTGGTCTGGGACAAGACGACCAACACCAAGACGGCGGCCAGCGACCCGCGCAATCCCAATGGCTTGGGCAAGGTCGAAACCATCCATTGATCCATGGGCCGGCATTGCCGGGAATGAGGGCAGCGTGGCCGGGGCGAACCGAGGGATCGCCGGGCCACCCCCGCGCCGACGGCATGACCTGCGCCGTACGGATCCACCCGGCGCGCCGGCTATTCCAGGGCAGGCTCAGGCGTTTCGGCGCCGCCCGAGCCTGCCCATCCGTACAACCCGTCGCCACCGGTGGGAACGGTCGGCGCGGAGATCCCTCATCTGGTCGACGGCGTGGCCGTCACGTGGAGTAAGCCTTTCATGCCAAACCATGGCGATGCGACCCTGCCTGCCCATTGGGGGCCGCCTTATCTGTTGTACCTGGGCAATCCGGCCGACGATCTGGCCATCAAGACGGCCAGGGGCGTGGCCTGGTGGCGCCCGGAATGGTGCGTGGGCCAGTACCGTCACCCCGACTGCAAGCTGACGCTGGGTCTGCCCGACATCGGCATGGCCGAGGCCAGGGCCCGCGGCGCGAATACCATGATGATCGGTACCGCGAACGCCGGTGGCGTGATGGCGCCGGAGATCGTTGCCGACGCCATCGCGGCGCTCGACGCCGGCCTCAACGTGGTCGCCGGCCTGCACCAGAAGCTGCGCGCGAATGCGGACATCGTGGCGGCCGCGCAGCGCAACGGCCGCGTGCTGTTCGACGCGCGCGATCCCGCGCCGGGCATTCCGGTCGGCACCGGTCGCCCGCGCGCCGGTAGACGGCTGCTTACGGTGGGCACGGACTGCTCGGTCGGCAAGATGTACACCACGCTCGCGCTGGAGCGGGCCATGCGTCAGCGCGGTTGCGCGGCGGATTTTCGCGCCACCGGCCAGACCGGCATCTTCGTCGCCGGCGCGGGCGTGCCGGTCGATGCGGTGGTCGCCGATTTCATCTCGGGCGCCGTCGAATGGATTTCGCCGGCCCGCAGCGACGACGGCTGGGACCTGATCGAGGGCCAGGGTTCGCTGTTCCATCCTTCCTACGCCGGCGTGTCGCTCGGCCTGCTGCATGGCGCCCAGCCCGACGCGCTGGTGTTGTGCCACGAACCGACCCGGCGTCACATGCGCGGCCTGCCCGGTTACCCGCTGCCCGAGTTGCGGCACTGCCTGGAAGCCAACCTCGCCGCTGCGCGCCTGACCAACCCGGCCGTCAGGGCGGTCGGCGTCGCGCTGAACACTTCCGGCATGCCGGCGCCGGAAGCGCTGGCGGCCTGCCAGCGGATCAGCGACCTGCTCCAGCTGCCCTGCCAGGACCCGGTCAGCATGGGTGTCGAAGCCATCGTGGACAACCTGCTCGCATGCTTCGCGAACTGAGCATCACGCAGCGCAGCTTCCCGCTGGTGGCGCCTTTCCGCATCGCGCGCGGGGTCAAGTACGCCGCCGACGTGGTGACGGTCGAACTGCGCCAGGCGGACCGCATCGGGCGCGGCGAATCCGTTCCCTACGCTCGCTACGGCGAATCGGTGGCGTCGGTGATCGACGCGATGGAGGCGTTGCGCGCCGAACTCGTCGCCGGCATGGGGCGGGACGAACTGCAGGCGCGACTGCCGGCGGGCGCCGCACGCAATGCCCTGGACGCCGCGATGTGGGATCTCGAGTCGCAACTCAGCTCGGTGCCCGTATGGGTGCAGCTGGGGCGCCCGCCACGGTCCACGCTGGTCAGCGCGATCACCGTCGGCATCGACACGCCGCAGCGGATGGGGCAGGCGGCGTCCCGCATCGCCGGCGCCGGACTGATCAAGATCAAGGTCGACGCGGACGATCCGGCGGCGCGGATCGAGGCCGTGCGGCGGGCGGCGCCCTTCGCCCATCTCATCGTGGACCCCAACGAAAGCTGGAACATCGAACTGCTGCGCGACATGCAACCCATGCTGGAGCGCGCGGGCGTCGACTTGCTGGAGCAGCCGCTGCCGGCGGACGCGGACGACGCCTTGCTGGGTTTCTTCAGCCGCATCCCGATCTGCGCCGACGAGGCCTGCCACGTGACGGCGGACCTGCCGCGGCTGCGCGACCGCTACCAGGCGGTCAACATCAAACTGGACAAGACCGGCGGCTTGACCGAGGCTTGGCGCCTGCTGCGGGCCGCGCGCGTCGATGGTTTCAAGATCATGGTCGGTTGCATGGTGTGTTCCTCGCTCGGCATCACGCCGGCGCTGGAGATCGCGCGCGAAGCGGAGTTCATCGACCTGGACGGCCCGCTCTGGCTGCAGGACGACTACCCCGACGGCGTGAGCCTGCAGGGAGGCTTCCTGCTGCCGCCCTTGCCGGCATTCTGGGGCGGATGAGGGTGATCGCCGCGCGCGCATCTGCAGGCCGGCGAACCACCGCGGACGAGAGGGCGCCCGCGTGCTGATGCTCGACCCGGTCCAGACCGTGGCCTGTGGCGGCCTGTTCCTGATCGCCGGGTATGCGATCCGCGCGCGGGTGCCGCTGCTGTCGCGCTTCAGCATTCCGGCGCCGGTGATCGGCGGCCTGCTGGTGGCGCTGGCGCTGCTCGCCTGCCGCCAGTGGAAGGTCACGCCGGTGCACTTCGATACGGCGTTTCAACAGCCGCTGATGATCGCGTTCTTCACCGCCATCGGCTTCAACGCGAGCACGTCCCTGCTCAAGGTCAGCGGTCGCCAGATCGTGCTGTTCCTCGGCCTCGCCACCGGCCTCGCCGTGGTGCAGAACCTGGTCGGCATCGGGCTGGCCACGGCGTTCGGGCTGCCGCCGCTGTTCGGCGTGATCACCGGCTCGGTCACGCTCGCCGGCGGGCCCGCCACCGGCCTGGCGTTCGCGCCGCTGTTCACCCAGGCCGGCGTGCAAGGCGCACCGAGCGTGGCGCTGGCCAACGCGATGGCCGGCATCATTTGCGGCTCGGTGATCGGCGCACCGCTGGCGACGATGCTGATCGAGCGCCTCAAATTGCGCACGCCTCAATCTCTGGACGTGGCCGGGAGTGCGCCGGCGATGCCGCCACCGGCGCCCGCCGCTGCCGCGGCAAACGCCGCCAGCGCCGAGGAGCAGACTTATGCAGGGCTCAGGAGCTTCGTGCTGATCCTGCTGGCCATGGGTATCGGCGCCTGGATCAGCGGCGGGCTGGGCGCGCTCGGCCTGACCCTGCCCAGCTACATCGGCGCCATGCTCGTGGGCGCGCTGATCCGCAACGTCGACGACCACCTCGGCTGGTTCGGCCTGTCGTTGCGCAGCATCGACATCATCGGCAACGCCTCGCTCTCGCTGTTTCTCGTCGTCGCGCTGATGAACCTGCATCTATGGGACCTCACCGGGCTGGCCATGCCCTTGCTGGTCAACTTGGGCGTGCAGTCGATCGTGGTCGTGGCCTTCTGCTGCTGGCCGCTGTGGTGGCTGATGGGGCGCGACTACGATGCCGCCGTCATGGCCAGCGGCTTCGTCGGCTTCATGCTGGGGACGACGGCCAACGCCATGGCGGTGATGAGTTCGCTGACCGAGCGCTTCGGGCCGGCGCCGCGCGCTTTCCTGGTGGCGCCCATCGTGGGCGCGTTCCTGATCGACTTCACCAACGCCATCGTCATCACGTTCTTCATCAACGGCTGGAAATGACGCAGGGATATCGAAGGCCGAGCGCCCAGGCTCGCGTGTCGCCGGAAGCGGTGGCGACGGGCGAGAAGCTCAACCGCCCGCCAGCATCGCCTTGATCCGTGCCATGTGCGACTCGGCGGTTTCGCGGGTCACTTCCTTGTCCGCTTCCGGGTCCTTGCCCTGCCAGTGCAGGTCGGCCTGCGGCAGCTCGTGCAGGAAGCGGCTGGGCTGGTTGCTGTGGACGTCGCCGTAGCGCTTGGTCTTCGCCGACCACGACAGCGTCAGCAGTTCCTTGGCGCGGGTGATGCCGACGTACATCAGCCGGCGTTCCTCGTCGACGCGGCCCTCGTCCAGCGCGCCCTCGTGCGGCAGCGTGCCGTCCTCGCAGCCGACGATGAAGACGAAGCGGAACTCCAGGCCCTTGGCCGCGTGCAGGGTCATCATGCGCACGGCGTTGCCCGGTTCGTCGCGGTCGGCGTGGCTGAGCAGGGCCAGTTGCGAGGCGAGGTCACCGGCCGTGTTGCCGCCCTTCTGCATCGCGCGGAACCAGTCGGCCAGTTCCTTCAGGTTGCCCAGCTTGCGCTCGCGTGTGCCGGCGTCGGGTGTACTGGCGATGATCTGCGCGACGTAGCCGGTGCGTTTCAGGATCAGCTCGACCAGGTCGGCGGCGCTTTCATGCAGCGACGCACTGCGCAGTTCGTCCAGCAGGTTCGCGAACGCAGCCAGCGCGGCGGCCGGGCGCGGGGTGAGCTGGCGCAGCACACCATCGCTGCGGGTGGCGTCGAGCAGGGACGAGTGGCGCGACTGCGCGATCTGCCCCAGCTTCTCCAGCGTGGTCGCGCCGATCTCGCGCTTCGGCACGTTGACCACGCGCAGGAACGCGGCGTCGTCGCTGGGATTGGTCAGCAGGCGCAGGTAGCACAGCACGTCCTTCACCTCGGCGCGGTCGAGGAAGCTCAAGGCGCCGGTAAGGTGGTACGGAATGCGCGCCAGGCGCAAAGCCTTTTCAAGAACCCGCGCCTGGAAGTTGCCGCGGTACAGGATCGCCATGTCGTCCCAGCGCGCCTTGTGCCTCTCGGCCAAGGTGGTGGCGATCGCGGCGACGCGCTCGGCCTCGTGCTCGGCCTCCTTGCACTCGAGCACGCGGATCGGCGCGCCTTCCGGGTGCTCGCTCCACAGCTTCTTTTCGTGCAGGTGCGGGTTGTGCGCGATCAGCGCATTCGCCGCGCGCAGGATGCGCTTGCCGCAACGGTAGTTCTGTTCCAGCTTGATCACACGCAGGTTCGGCCAGTCGCGGCCGAGCTGGTCGATGTTCTCCGGATTCGCGCCGCGCCAGGCGTAGATCGACTGGTCGTCGTCGCCCACGCAGGTGATCCCGCCGCGCTCGCCGGCCAGCACCTTCAGCAGGCGGTACTGCGCGTCGTTGGTGTCCTGGTACTCGTCCACCAGCAGGTAGCGCAGGCGCTCGCGCCACGCCTCGCGGCATTCGGCGTCGCTTTCCAGGATGCGCAGCGGCAGCCGGATCAGGTCGTCGAAATCCACCGCGTTGAACGCGGCGAGGCGTTGCTGGTACATGTCGTAGATGGTCGCCGCTTCCAGCTCGCGCGGGCTGCGCGCGGCAGCCAGCGCTTCCTCCGGCGACAGCCCGCCGTTCTTCGCGCGACTCAGGAGGTTGCGGATGCCGAACAGCACGTCGGGCTTGGCGCCGGTCGGCGCCAGTTCCTTGACGATGCCCGCACTGTCGTCCGCATCCAGCACCGAAAAACCGCGGCGCAGGCCGGCACGGGCGTGTTCGATCTGCAGGAATTTCAGCCCCAGCGCGTGGAACGTGCTCACCGTGAGCGCGGCGGCATCCTCGCTGCTGACCAGCTTCGCCACGCGTTCGCGCATTTCGCGCGCGGCCTTGTTGGTGAAGGTGATCGCGGCGATCTTCGACGGCGCCAGCTTGCGGCGCTGGATCAGGTAGGCGATCTTCTGGGTGATCACGCTGGTCTTGCCGGAACCGGCGCCGGCGAGCACCAGCAGCGGGCTGTCGCAGTGTTCGACGGCGGCCAGTTGTTGCGGATTGAGCATGGATCGGGAGACAGGACGAGGCGGTGGTCGATGGTAACAGAGCACCACTGGCGCACCGGCCGGCTTCGGCCATAATCGGCCGCACGACAGTCAGCGGGGAGCGGCATGGCGGAGCAGGAAGTCGAGCAGTGCGACGTGGCGGTGATCGGCGGCGGCCCCGGCGGCAGCACCGCGGCGGCGCTGCTGGCGCGCCGCGGCTACAAGGTGATCGCGCTGGAGAAGGCGCACCACCCGCGCTTTCATATCGGCGAATCGCTGCTGCCGATGAACCTGCCGGTGTTCGAGCGGCTGGGCGTGCTGGACAAGGTGCGCGAGCTGGGCGTGTTCAAGCCCGGCGCGGATTTCGAGGCGGACAACGCGCGCGGCTACAACACCTACGCGTTCGCCCGCGCGATCGGGCAGAGCCCGCCGCATGCGTACCAGGTATGGCGGCAGGATTTCGACAGGATGCTGTACGGGCACGCGCGCGAATCCGGCGCCGACGCACGCGAAGGGCATGAAGTGCTGCGCGTCGAGCAGCGCGGCCCGCGCGAGAGCTGGCTGGACGTGCGCACCGACGATGGCCGCGACTACGCGATCCAGGCGCGCTACGTGGTCGACGCCAGCGGCCGCGATGCGCTGCTGGCGACGAAACGCAAGCTGCGCCGGCGCAACGACCAGCACCAGAGCGCGGCGATCTTCGGCCACTTCCGCGGCGCCGCGAGGCGCGAGGGCGAGGATGCCGGCAACATCAGCATCTACAGCTTCGCGCACGGCTGGATGTGGATGATCCCGTTGCCGGACGGCGTGATGAGCGTGGGCGCGGTATGCCGGCCGGATTACCTCAGGCAGCGCAAGGGCCGCACGGTTGAGTTCCTGTTCGACACGCTGAAGCTGAGCCCGGCGCTGTGGGCGCGCGTGCAGCACGCCGAACTGATCGACGACGAGGTACGCGTCACCGGCAACTATTCCTACGACGCCAGCCGCATGGGCGGGCCGGGCTGGGTGCTGGTAGGCGATGCGTTCGCCTTCCTCGACCCGGTATTTTCCTCCGGCGTGTATCTGGCGATGAGCGGCGCGGAGCAGGCCGCCGCGGTGGTCGACCAGGCACTGCGCGAACCGCGACGCGAGCCGGCCCTGCTGCGCCAACTGGAGAAACGCCAGCGCGCCGGCATGGCGCGTTTCTCGTTCTTCATCTACCGCTTCAACGGCCCGGTGATGCAGCAGATGTTTCGCCAGCCGCGCAACACCTGGCAGCTGGAGCAGGGCGTGATCTCGATGCTCGCCGGCGACCTGTTCGACACGCCGAAGGTGCTGCGGCGATTGCAGCTGTTCAAGCTGGTCTACGCCATCTGCTTCCTGCGCGACTGGCGCCGCAGCCGCGCCGAACACCGCTACCGGCTGGCCCAGGCGCGCGCGCAGTTCACCGGCGGCAACACGCCTCTGGACAAGGCCTGACGCGCGCTCCCCCCCCCCGGCGCGCAGGGGAGGGCCGGGCGGGGTGCTCTTGATCTTCAAGCAAGCCCAGACTGCGACACGGCGCACAGTAAACACCATCATCAGTAGCTAAGCCCATGTCGTCGAGGAGTTTCTGGTTGCGGAGAATCGCGCTATCTAAATAGCCATCCGCGTTACAGGGGAATCAAATGGACTTTGTTCGGTGTGTGTCGCTAGCGCTTTGCATCAGCGTGTGTGGTGTCGGATCGGCATCCGCCTCCGGCGGATCCACAGGAGATGGAAGCTCGCAAATGGGACCCGCAAGGGCCTCAAGTTCGCACGGTGCGCTAACCTCAGCAATGGCCGTGTTCCCAAATCACGCGCAAGTGCCTTCGCAGCAACTATCCGCAAATACAGCGAGCACATCGACCACATACTACGGTGCGCCGTACTACTCACCTCAATTTTTTACCGGTTATTACAGCAGCCTTGCGGCCGCGGCTAACGCATATTGGGTGTCTTATCAGCACTACTGGGGTGTCTATCCACCTAACTGCTCTTTTTCATGGGCGCCTATAGACGGCACCACCGGCGGAACGTTCGCTCTGATGTATCAAAGGGGTAGCAATTGTTATGGAGGTCCTGAGGGCCTTCTGGGAATAGCCTATCCGTACAGTCCAGCCAAAAACGCTGGCAGCGGCGCTGGTTGCGATGGCGGCGAAGGAAGTGAAGAGGCGAGCGGCAGTAGGCCTTCTTCAAGCTCCTCCTGTGCGGCTAAAAAGGGCGCGCCTATGGCCGGCGACCCAATCAATGCCTCAACCGGTAGCAAGTACTTGCAAGATGATGATTATTCTGATGGCAACTGGCTGACATTTCGTCGTTTTTACAACAGTATGGGCAGTGTGGCATCTACCGCGATGGGCGTTGATTGGCGACATAGCTTTGATCGCTCACTGCAGCTATCGAACACGGGCTCTAGGCCGGGGGCAATTCTCCCACCCAATGCAGCGGTGATGTTCCGCCCGGATGGCAAACAAGAGACATTCAAGAAGGCCAATGGTCTGTGGACAACCGATCCGGACATCCCGGACACCCTTATCGAGACCGACAATGCCCAAGGTGTGGCGACGAGCTATACCGTTTTTGTCGCAGCGCTACGCCACTTCGAGACCTACGACGCTACAGGCATGTTGCAGGCGGTCACCGATGGGAGCGGTCAAGGCATCACGCTGACCTACAGCACCACATTGACCGCCCCCGCTATTGCGCCCTGGCCGGGACTACTGTTGACCGTGACAGATCCCAAGGGTCGCCAGCTCAACTTCATCTATAACAGCAACGGCAATGTCTCTCAGGTAATGCAGCCGGACGGCGGCACGCTGACCTACACCTACGATGCAAGTGGCAATCTGCTCTCGGTCCAATACCCCGATACCAAGACACGTCAGTATGTCTACAACGAATCGTCGCTGACAGGCGGCGTAAATCTACCCAATGCGATGACCGGCATCGTGGACGAAGCTGGCGTACGCTACGAGAACACGACCTACGACAGCACCGGTCGCGCTACGTCTTCCAGTTTTGCGGGTAGCGTGGGCACCACCCACATCACCTACAACAGCAACGGCACATCGACCGTGCAATACCCGCTCGGCCACAGCGCCACGATGGGTTTCACCACGGTGAACGGGCTGATCCGGGTCAGCACTCTCGACCAACCGTGTGGCCCGCAGTGCGACCAGCCGTGGAAAACTCGTACGTATGATGCCAACGGCTACCCGTCCGCGTACACCGACTTCAACGGCAACGTCATGACATCGACTTACGATGCCAAAGGCTTGCTCGATCAGCAGGTAGATGCTTCTGGCAGCACGAATCAGCGCACCACGAATACGACGTGGGACACCACGCTGCGCGTTCCGCTGCAAAGCACCATCGTCGATGCGAGCGGCACCACGGTAGCCAAAACCGCCTGGGTCTACAACACTGCCGGCCAGCCATTGGCACGTTGCGAAATTGATCCGGCCCAAGCTAGTAGTTACACCTGCGCGACCACCGGTACGCCGCCGGTCGGTGTACGCCGCTGGACCTACAGCTACTGCACGGCCATTGATACCACCCAGTGTCCGATCGTGGGTTTGCTGCTTGCCGTGGACGGTCCGCGCACCGAGGTGGCTGACGTCACCACCTACGCGTATTACCTGACCGACAGCACCACCGCGCATCACGGTGATCTGCAGTCAGTGACCGATGCCCTGGGCCATACCACCACCTATCTGACTTACGACGGTGCCGGCCGCGTCACCAGCCTGCAGGACGCCAACGGCGTAGTCACCGACCTGACCTACACGCCGCGCGGCTGGCTGGCTTCACGCAGCGTGGCAGGCGCCACCACGACGCTGACCTACACGTCATACGGCGCCGTGGCTTCTCTCACCGACCCCGACAACGTCACCACCACGTTCACCTACGATGCCGCCCATCGCCTCACCGACATCACCGATGCGCAGGGCAACAGCATCCACTACACGCTCGACGCCGCCGGCAACAAGACCGGGGAGGAGACCCGCACCAGCACCGGTACCGTGACACGCAGCCTGTCGCGCAGCTACAACGCGCTGGGCCAGCTCACCGCGGTCATGGATGGCCTCAACCATACCGTCTTCAACGCCAGCTACGGCGACAGCTACGACGGCAACGGCAACCTAGTGCACAGCGCCGATGCGCTGGGTGTCCAGCGCCAACAGGGCTTCGATGCGCTGAACCGGCTGGTCAGCACGATCGACAACTACAACGGCACGGACACCGCCACCCAGGACACCACCAGTACGCTGGCCTACGATGCGCTGGATCGCCTGGAGGGTGTGAGCGATCCCGACGGCCTGGGCACCCTCTACGGCTACGACGGCCTGGGCAACCGCACCTCCGTGCTCAGCCCCGATACCGGCACCAGCACCGACACCTACGACGCTGCCGGCAATCGCCTCGTCCATACCGACGCCAAGGGCATCGTCAGCACCTCGACCTACGATGTGCTGGATCGCCTGACTGGCGTCAGCTATGCCGACAGCACTCTCGACGTGGGCTACCACTACGACGAAGCCGATACCGTCACGGGCTGCAGCAGCTCGTACCCGCTGGGCCGCCTCACGCGCGTCATTGAAAGCGCGGTGACCACGGTTTACTGCTACGACGCCCGCGGCAACGTCACCCGGAAAAGCCAGGTCCAGGGCACGACCACCGACACCACCAGCTATGCCTATACGCTGGCCAATCGGCTGAGCGGCATCAGCACCCCCAGCCAAGCCACCGTCAGCTACACGCGCGACAGCAACGGTCGGATCAGCGGCGTGCAGGTGACCCCCGCCGGGGCAAGCACGGCACCGCCGGCCGTGGTCAGCAACGTGGCCTACCTGCCGTTCGGGCCGGTCAGCAGCTACACGCTGGGCAATGGCCAGACCGTCACGCGCACCTACGACGCCAACTATCAGCTGACCGACCTGACGAGTCCGGCGTTGGCGCTGCATTTCAACCGTGACGCGATGGGTAACATCATCGCGCTGGGCAATGCACCCGGCGCCAACCCAGCCACAGAAACCTATAGCTACGATCCGCTGCAGCGACTCACGGCAGTCGCCGATGGGGGCACGACGCTGGAAAGCTACAGCTACAACAAGACCGGCGACCGCCTGAGCAAGACGGCCAGCGGCCTGGCGGCGGGCGCGTACCTCTACACCAGTGGCACGCACCAGCTCGCCAGCATCGGCAATGCGCCACGCGTGAATGACGCCAATGGCAATACCACCGGCAGCGTGGTCGGCGGCGAGACTTTTGGTTTTGGTTACAACGGGCGCAACCGGCTGACCGTCGCGCAGCGCAATGGCCAGACCGTAGGCACCTATACCTATAACGCCTTGGGGCAGCGTATCGGGAAAGTGGCCACCTTCCCGCAGGCGGTGACCGAGCGTTATGCCTATGACGAAGTCAGCCAGCTGATCGGCGAGTACGGCACGACCAATAGAGATTACGTGTGGCTGGGCGACATTCCAGTAGCGGTGATAGACAACACCACCAATGGCAGCGTCACCACCAGCACGGTGAACTATGTGATCGCCGATCAGCTGGGCACGCCGCGAGCGGTCAGCGACGGCACGGGCACGGTGATCTGGCAATGGGTCTATCAGGGCAATTCGTTGGGAGAGCAGCAGCCGACTTCGGCGACTGGGTATGCGCTGGATCTTCGCTATCCCGGTCAGTACTACGATGCGGAGTCGGGGACGAATTACAACTACTTCCGGACATATGAGCCAGCGACGGGACGGTATCTGCAAAGTGATCCGATTGGGCTGGCAGGTGGCATATCGACTTATGTCTATGTGGGTAACAATCCGCTCAGTAATGTCGATCCGCTCGGATTGCAGGAGTTACTATTTCGGATAGGCCGGATAGGTGGCCTACTTTCTGAAGAGCCGCTGGTTCCTCGGCCATTGATCGAACCGGTCAAGCCGCTTCCGCCAGGGGCACCCACTCCCCAACTTCCTGAGGATTTTCCGAAGATTCCCACAGATCCCACGCAGTGTCCCGGCAAAGGTTGGGAGTGGCGTGGGGCTCCAGGCTCCAAGCCAGGCGATCCAAATGGTGGATGGTACAATCCTGAAAAGCATTGGACCTTGCACCCCGATATGGACCATCCAGAACCCATTCCGCCGCATTGGGATTGGGTCGACGAGAACAAAAGTCAAATACCGAATTTTTCCACAAGCACCTCCAATCGATCCCCTTCATCCGCCGATAACTTAATGACTTCGCATATTCCAGCCGCATTAGTGAGAGCTGCTTCCTCGCAGGAAGCAGCTCTTAAGACCCTAATTCGTGCAAGTGCCCTGACTCTCTTTTCCGATATGACGGAAGAAGCTCTTGTTTCTGTGTTAGCCGACATACGGCTTCTTGTTCATGCGGAAGTCGGCGATATGGCGCGCGGACTTGACCTCTCGAGGGCGCTTGAGCACTCTCCAACTATCACGTCTGGTGACGGAGTAGTTGCCCTCTTGACTGGAGCAAACGAAGTTGATGCCTATCTCTCTTCGGTATTGTCGCTATTGATGCGTGACCATCCTGAAGCAGAGCTCCTGGTTCCCCACGCCTATGCAATAGAGTCCGAAATCGATTCGCTGGTAGCCCGAAATCACATCCAGATGCGCTTCCAAGCAGGGCATGTTTACTACTGTTTCGATGCCATGAACAGCACACCTGAATCCATTAATAAGTCACTCGGTTCGAGTATTGCGATGTATTCAGTTGCTTGGGTTTTTAGCGGCGCCGGTTACGACTGCAAACCGATTTTGGCAATCGCTCCAGTATTTGATGGCGATGGATGGGCGTTGGCGGGATCACTCGACACGATATTCCCCGCGCTAGGTTCACGAATACACTGAACTTAGTGGCGAATTCAATTCTAAAATGCACACTTGATTCGGCAGGGCGGGCCAAGGCGGGTAGCCTGCACAGCTTCGCCGCCAATTGGAACTGCATATGACTTTTGCGAAGGATTGTGCGAACTCCATGAGTGCAAGGAACAGCAATACGGCAATACGATATGCTTGTTCGGCGGCGATGCTTCTGGCGTCTGCCATGGTTGTCGGCCTGCAGTTTTTATATACCGGCGGTCAGATATGCCATGCTGCCATGATGGTTTATAAGGTAGGAGGATTTGTCCCGCATCTGATTAGTTTTGGCAGGTTCGGTGTTTTGCTTTACCTGGTTGTAGCCGTGGCTGTTGCCATGGGACTTTCGGTGTTCATCAGGCGCCGAGGTGGTGCGCGGCATGCGAAGGTCGCGACGTGCCTTCTCGTCCTTTCGCTGGCAAGTACCCTTTCTTTTGTTGTCTTGATCGTCATGCCAAGTTCGGACGTCGTATTCAGGTCGTGACCAGGCGAACCCTCGTGCCATAGGGCGCTTTGATCTTCCGGTAGGCCAGAGCTTTCCTTGCCGGGGACTCCCTTCGGGTGCAGTTAGAAGCGTCGACCCATGGCCGCGCTATTATGCAAAGTCTTCAACCGAACGCTCCCCATGGCCAAGCTCTATTTCTATTACTCGGCGATGAATGCCGGCAAGACCACCACCCTGCTGCAGAGCGCGTACAACTACCACGAGCGCGGCATGCGCACGCTGATCCTCACGCCGGCGCTCGACAACCGCTTCGGCGATGGCGTGGTGGCCTCGCGGATCGGCCTGAAAGCGCATGCACGGCGCTTCCGCGGCGACGAGAACCTGCTGGCGCTGGTGGAGGCCGACATCGCATCGCATGGCCCGCTGCACTGCGTGTTCGTCGACGAGGCGCAGTTCCTCGCCAAGCCGCAGGTGTGGCAACTCAGCGACGTGGTCGACAAGCTCGGCATCCCGGTGCTGGCGTTCGGCCTGCGCACCGATTTCCGTGGTGAACTGTTCGAGGGCAGCCGCTACCTGCTGGCTTGGGCCGACGAGCTGCAGGAGATCAAGACGATCTGCCACACCGGGCGCAAGGCCACCATGGTGGTGCGCGTGGATGAACACGGCCGCGCCGTCACCGACGGCCCGCAGGTTGAGATCGGCGGCAACGAACGCTATGTCTCGGTGAGCCGCGCCGAGTTCAAGAAGATCAGCGCGGGCCACGGCCGCATCGAGCTGCAGCAGACCGTGCTGCCGCTGGGTGAACGCGAATGAACCGACCCATCAAGGAACCTGCATGAGCGAAGCCATCACATCCGTCAGCTGGCCGCGACCGTACTGGCAGCCTGGCGAAGACGAGGCCGTGCTGCAGTTCTACGTGTTCGGCAAGTTCGAGCCGGAGCTGTTGATCCCGTCGCCGCGCTACGGCAGCCCGGGCCTGCCCGCGGGCGTCGAGATCCAGCGTTTCCAGAACGCGGTGCTGCGCCAGTGGGAGGGCTACCCGCTGAACGGCGCGCTGGGTCAGTTGGTCAAGGAGGACACGCCCGAGGCGTTCGAGGACGCGCGCATCGCGCCGGAGGTGCTGGTGGTGCGCGGCGTGCTGAAGGACGGCGCCAGCCTCGACTACCTGCGCGACACGCTCGGCGTGCTGGCCGGCATGCTCGACGTGGGCGGCACGGCCATCCTCGATCCGCAGGTCCTCACTTTGTTCGACGCGGCGCACTGGCGCCGCCACTACCTGGTCAAGGACGGCGCGCCGCCGCGCCACCATGTGCTGATCCTGCGCAGCAGCGAGGCGGCCGCCGACCGCTCGTGGATCCATACCCGCGGCATGCGCAAGTTCGGCCGTCCGGACATCAGCCTGCGCAACGTGCCCGACCGCGATGTCGACCGCGCCGGCGTGCTGTGCGAGCGGCTGGTCGAACTGCTGTCGCTGGGCGCGCACTTCAGCGCCGGCCAGCCGCTCGAGGTCGAGGGCTTGCCCGACGGCCTGGTGGCGCAGCCGGGTGGCAGCCTCGACGATCCCGAGTTCAACAACACCCACGTCGAGTTCCGCTGGCCGGAGTGACCCGCCGGTTCATCGCTGGCAGTGCGGTCAAGCGAGTAGGGCGGGCAATGCCCGCCGCCTTTGGCGTGTGACGTGCACGAAACGGAGCAGGCGGGCAGTGCCCGCCCTACATTCTCGGCCGGCAGCGGTTTCGTCACCCATCCCTAGCGCTGACAGTGCGGACACCAGAACGTCGAGCGCTGCCCCAGCGTGACCTGCCGGATCGGCGTGCCGCAGACGTGACACGGTTCGCCCGCGCGGCCGTAGACCATCAGTTCGCGGAAGAAGTAGCCGGGTGCGCCGTCGGGGTTGAGGAAATCGCGCAAGGTGGTGCCGCCGCGTTCGATCGCCCAGGCCAGCAGGCGTTTCACCTCGGCGGCCAGCCGTGCGTAGCGCGCCCGCGAGACGCTGCCGGCCGGCTTGCGCGGATCGATGCCGGCGCGGAACAGCGCCTCGCTGGCGTAGATGTTGCCCACGCCGACGACGACCGCGCTGTCCATCAGGAACAGCTTCACCGCCGCGGTGCGGCCGCGCGAGAGATGCCACAGCAGGTCGCCGTCGAATGCGTCGGTCAGCGGTTCCGGACCCAGCTTCGCCAGCAGCTCGTGCGTCTCGCCCAGCGGCTGCCACAGCAGGCAGCCGAAGCGGCGCGGGTCGGTGAAGCGCAGGATGCGCGGCGCCTGCGCCAGCGTGCGTTCCAGCGCGATGTCGACGTGGTCGTGCTTGCCCACCGGCGCGTCCGGCGGCAGCACGCGCAGCACGCCGGACATGCCCAGGTGCAGCAGTGCGCTGCCGATCCCGGTGCGCAGGAGCAGGTATTTCGCGCGACGCTCCACCGCGTCGATGCGCTGGCCAGGCAGCAGCTCGCTGATTTCCGGCGGGATCGGCCAGCGCAGGTCGGGCCGGCGCAGGATCACGCCGGTGACGCGGCGGCCGATCAGGTACGGCGCGATGCCGCGGCGGGTGGTTTCGACTTCGGGCAGTTCAGGCAAGTTGTTGTCCCGCGGCTCAGTGCAGCTCGGTGGTCGCCGTCGCCGGCGAGCGCGGCACGTAGCGCGACGATACCAGCGCGATCCGCTGGCCCACGCGCACGTAGTGCTGCGGCCCGGTGACCGAGCTTTCGCCGAACTCCAGTTCCTGCCCATCCAGCACCAGCACTGCCCGCGGCGGTGCCAGGCCGATCTTCGCCGGCTCGAAATCGCTGGCCGGGCGCCAGCTCAGCACGTGCGCCGCGGCGGTATCGGCCAGGTCGCTGAGCCGGGCGTCGATGGCGCGCGCCGGCGTGCCGTCGGTACGCCACCAGTGGCCGCCGCGCTTTTCGTAGTGCAGGGTCGGCGCGCCGGGCAAGGTCAGCGCAATGCGGCTGATGCCGGCCGGGTCGAGCGTGGTGAGGTTGCCGGTCTCGTTGCGCGCGTCATGCTGCCATTGCCAGCCGGCCAGCAGGGACAAGGCCAGTACGGCGAGCAGCAGGAACAGGCGTTGGCGGGTGCCGCGTTTCATCGTTCAGCGGCGCCGCCGGCGCCATGCGATCAGGCCGCCGATCAACAGCAGCAGCACGGGCAGTGCGACCAGGAAGCCGAAGCTCAGCGCGTTCAGTTCGGTTTGCGAAATCTGCAGCAGCCGGTCCGGCGCGCCGCGTGGCGGCAGCTCGACCAGCTTGTCGTCGCCGAGCAGCCAGTCGAACACGCGCTCGCCCAGCGCGCGGTTGCCGCCGTTGCCGAGGAAGGTATTGGACAGGAAATCGCCGTCGCCGATCACCACCGCGCGCTGCTCGCTCTTGTCCGGGCTGGGCGACAGCCGGCTCAGCGCGAAGCCGAAGTCCAGCGGCCCCTTCAACTCGCCGGCGTCGGCGTCGAAGCGGATGTCCGAGGGCTTGCCGTTGTCGATCGGCTGGAACTCGGTCCAGCTCTGCGCGCCGGAGCGCAGAAACGGTTTGACCGCCCAGCCGCCCTGCGTCGACTGCGCCAGCGCGGACACCTGCGGAAACAGCGTGGTCAGGGTGAAGCCGCGGGTGATCGCCTGCGGCGGGTAGTCGCCCAGCGCGATCAGGCGCGGGTCGTGCAAACCCAGCGCCGCGCCGGAGCCGTCGACCAGCACGCCGGGCAACACGCGCACGCCGAGCGCGTCGGCCAGCGGCTTGAGGCCGAGGTCGTCGTTCGCCGGTTCGCTCAGCCACAGCAGGTTGCCGCCATTCTGCACGTAGGCGACCAGCGCCTGCACCGCGCCCGGCGGCAGCGTCAGGCTGGGACTGGCCAGCACCAGCAGATCGGTGTGCTCGGGCACCGCCGTCACCTGCGCGAAGTTCAACGGCACCGCACGCATGCCGCGCGCTTCCAGCTGTGCCATGAAGGTACCGAGGTCGGCGTTCGCCTGGCCGTCGGCGCGGCGCTCGCCGTCGCCGGTGACGAAGGCCACGATGCGGTCGCTGCCACGCAGCAGGCGCTCCAGCGCATTGGTGAGGCTGCGTTCGGACAACTCGTCCAGGCGTTGCTCGCGATCCTTGTAGTGCAGGATCAGCGCGCCATCGACGGTGATTCCCAGCTCGCGCATCTTGGCCGGGTCCAGCTGCGGGTCGACGAAGCGCAGGCTGAGGTCGGGCTTCACCGCCTGGTAGCGCTGCAGGAACCCGGCCACGGTCTGGCGCAGGTCGCCCTGCGGGTTCGCATAGCTGACGATTTCCACCGGGCCGTCGAACCTGGCCAGCACCGCGCGGCTTTCCGCCGACAGGCTGGTGCGGCCATTCGCGGTCCAGTCGGCCTGGTGCGCGTAGCGCGTGCTGAGGTAGCCGATAGCTGCGGCCGCCAGTATCAGCAGCAGCGCGAACAGCCAGCCATCCAGACGTCTGAATAGGTGGCGCATCAGCCGCGCTCCCTGTCGGCGTTCAGCCGGCGCGTGGCCAGCGCCAGCGCCAGTGCGATCAGCAACGCGAACCACACGATGTCGGTGCTGGAGACCAGTCCGCGCAGCAACGGCTGCAGGTGCGTGCTCATCGCCAGCCAGTTGATCGCGCCGCCGTTGATGCCGGCCATCTGCGCGCCCAGGTTCACGCTCCACAGCGCCAGCGCGATCACCAGTGCGGCGGCGGCGGCGAGCGCCGGGTGCGAGGCGAAGCTCGAACAGGCCACGCCGATCGCGGCCAGCGCGGCCAGCATCAGTGCCAGGCCCAGCGTGGCGGCGGCCAGCTTGCCCCAGTCGAAGTGCGTGGCGTGCATCAGCGCCAGCGGCATCGCCAGGGTCAGCGCCAGCCACAGCAGCAGCCAGCCCAGCACGGCCACGTACTTGCCCAGCACGATGCGCGAGGCCGGCACGCCGGCGGCGAACAGCAGCGGCAGGGTGCCGTTGCGGCGTTCGCCGGCGATCACCGACATGCACAGCAGCGGCACCACCAGGAACGCCAGTTGGGCGAGCTGGCCCAGCAAGGGCACGCCGACCAGGTCGATGAAGCCGGGCCCGTCCGGCAACGCGGCGCGCTGGATCTGCCCGGCCAGGAAACCGCCCAGCAGCAGGGTGAAGTTCCATGCCAGCCAGGCCAGGGTCAGCGCCGCCAGTACCCAGGCTAGCGGGCGTACCAGCAGCCGGCGCCATTCCAGTCGCGTCACGGCGACGGTGCTCATGAAAGCGCGGCTCATGCGGCGCGCGCCGATTCGGTGCTGCCGTTCATCGCGATCCCGAAAAAGGTTTTCTCCAGCGCGGCATGGTCGTCGGCGTGCACCGCGCCATCGTGACGCAGGGTGCCTTCGTGCAGGATCGCCACGCGATCGCAGACCGCGGTCACCTCGGCGAGCAGGTGGGTGGACAGGATCACCGCGGTGCCGCCAGCGGCCTGCTCGCGGATCAACTCGCGCAGCGCGGCGACTTGTACCGGATCGAGCGCGTTGGCCGGCTCGTCCAGCACCAGCAGGGCGGGACGATGCAGCAGCGCGCAGGCCAGGCCCAGCCGCTGGCGCTGGCCTTGCGACAGCACGCCGGCCAGGCGCCGGGCCAGCGGCTGCAGCTCCAGCCGCTCGACGATGGCGGTGCGCGCCTGGCGCAGTGCGGCGCCGGCCAGCCCGCGCAGGCGGCCATGCGCGTCGAGATGCTCCTCGACGCTGAGCTCGGCCCACACCGGCGCGCGTTCCGGCAGCCAGCCGATCTGCGTGCGGGCCAGTTCGGGGTGTTCCAGGAAATCCTCGCCGTTCAGCTCGATGCCGCCGCTGTCGGGGCGCAGCGCGCCGGCGATCATCGACAAGGTGGTCGACTTGCCGGCGCCGTTCACGCCCAGCAAGCCCATCACCTGGCCGCTTTGCAGGCTCAGGCTCAGGTCCTGTACCGCAGTGCGGCCGGCGCGGCGGCGGCTGAGCCGGTCCAGTTGCAAGATAGTCCTGGGTGAATCGGGAGCATTCGGAGTCATTGCGTGATTGTCACGGCGCCCCCATGGTTAAACAACAGGCGCCGGCCGCGGACGCGAATAACGTCACCTTAGCGCCCCACTCTTGACCGACTGCTATGATTCGTGGTCAACACCATGCTGGCGGGTACGGAAACCCCTGATTTAGACTGATTTATCCCTCACCCGGTGCTATCCATGCTGAACGCGGTACTCAATTTCCTCAACGATGGTCTCACCGGCGCAAGCTGGGGCCAGATGCTGGTGTATCTGCTGGTCATGACCCAGCTCACCATCTTCACGGTGACCCTGTATCTGCACCGCAGCCAGACCCATCGCGGCGTGGATTTCCACCCGGTGCTGGCGCACTTCTTCCGTTTCTGGGGCTGGCTCACCACCGGCATGGTCACGCGCGAGTGGGTGGCGGTGCATCGCAAGCACCACGCCAAGGTCGAGACCGAGGAAGATCCGCACAGCCCGATGATCTACGGCATCAAGAAGGTGTTCTGGGACGGCGTCTCGCTGTACCGCGACGCCTGCGAGTCGAAGCAGGACATGGAGCAGTACGGCCGCGGCACCCCGGACGACTGGGTCGAGCACAAGGTTTATGGCGCGCATCCGTACTGGGGGCCGACCCTGATGCTGCTGATCAGCATCGCGCTGTTCGGCGTGATCGGTGCCGCGCTGTGGGCCGTGCAGATGATCTGGATCCCGTTCTGGGCTGCCGGTTTCGTCAACGGCATCGGCCACTGGGCTGGCTACCGCAATTTCGAGAGCGCCGACACCGCGCGCAACCTGATCCCGTGGGGTTTCTGGATCGGCGGTGAAGAGCTGCACAACAATCACCACGCGTTCCCCAGCTCGGCCAAGTTCGCGCTGCGCAAGTGGGAATTCGACATCGGCTGGGCGGCGATCTGCGGCCTGCGCGCCGTCGGCCTGGCCAAGGTGCTGCGCGTGGCGCCGTCGCTCGACGTGCGCCCGAACGTGCGCCTGCCCGATGCGGAGACGCTGAAGGCCGTGCTCACCCACCGCTTCCAGGCGATGACCGACTACTACCGTGGCGTGATCCTGCCGACCATCAGCGACGAGGCACAGCACGCCGGCGAAAGCATCAAGTCGATGCCCCGCCGCATGCGCCTGGCGCTGGCCGACGGCGGCCGCTGGCTGGACAACGAAGGCCGCGACCGCATGCAGGCGGTGCTGGCCAGGCGGCCGACCCTGAAGACCGTGTGCGATTTCCGCAATCGCCTCGCGGCCCTGATGGAGCAGCGCGGCGCCGAGCAGGCGCTGAAGGGCCTGCAGCAGTGGATCCATGAGGCCGAAGAGAGCGGTATCCGCTCGTTGCAGGAATTCGCGCAGCGGCTCAAGGGCTACAGCGTCGCGACTGCCTGACCCTCGCGGCATAAGTCATGCACCAGCAAAACCCGCCCGATGGCGGGTTTTGTTTTTGAGAGAGTTGGACCACTGGGGAAGTGGATGAGCCTGCGCGTATTGCTGATCGGTGCCAGCGGCGTATTCGGTTCGCGCATTGCTCGCCAGCTGGCCGGCGATCCGCGTTTTCGCCTGACGCTTGCCGGCCGGCAGTTGGGCAGCCTGACTGCGCTGCGGGAAAGCCTGGGTGATCCGTCGGTGCAGCTGGCCGCACTCGACGTGGTGGCGGGCGGACTGGCCGAAGCGTTGGCAGCGCTGCGGCCGCAACTGGTGATCCACGCCGCCGGTCCGTTCCAGGCGCAGGACTATCGGGTGGCCGAGGCCTGCCTTGCCTGCGGCAGCGACTATGTCGATCTCGCCGACGGCCGTGATTTCGTCAGCGGCATCGGACGTCTGGACGGCCAAGCGAAAGCGGCCGGCCGCCTGCTGGTCAGCGGTGCATCCACGGTGCCGGCGCTCGGCAGTGCGGTGGTGGATGCCTTGCTGTCGCGGTTCCGCGCGCTGGAAACCATCGAGCACGCCATCAGTCCGGGCAATCGCACGCCGCGCGGCGATGCCACGGTGGCGGCGATCCTCGGCTATTGCGGTCGCCCGCTGCGGCTGTGGCGCGACGGCCGCTGGCAGCGTGGTCATGGCTGGATGTCGACGCGTCGACAGACGTTTCCTTTCGGCCGGCGCTGGGTCGGCCTGTGCGACGTGCCGGATCTGGAATTGTTCCCGCTGCGCTATCCCGGCGTGCGCGGGGTGGCGTTCCGCGCCGGACTGGAACTGCGCCGCTTGCACTTCGGCACGCTGGCCGCGGCATGGCTGGTGCGGCTGGGCGTAATCCGCGACCTGGCGCGGCATGCACCGAGGCTGCGCCGGATCAGCGAGTGGTTCCTCGGCGCCGGCAGCGACGTGGGCGGCATGGTGGTGGAGCTGGC
This sequence comes from Rhodanobacter soli, assembly GCF_040548735.1. NCBI lineage: Bacteria > Pseudomonadati > Pseudomonadota > Gammaproteobacteria > Lysobacterales > Rhodanobacteraceae > Rhodanobacter > Rhodanobacter soli. The sequence goes on along the minus strand of NZ_JBEPSD010000001.1, from coordinate 1,449,785 downwards.
CGGCCGCGATAGCCAAGGCAAGCCGCTGCGATTGCGCTGGTCGCTGAGTGCGGCGGCGGGCGATGGCCCGCGGATTCCCGCCACGCCGGCGGTGGTGCTGGCGCGCAAGCTTGCCGATGGCGCGTTGTCCCCGCGAGGCGCGATGCCGTGCATGGGCCTGTTCACGCTGGACGAGGCCCTGGCTGCGCTCGATGGTTACGCGGTCGACACGCAGCTGGAGGTGCTTACGGCATGAAGCGTGCGCGCTGCTCCGGCGCGGGCAGGAAACAGGCGCGGCTTTGTCCGAAGATGCGGTAGCGATGGCGGGCGACGAAGCGGTACGTCGGGTCGCGCAGCCAGCGCGGCACCAGCCGCATCGCGCGGCCCAGCCAGCGCCAGCGGCGCGCGCCCAGGCCGTGCAGCACCTGGGCGATCGCGTCGCTGTCGGTGTAACCGCGGCCGCCTTCCACCAGCAGGAAGGACAGCGGCGACTCCGGATCCAGGCCGTGCGCGAGCAGCAAGGCGCGGCCGCTGTCGGATTGCATCGAGGCAAAGTGGTAGCGCGCTGCGCGATCGTGTTCCAGCAGGAAACGCACCCAGCGGCTGCACAACAGGCAGACGCCGTCGAACACGATCACCGGCGATGGGTATTCACTGCTCATCGGGCAATGGCTCCAGCCAGCCTTCGTAGGCGATCAATTGCCCCAGCACGGGCAGGCGCACATCGACGCTGAAATGGTAGCGGCCGTCGTGCATGCCGCTGCGCGAAAGCACGTGGCCGCGCAAGGCGCGCGGCATCGGCATGCCGAACACATGCAGGCTGCGCAGCTGCCAGTCGATCGTGTCGCCGTCGCGACGCAGCGCGAAACCCAGGGTGGCGGCGCCCAGCCGTTCGTACAGCAAGGGTGAGCCAGCGCGGCGATCGAGCACGGATTGCATGCGTCGGCCGGTGAAGCGGCGGGTCCACACCTCGCATGTGCCGTTGCGTTCGATCGTCAAGGCCAATGCCTGCCGCGGAGCCGGCGCAGGCAGGCCGAGCAGGCGGCGCAGGCAGCGTGCGGGGAAATGGCTGGCGCCGGCGACGTCGGCCGTGCCGTTCGCGCGCAGCATCGGTGCGGCTCCGTGCATCGCCCGTACGACGGCGGGCAATGAGCGCCAGGCGTCGTCGCCGAGCAGGGTGGGGAACAGGGCGAGGGAGGTCATCCGGGGATGATGCGGGATAGACAGGCTTCGGGCAAAAGAAAACCCGCCGGGCGGCGGGTTTTCCTGGAGGAATCAAGATCGCTGTTGCGGATGCAGTGGCAAGCAAAGCAAGAGCAAGAGCAAGAGCGATCCCTGCCTTCGCAGGGATGACCAAATGGCTAGCCACGCGCTGCGCGCGTGGGCCATTTGGTCACTTGATCTTGCCTTCCTTGTAGATCACGTGCTTGCGCACGACCGGGTCGTACTTCTTGAACTCGAACTTTTCCGGCGTGTTCTTCTTGTTCTTCTGCGTGGTGTAGAAGTGGCCGGTGCCGGCCGAGGAGATCATGCGGATCTTGTCTTGCGATTTGTTAGCCATGGCTCAATCCTCAGACCTTGTCGCCGCGGGCGCGCATCTCGGCAATCACGGCCTCGATGCCATTCTTGTCGATCGTGCGCAGGGCGTTGTTGGAAACGCGCAGCTTGATCCAGCGATTCTCGCTGGGAACCCAGAAACGACGCTCATGCAGGTTCGGCAACCAGCGGCGACGGGTACGGTTGTTGGCGTGCGAGACGTTGTTGCCGCTCTGCACACCCTTACCGGTGACTTGACATACACGGGCCATGACGACCTCCGTAATTCTTGATTGACACCCGTTGGCCAGGGTGAGATCGGCCCAGCGGCGCCATGCGCCACGCGATGCTGGAGTTGTCGCAACGCATGGTCGTGAGGTCCGTACCGCGTGGCGGACCGCCCGGAAGCACCGGGTCGACAGAGGCGAGCCGCGTATTCTCGCAGAAAAACAAGGCTATGCGCAATCTTCCCGGGTTCCGTGGCTGTCTTTCGGCGTGCGCGCCGCGGGGATGTATGGAACAATCGTCCTCTTTTTATACACACGACCCAGACCCGAGGAACTCCCGATGGCACAAGAGATCACCAACGACCAGGCCAACGGCCAGGCCAGTCAGCCGCAGCTGGTGATGCAGAAGATCTACGTGAAGGACGTGTCCTTCGAGGCGCCGAATGCGCCGCAGATCTTTCAGGAGATCGACGAGAAGGACCAGCCGCAGGTGCAGCTGAACCTGGGCCAGAAGGCCTCCGACCTCGGCAACAACCTGTACGAAGTGGTGCTCAGCCTCACCCTCACCTGCACGATCGGCCAGCGCACCGCCTACCTGGCGGAAGTGGAGCAGGCCGGCCTGTTCGGCATCGCCGGTTTCAACGAGATGGACCACGCCGGGATCATCGGCAGCTATTGCCCGAACCTGCTGTTCCCGTATGCCCGCCAGGTGATCTCCTCGCTGGTGCTGGAAGGCGGCTTCCCGCCGTTCCTGCTGCAGCCGATCAACTTCGACGCGCTGTTCGCCGAGCAGCAGCGCCGCGCGATGGGTGGCGACGACGCCCCGGCCACGCTCAACAGCTGAGCCGTGTCCATGGCTGAAAACCCGAAGCTGACCGTCCTCGGGGCCGGCTCCTGGGGCACGGCGCTGGCGGCGTTGAGCGCGCGCAACGGCGTGCCGACCACGTTGTGGGGGCGCGACCGCAAAGCGTTGGCGGCGCTGGCGGCGAGCCGCTGCAACCAGCGCTACCTGCCCGATATCGAGCTGCCCGCGGAGCTGATCTGCGAAAGCGACCTGGCCCGCGCCGTGCATGGTGCCGGCATCGTGCTGATCGTGGTGCCCAGTCACGCGTTCGCCGCGATGCTGGCCGAGCTGGCGCCGCTGCTCGACGCGGATACCGCAATCGCCTGGGCGACCAAGGGCTTCGAGCCGGGCACCGGCCGCTTCCTGCACGAACTGGTGGCCGAACGGCTGCCCGGTCACCCCGCGGCGGTGGTCACCGGCCCGTCGTTCGCCAAGGAAGTCGCTGCCGGCCTGCCCAGCGCGGTCACCGTGCACTCGGACGACGCGGCATTCGCGCAACAGCTGGCCACGCTGCTGCACGCGCCGAACCTGCGCGCGTATTCCGGCGGCGACGTGCTCGGCGCCGAACTCGGTGGCGCGATGAAGAACGTGCTGGCGGTTGCCACCGGCATCGCCGACGGCATGCAACTGGGCTTGAACGCCCGCGCCGGCCTGATCACCCGCGGCATGAACGAGATGCTGCGCCTGGGCATGGCGCTGGGCGCGCGGCCGGAAACGCTGATCGGCCTGTCCGGTCTCGGCGACCTGGTGCTCACCTGCACCGGCGACCTTTCGCGCAACCGCCGGCTCGGCCTCGCCCTGGGCCAGGGTGTGGCGATCGACGACGCGGTGCGCCGGATCGGCCAGGTGGTGGAAAGCATCCTCACCGCCGATGAGGTGGCGCGGCTGGCCGACAAGCATGGCCTGGACCTGCCGATCAGTGCCGGCGTGCGCGCCGTGCTGCACGGCGAGGTCACTCCCGTGGAAGGGCTCAAGGCGCTGATGGCGCGCGAGCAGAAGCCGGAATATCCGCAAGGCCTGTTCGGTACCGCCTGAACCATTCGTTGCGCATCCGGGTCGCTGCGATCCGGCTGCGCTTTCGACAGTCGCATCCTGCCCCTGCGCTGCTAAGCTCAATGTTTTGGTCGTCGCAACGGACCGCATGCGCATGCAGCAACCGGACGAAAAACAGCAAGCCGCCCCCACGCCGCCCGGCGAGGACGAAGCCCTGCCGCAGGCATGGCGGCGGTTGCTGGCTGCGCCGAAGCCGGCCGTGACCGACGATCACGGCGTGCTCGGTTTCTTTCTGGAAGTGATGCCGGAAGAAGGCGCCGCGTTCGCCCGACTGGACGTGGCGCCGGTGCTGCTGGCGGTGGTCGAGCATGGCCGCTACGCGCGACCGGCGCCGCTGGACAGCCGGCATCTGGCGCAGTCGTCGCTGCAGCCGCATGAGCAGCGCCTGGCCGCGACCATGCTGGGATTGCCGCAGAGCGTGCGCAAGGGCCGCAGCTATGCGCGCCTCGGCGGCCACGTCGGCGACACCTTGCTGGCCGAGGTCCTGGACACCGCGCCGTGCTTCCTCGGCGGCCTGGCCGGCCTGCGGCTGTCGCGCGGCAAATCGCACCAGCTCAACTGGCACTGGCAGATGGAAGCGGACGGCAGCCAGCGCCTGTTACCGGTGCTGCCGCATAGCCAGCGCCTGCTGCGCATCGACGGGCTGTGGTACCTCGATGCCGAGCGCGCCACCGTGGGCCGTTTCGATGCCGCGACCGAGGAAACCCGCTGGCTGGAATTGCCGCCGCTGAAACACGAGCACGGCCGTCGCCTGCGCAACCGCCTGGCGGGCAGCCGGCTGGCCACGCGGGTGCCGTTGCCGATGGTGTTCGGCGAGGTGCGCCGTTCGGAATTGGCGCCAAAGCCGGTGTTGACCCTGCACGCGCTGACCCGGCACGCCCGGCTGGCCGCCGGTACGCCGCCGCTCGGCTACGCGCGGCTCGCCTTCGATTACGCGGGCGAACGCCTGCCCGGCCGCGGCGGCGAGCCGCTGGTGCGGCGCGTGCGCAACGGCCAGTTGGTCGAGATCATCCGCCGCCGCGCCGAGGAACTCAGCGCGATGGAGCAGCTCGAACGCGCCGGGCTCACCCCGGGCGTCGATACCGAAGGCCTGCCGTGGGACGTGGCCGAAACCCTGCCCGACGACGCCTGGCTGTTTCCCGGCACCGGTTACGCGGGCGCGCTGGAGGTCAACACGCCGGCGCGCTGGCTGGCGTTGCGGCCCAAGCTCGAGGCGGAAAATTTTCAGGTCGAATACGCGCCGAGCTTTCCGTTCGAAGTGCTGGAAGGCCCGGTGCGCTGGTACGGCCAGGCCGTGGAAGACGCCGACGACCATGCGTTCGACCTGGAAATCGGCATCGAACTGGACGGCCAGCGGCACAACCTGCTGCCCGCGGTGGCGCAGGCGCTGGCCGAGCATCAGTTGAACCTCAGCCCGGCGCCGAACGAGCCGGAAGACGCGGTGTGGTACGCGCCGGTCGATGCGCGCCGGCGCGTGCCGGTGCGCCTGAAGGAACTGCGCGGGCTGCTGGCGCCGCTGGCCGAATACCTGGAGAAGCCGCGCAAGAAACTCCATCTGCCACGCGTGCAGGCTGGTCGCCTGGAAGAACTCGTCGCGGCGATGCCCGGCGGCAGCACGCTGGAGGCGGCGGAGCCGCTGCTCGGCTTCGCCGCGCGCCTGCGCGACGCCGCCGAACGCGCCAGCGACGCGGTGCCCGAGGGACTCACCGTCGAGCTGCGGCCGTACCAGCGTGAAGGCCTGCGCTGGCTCAACGCGCTGGCCGAAGCCGGCGTCGGCGGCGTCCTGGCCGATGACATGGGCCTGGGCAAGACGCTGCAGCTGATCACCCATCTGCTGTCGCTGAAGCAGGGCGGCGCGCTGACCCAGCCCGCGCTGATCGTGGTGCCGACCAGCCTGATCCCGAACTGGCAGTCGGAGATCGCGCGCTTTGCGCCGATGCTGCACGTACTGACGCTGCACGGCCCGCAGCGCGCCGAGGAATTTGCCCAGCTCGGCGCGCAGGACATCGTGCTCACCAGCTATGCGCTGTTGCCGCGTGATGTGGTCACCTTGAGAAAACAGCCGTTCGCGCTGATCGTGCTGGACGAGGCGCAGCAGGTGAAGAACCCGCGCACGCAGGCGCGCCGCGCGCTGCTCAGCTTGCGTACGCTGCGCTACGTCTGCCTCACCGGCACGCCGCTGGAAAACCATCTGGGCGAGCTGTGGTCGCAGATCGACCTGGCCGTGCCCGGCCTGCTCGGCGACGAGGGCGCGTTCCGCCGCTACTACCGCGTGCCGATCGAGAAGCAGCACGACGAGGAATGCCAGCAGCGGCTGAACCTGCGCCTGGCGCCGTTCATCCTGCGCCGGACCAAGGCACAGGTGGCGAAGGAATTGCCGCCGAAGACCGAGATCACCCGCCGCGTGGTGCTGGAAGGACGTCAGCGCGAACTCTACGAAGGCCTGCGCCTGTCGCTGGCGGAGGAACTGCGCGAGGTGATCGCGCAGCGCGGCATCGCGCACTCCGGCATCGTGGTGCTGGACGCGCTGCTGAAGCTGCGCCAGGTCTGCTGCGACCCGCGCCTGGTGAAACTGGAAGCCGCGCGCGGCGTGCATGAATCGGCCAAGTTCGAACTGCTGATGGACATGCTGCCGGCGCTGCTCGACGAGGGCCGCAAGGTGCTGCTGTTCTCGCAGTTCACCGGCATGCTGAAACTGATCGCAGCCGAGCTGGATCGCCGGCGCATCCGCTACGTCACGCTCACCGGCGACACCCGCGACCGCGCCGAGCCGGTGCAGCGCTTCCAGAACGGCGAGGTGCCGCTGTTCCTGCTGTCGCTGAAAGCCGGTGGCGTCGGACTCAACCTCACCGCGGCCGACACCGTGATTCACTACGACCCGTGGTGGAACCCCGCCGCCGAGGCGCAGGCCAGCGACCGCGCGCACCGCATCGGCCAGGACAAGCCGGTGTTCGTGTTCCGCCTGATCACCTCGGGCACGGTGGAAGAGCGCATCGAGGAGCTGAAGGAACGCAAGGCCGAACTGGCCGCCGCCGTGCTCGAAGGCGGCGGCAGCCGCGAGAAGCTCAGCTTCGACGAAGGCGACCTGGACGCGCTGCTGGCGCCGGGCTGAACCCGCGCGTCACGACGACGGCGGCAGGCGCGTGCGCAGCAGCGCGTCCACCGACTGCTGCCATTCCGGCGAACCGGGTTTCGACTGCGGCGCCTCCTGGCCCAGCTTGTTCTGCACCGCCCGGTTCCATTCGTCCGAACCGCGATCCGGGCCGTGGCCGTCGTCGCTGATGTTCAGCGACCGATCGACCCACGCATACCATTCCGGGGAACCGAGTGCGGCGTTCGTCGGTGCCGGCTGGCTGGTGGTGCCGGATTGCGGTGGTGCCGGCGAGGGCGAACACGCGGCGAGCAGCAGGGCGAGCGGCAGGCTGGCGACGAGGCGGCGCATGGAAGGCTCCGTGGGCGATTGATCACGAGCCTACTGCGGGTGCGCGCATGGATGATTAATTTTTCATGATGCGCGGCAGCGCGGTTCAGCGAGGGTGGCGGCGGCTCAGTCGCGCGCCGCCACCTCGTCGATGTGCCGCAGCAGGTCGGCCGGGTCGTCGTACACGCGGAACGCGCCGGACTGCTGCAGCTCGGCGTGGCCGTAGCCGCCGGACAGCAGGCCCACGCCGAGCGCGCGGGCACGCTGCGCGGCGAGCATGTCCCACACGCTGTCGCCGATCACCAGCGACTGCTGGATGTCCACGCCCAGCCGTGCGGCGGCGGCGAGGAACAGGTCCGGGTCGGGCTTGGCGTGGCGCACCTGGTCGCGCGTCACCACCGGCACCTTCGCCGGGTCGACGCCGAGCGCCTCCAGGTTGGGCGCGGCGGTTTCCATCCGTCCGCTGGTGGCGATCGCCCACGGGATATTCTGCTCGTCGAGGTAGGCCAGCAGTTCGCGCGCGCCGGGCAGCGGCCGCACCGAGCCCTGCGCGTGCTGCCGGTTGAACGCCTCGGCATGCCATTGGCGCAGGCGGTCGAGGCGGTCCGCGGTGATCTCCAGCCCGGTCTCGCGCAGCAGGATGTTGGCGAACAGCCCGCCGCTCATACCTATCTTGCGGTGGATGCGCCACACCGACAGTTCCACGCCTTCCCGGTCCAGCGCCTCCTTCCACGCCAGCACGTGCTGGTAGACGCTGTCGATCAGGGTGCCGTCGAGGTCGAACAGGAAGGCGGTGTCGTGGCGGGGCATGGGGGTTCTCCGTGGAGGCTGCGTCAACGCAGCAGATCGATCTTGCGCAAGCCGCGCCGGATCGCGTCGAGGTTGCCGCCGGGCGGCCAGCCGACCACGGTGTCGACGACAGTGCCGTGATCGAGGAAGTAGAACGCCGGAGTCTCGAAGCGCTCGACCATCGGCAAGGCGGCGTTGTCGTAGGCGATGCCGAGCCGCAGCGCAGGGTGCGCTTCGTTCCATTCGCGCACGGCATCGAAGGCGGTGACCTCGCTGGGCGGCGCCACCCATTGCCCGTACTCGCGGAACAGATCGCGCAGCAGCGGGTCAGCCTCGATGTCGCGCGCGGCGTTCGCGGCAAAATGGCAGCCGGTCGAGGCCAGCACGATCACCTGCGCCGGGGCGCGGATATTGAAGCGGAAGCGCACCAGCTCGCGCTTGCGCGTGCCCGGCGTGGCGACCCACAGGCTGGGCTGGCCGTTGCGGATGCGGCTGAAGGAACGCATCAACGGCGGCGGGTTGCGTTTGATTGCGGGATGGGCGGCGAGCAATGCGCGGGCCTCGTCGTCGCGATGCGCAATGAGCAGCGCGTCGTAGAAGTCGCTGGCGTGTGGGCGGTCGATGCGGTGGCGGCGCTGCAATTCGGCGAAATCGCGGCGCATGTCGGCGAGGTAGTCCGGCTGGCCGGTGGCCTGGAAGGCCAGCGCCGCCGCGCGGAAGAGGAGTTCCGCGTCGCGGTCGCCGAGCGCGCGCCGGCGCGCGTCGGCCTGCGCCGGCGCGAATTCCGCGGCGTAGCTGTGCGCGACGGCCTGCACCTGTGTAGTGCCGCCGTCGGCGCGTTCGGCGGCCAGCAGACGAGCGTAGGCGGGTTCCAGCGTGCTTGTCGCCGTGTCGTCCGTGGCCGGGCGCGGCGTGGTGAGCGCATCCAGGTCGACGGCGTAGTTTTGCGCGCCGAACAGGCGCAGCAGGGTATAGGCCTGCTCGCGGGTGAGTTCGTAGCGCAGATCGGCGAGGCTCATGCCGCCCAGGCCGTGCTCGCGGTACACCAGACTGTCGAGGAAGCGGCGCCGCGCGCCGGACGTGATCCAGCTCAGCGGCGAGTTCGCCGGCGGCGTGTCGCGTTGATAGGCGTCCAACTCCGCGCGCGAGGCGATCGGCTTGACCGGAATGGCCGGCGCCGCGTTGCGGGTGACGCCGGCGTCCGACGAGGGCGCCGCCAGCGCCGCGAACGGCAGCGCTGGCGCCAGCAGGAAGAGCAGGCGGGTGATGGCGGTATACGGCGTACGCATTTCTCGCATTCCATCGGAAGGATACGCGTCAACCCGTGGCGTCGCAGCGGGCTAGCGCGATGGCAGCAAGGACCGCCCCGACTCCAGCACCGCCAGCGCCGCCGCGCCCAGCAGCCCCGGCTCGGGATTCATGATCGCCTGGGTCGGCACTTTTTCCATGATGTCGCGGAAGCGGCCCTTGGCTTCGAAGCGTTCGCGGAAGCGGCCGCGTTCCAGCCACGGCAGCAGGATCGGAATCAGGCCGCCGGTGAGATACACGCCGTTCCAGGCGCCGAGCGTGAGCACGAGGTCGCCGGCGACGCTGCCGAAGATGCCGGCGAAGGTTTCCACGGTGCGGGTGCACAGCGGGCAACTGTCGTCCTTGGCGCGGGCGGTGATGTCTTCGGGTTTGAGGTCCTCGGGCTGGGCGCCGACGATGTGGCAGATCGCGTCGTAGAGGTTCACCAGGCCCTGGCCGCAGATCAGCCGCTCGTTGGAGACGCGCCCGTACTTGTGGTTGAGGTAGTCGAGGATGGCGATGTCTTCCGGCGAGTGCGCGGCGAAGCCGGCGTGGCCGCCCTCGGTCTGCAGCACGCTGCAATGGCCGCCGCGCACCAGCAGGCCGCCGACGCCCAGGCCGGTGCCCGGCCCGACGATGGCAAAGGTCTGCTCGGCCTCGGCGCCGATGACCGGCCGCGCCAGCTTGCCGACGTCGACCAGGTCGTCGCCCTGCAGCAAGGTCACCGCCATGCTCTGCGCCGCGAAATCGTTCACCAGATGCACGTATTCCAGGTCGAGTGCGGCGGCGGTCTGGTGCGCCGAGATCGCCCAGGGATTGTTGGTGACCTTGACCGTCTCGCCGTCGACGATGCGGCCGGCGGCGGCCACGATGGCGCGGCGCACTTCAAGCCCGGTGTCGGCGAGATACTGCTTCGCGGTGGCGACCAGCGAGTCGTGCTCGGCCACGCGGTAGCGCCGGATGCTGTCGGTGAGCAGGGGCTTGTCGCGTGCAGGATCGGCCACCCCGAAACGGACGTTGGTGCCGCCGAGATCGACGAGCAAGGTGGGGGCGCTGCTGGACTGGCTCATGTAACTTCCTGGCGACGTGAAGCGCCAAGCCTGCCGACGTAACGGCGGTTAGTCCAGTGTTTTGCTGACCGTACGGCGCGGAATGTGCCGCGGTATCCATCGGTGGCCGGCCGCCAGACCGTGGCAAAGTGTCCGGCAGCGACGGGTGCGGCACGCAGCGGCGTAAAATGTCCCGATATCGCCCCACGAGATTCCGCCATGAGCTTCCCCGCTACCCGCATGCGCCGCATGCGCCGCGACGCCTTCTCCCGCGCCCTGATGCGCGAGCACACCCTGTTGCCGAGCGACCTGATCATGGTCGCGTTCGTGATCGAGGGCGAAGGCCAGCGCGAGCCGGTGCCGTCGATGCCGGGCGTGGACCGGCTGTCGATCGACGAGCTGCTGAAGCTGGCCGGCGAGTGCGTGCGCCTGGGCATTCCGGCGCTGGCGCTGTTCCCGTCGCCCGGTGCCGACGTGAAGTCGCTCGATGCCGCCGAGGCCTGGAATCCCGACAACCTGATGCACCGGGCCACTCGCGCGCTGAAGGCGAAGCATCCCGAGCTGGGCCTGATCGGCGACGTGGCGCTGGACCCGTACACCACCCACGGCCAGGACGGCCTGATCGACGGCGACGGCTACGTGATGAACGAGCCCACCGTCGAAGCGCTGATCAGGATGTCGCTGGCCCAGGCCGAAGCCGGCATGGATTTCGTGGCGCCGTCGGACATGATGGACGGCCGCATCGGCGCCATCCGCGACGCGCTGGAAGAAGCCGGCCACATCCACACGCGCATCCTCGCCTACTCGGCGAAATACGCTTCCGCGTTCTACGGCCCGTTCCGCGACGCGGTCGGTTCGTCGGCGAACCTCGGCAAAGGCAACAAGCACACCTACCAGATGGACGTCGGCAACAGCGACGAGGCACTGCGCGAGATCGAGCTGGACCTGCTCGAAGGCGCCGACGTGGTGATGGTGAAGCCCGGCATGCCCTACCTCGACGTGCTGCGGCGGGTGAAAGACACCTTCGGCGCGCCGACCTTCGTCTACCAGGTCAGCGGCGAGTACGCGATGCTGAAGGCCGCCTCGCAGAACGGCTGGCTGGACGAGAAGGCCGTGGTGCTGGAATCGCTCACCGCGTTCAAGCGCGCCGGCGCCGATGCCATCCTCACCTACTACGCGATCGACGCCGCACGGTGGTTGCGCGGGGAATAGGCCACTGGCTTTTGGCATCGGCTTTCGGTTGAAAGCCGATGCCGTTGATGGCCGAGCTGCACATCACGCGTATTGCGCGATACCGTTGCCGAACGACCAGTTCTCCTTCGCCACCTCGACCAGGTTGATGAATACATCTTCGGGACGCAGGCCCGGATCGTTGGAGAAATTCTCCGCGACGCGCCGGTACAGCGCCTGCTTCTGTTCCACCGTGCGGCCGCTGTTGCAGGTGATCTGCACGATCACCAGATCGTCGCTACGGGCGATGCCGAGATAGTTCGGGTCGTAGTCGAACTCGTCGGCGTCGTGCTGGCTGACCAGGATGAAGCGGTCGTTCTCCGGCACGTTGAAGGTTTCGCGCATGGCCTGGTAGATGCCGTGGCGCAGAGCGGCGATGTGGCCGGGCGACTTGCCGCGGCGGAGCGAGATGCGAACCAATGGCATGGCGACTCTCCACGAGAATGGAACATGGTAGATGGGGGCGAACGGTGCGCGCCCAACTCCCATCGGTTTCTGAGGTTGAGGCGTGCGCGCAGCCGAAACCCGAAACGCCATTCCAGCGCGATTGTGACGGGTACGGCAACAACGCCGAGAGCGAAACGCACGGACGCTGCGGACCGTGGCCGAACCAAACCGGGGCAGCCGCGCGATACCATGTGCCATTGGCGGCCGTGCCAGGAGACATCCGGCATGCGTCCGCCACGCGAATAACAGCCCATCCGCTGTGCCCTTGTTTCTCGATCCGCCATTCCGAGTCCGCCAGCCATGACACCCACGCGTCTTGAAATCACCCGTCCCGACGACTGGCATCTGCACCTTCGCGATGGGGACGCGCTGGCCTCGGTGGTCGCCCACACCGCGCGGCGTTTTGCGCGAGCCATCGTGATGCCGAATCTGAAGCCACCGGTGACGACGGTCGCGCAGGCTGAAGACTATCGCGGGCGGATTCTTGCGAGCCTGCCGGCGGACTCGCGTTTCCAGCCGCTGATGACGCTGTACCTCACCGAGGAAACGCCTGCCGACGAGATCGCCCGCGCGAAGGACAGCGACAGCGTGTTTGCGGTGAAGTACTACCCCGCCGGCGCCACCACCAATTCGCAATCCGGCGTGCGTGAGCTGTCGCGGGTGTACCGCGTGATTGAAGCGATGGAGAAGCACGGACTGCCTTTGCTGCTGCATGGCGAGGTCACCGATCCGGCCATCGACATCTTCGATCGCGAACGGGTTTTCATCGAGCGCCATCTGATGCCGCTGCAGGCGCGGTTTCCGGGTTTGCGCATGGTGCTGGAACACATCACCACGCGCGATGCGGCCGAGTTCGTCCGCGGCGCGCCGGCCAACCTGGCGGCCACCATCACCGCGCATCATCTGCTGCTCAACCGCAACGCGCTGTTCGAGGGCGGCATCCGCCCGCACAATTACTGCGCCCCGATCCTCAAGCGGGAGACGCATCGCGCCGCCCTGCTGCAGGCGGCCACCAGCGGCGATGCGCACTTTTTCCTGGGCACGGACAGTGCGCCGCATCCGCGCGAGGCGAAGGAATCAGCCTGCGGGTGTGCAGGTCTGTACACGGCCCACGCGGCGCTGGAGCTGTATGCCGAAGCGTTCGAGCAGGCCGGCCGGCTGGATCGGCTTGAGGCGTTCGCGAGCTTCCATGGCCCGGACTTCTACCGGCTACCGCGCAACCAGGAGCGCATCGCGCTCGAGCGCACGCCATGGGTCGTGCCGGACGAGTATCCGCTGGCCGGATCCACCTGCAAGCCCATGCGCGCCGGCGAGTCGGTAGCGTGGTCGCTGGTGGAAACGGCTGCGTCCTGACGACCTTCCTCAGTACGCAAACTCGCGGAACACCGGATCGACGCTGCCGTTCCACGCGCCGTGGAACAGCTCCAGCTTGCGTTCGGCCGGGGTCTGGTTGGCGTGCACGATCTCGATCATCGGTTCGAGGAAGATGCTCTCGTCGGCGCCGTTCCGGTTGAGTTTCGCGCGGCGCTTGAGGCCGTGGCCGGCGATCTTCAACGCCTCCTCGGCGAGGTCGCGTACCGTGCCGCCGCGGAACGGCAGCTTCAGCGCGTGCTTCGGCACGCCGTCGCGCAAGGCATGGCGTTCCTCGCGGCTGAAGTCCTTGACCAGGTCCCATGCCGCGTCGAGCGCCTCGTCGTCGTACAGCAGGCCGACCCAGAACGCGGGCAGCGCGCACAGCCGGTTCCACGGGCCGCCGTCGGCGCCGCGCATCTCCAGGTACTGCTTCAGGCGCACCTCGGGGAAGGCGGTGGTGAGGTGGTCGGCGAAGTCCTTCATGGTGGCGTGGACGCCCGGCAGCGTGGGCAGCTCGCCGGCGAGGAAACGCTTGAAGTCCTGCCCGGCAAGATCGATGTACTTGCCGTCCTGGTAGCTGAAGTACATCGGCACGTCGAGGATGTAGTCGACGTAGCGCTCGTAGCCAAAGCCGTCGGCGAACACGAAGTCGAGCATGCCGGTGCGGTCCGGATCGGTGTCGGTCCAGATGTGCGAGCGGTACGATAGATAGCCGTTTGGACGTCCTTCGGTGAACGGCGAATCGGCAAACAGCGCGGTGGCGATCGGCTGCAGCGCGAGGCCGACGCGGAACTTCTTGATCATGTCCGCTTCGGACGAGAAATCCAGGTTCACCTGCACCGTGCAGGTGCGCGTCATCATGTCCAGGCCGAGCGAACCGACCTTGGGCATGTACTCGCGCATGATCTTGTAGCGGCCCTTCGGCATCCACGGCATCTCGTCCCGGCGCCACTTCGGCTGGAAACCCATGCCGAGGAAGCCCAGGCCCATGCCGTCGGCGACCGAGCGCACTTCCTCCAGGTGCGAGTTCACCTCGCAGCAGGTCTGGTGGATGGTTTCCAGCGGTGCGCCGGACAGCTCCAGCTGACCGGCCGGCTCCAGCGTGATCGAGGCCTTGTCGCGCGACAGGGCTACCGGGTTCTCGCCTTCGCGCGCCACGTCCCAGCCGTAGCGGGTGGCGATGGTTTCCAGCAGCAGCTTGATGCCGCGTTCGCCCTCGAACCTGGGCGGGCGCAAGTCATCGGTGCGGAAGCCGAACTTCTCGTGCTCGGTGCCGATGCGCCACGCTTCGCGCGGCTTCTCGCCGGCGGCGAGGTAGTCGGCAAGCTGCTGGCGGCCCTGGATCGGGGTGCTCTTGACGGCACTGGGTATGGACACAAGCAAAGCCTCGCTGGGTGAGGCTCTGACTATGGAGGCGCCACGGAGCCACGAAAAGGGGTTGACGAGAAATAATTGTACGTGGCGGTACAGATGGCGGCGTGGCGCCTGTTAGTTGAATCGCCGAACGGGTGTCCGGGAGCCGTTGTCAAAGGCTAGAAGCGCTGGCCTTGTCAAGTTCAGGGCAGCTCAGTTGGGCGACCAGATCATCGGGCAGCTTCTGGCGGCGACCTATCTCGGCATCGCTGGGCAATGTCCTCTTCGGCCTGTGATGTTTGGCCTGGTAGGCATCAAGCCGTTGCTGGCGGCTTCGATATTCGGCGCAGGGATCGGCGCCATGGTCGAGCAAGAGCTTCACCATGGCCGCGTTGCCTTGGACGATGGCCGTAGTCAGCCCATCGGCGGATTCGCCCACTGTGCTCGAGGGGGCGGCGCCGTTATCGAGCAGACGTTTGACAATGACCGGGTCATCAGCGGTCACCGCCATGGCCATGACATCGTTGCTATTCGGTATCCGTGCCTTCAGGTTGGCGTGGTGATCCAGCGCGACGTCGAGTGTCGCCAGGTCGCCGCACTGCGCGGCGATGGTTGCCGCGGGGCCGTCGAGTCGGCCGTCGAACAGGAAAACAGCATCCAGTTCACGTGCTGTCTTCGGAGCTGGGTCGACGGTAGCCCACTTGGGATCCTTCTTCACTTCCGCCAGGAGCTCATCCCGAACCTCGCGCTTGAGATCGGGCAGCGCTCCCTGACCATCGACCAAGGCACCGCCGTCCAGCAGGCCGGCCACCATTGCGGGATTTCTGGCGTAAGTCGCGATGACCAGGGCGGATTGCCGCCAACGGGCAGCGTCCGCGGTATCCATAGCATCCAGTTGTTGGCGCACCTGCGCCAACTTGCCGTCGATCACATTGACGATAAGCGCGTTGACGGCGGGTGGCGCATCGAAGGCATCGTGAACGGCGAGCGTGCGCGCCAAGGCGGTCTGAGCTGGGCAAATGAGGGTCAGCGGGGGGTGAGGTTTTTCAACGCCCTTGGCGGTGCCCCCTAGCAGAAATCCAGCGACCAGCAGAGCTATGCGAGGCAGCATGTGGATGTTCTCTCTGAGCCAACCATCATTGCAGGCTAGCAGGGATCGGGGGTGCTCTTGACGGCACTGGGTATGGACACGGGCAAAGCCTCGCTGGGGGAGCCGACACTATGGGGACGGCGCAAGGCGACGAAAGGGGGCGTCGTGGGATGCGGGATCGGAACCTCATTGGAGCAGCATCGCCCGGATGGCGCCTTGAGCTGGATCAGGCATGTGACCCCGCAGGGCGTTAACCGCCGACTGTCATTCTGCGGTCGCGAGAAGCATCGGAGCCGCCCCCATTCCGCCTTTCCGGCGTTTCATCGGTGGAAGGAATTGTCGCCGGGTCTGCCCGCCGTGTCGGGTTGCGAGCGGTGCATCCGTCGGATGCGGCAGCCCGCTCGGCGATCGGGCATCGTGCCCGGCTTCGTCAGCGGGCGAAGTCCGGGAACCAGCCGCGAAGCCGCCGCTTAAGCGACAGCGCCGGCGCTTCCACCGCGTGCCATGAGCACCAGGCGAGCAAGAGGGTGGCGATGCCCGCGACGCTCGCTGTCGCCAGGTAGGAGGGCGTCGCCGGCCACAGGCGAACCGTCAACTGCTGCACGAAGTATGCGTATAGATAGGTGCTGTAGGACAGGTCGCCGAAGCGGGCCGCGGAACGCAGTCCCGGAGTGCTTTGCCGTCCGAACCACAGGGTCAATGGCACCATCACGGCCCACTGCGCCAGTCGCGCGTGTTGCAGCAGTGCGGCGGCAAGCAGGCAGGCCGCTACGGCACCGGCCATGAGCAGGCGCCGACCACTGATTTCGGCGGCGAACTGGCGCGAGCCGACGCCGGCCAGGAAGAAGGCCGTGTAGAAGTAGCAGAGGTTGTCGAAGGCGTTGTCCCGGGAATGTCCGGGTAGCGTCTTGGCGTACATCACGGCGACCACGGCCAATGCCAACAGGGTGAACACCCGCCGCCGCAGGCCGATGGCGCCGAGCACGGCCACGTACGCGTAGCACTTCGCCTCGAGCGGAATCGTCCACCAGCTGCCGTTGACCGCCGACAGGCTGGCGTTGGCCGGTATCGTGCCGAACACGCCGGGCAGCGTGTAGTACGGGCGCAGCTGGGCGTTGAAGGTGATGAAGCGGCGTGTCTCGCGGCCGAAGTATTCATGCAGCGGCAGTGAAGTGACCGCCGCACCGGCGACCGCTATCACGATAGTGGCGACGATCAGCGCCGGCCAGATGCGCAGGAACCGGCGCATGGCAAAGCGCATGACGTGCGGGTCGTGATACCAGCTCTCGGCCACCAGGTAACCGCTCATGATGAAGAACATCGCCACCGCGATGGAGCCGAGCGTCATGCCGTCCGCCAGCGTGGATTCGTGCATGCCCAGAAGCACGAACTGGTGGGAAACCAGCACCATCAGCGAAGCGACGAGTCGCAGCCCGTCGAAATTGTTGGCGTGGTCGCCGCCGGACGGCGAAGGACGGGAAGTGACCATGACGAAGATCCTTTTCGCTGGCGAATACCCGAGGGTTGCCGATGCCGGATGGCGGAAAGAAACAGGGCCGGCGTAGCCGGCCCTGCTCTCAGCGCTTCATCGAGTTGAAGAACTCGTCGTTGGACTTGGTGTTCTTCATCTTGTCGAGCATGAACTCCATCGCGCTCAGTTCGTCCATCGGGTGCAGCAGTTTGCGCAGGATCCAGATCTTGGCCAGCATGTCCGGATCAATCAGTAGGTCCTCGCGGCGGGTGCCGGAGCGGTTGATGTCGATCGCCGGGTAGACGCGCTTCTCGGAGATGCGGCGGCTCAGGTGCACTTCCATGTTGCCGGTGCCCTTGAACTCCTCGTAGATCACCTCGTCCATCTTGCTGCCGGTTTCGGTCAGCGCGGTGGCGATGATGGTCAGCGAGCCGCCTTCTTCCACGTTACGCGCGGCGCCGAAGAAGCGCTTCGGGCGCTGCAGGGCATTCGCGTCCACGCCGCCGGTGAGCACCTTGCCGGAGCTGGGCACCACGGTGTTGTAGGCGCGGGCGAGGCGGGTGATCGAATCGAGCAGGATCACCACGTCCTTCTTGTGTTCGACCAGGCGCTTGGCGCGCTCGATCACCATCTCGGCGACCTGCACGTGGCGCACGGCCGGCTCGTCGAAGGTCGAGGAGATCACCTCGGCGCGCACGGTGCGGGCGATTTCGGTCACTTCCTCCGGGCGCTCGTCGATCAACAGCATGATCAGATGCGCTTCGGGGTGGTTGTAGGTGATCGCCTGGGCCACGTTCTGCAGCATCATCGTCTTGCCGGATTTCGGCTGGGAGACGATCAGGCCGCGCTGGCCCTTGCCGATCGGCGCGATCAGGTCGAGGATGCGGCCGGTGATGTCCTCGCTCGAACCGTTGCCGCGCTCCAGCTTGAAGGCCTTGCGCGGGAACAGCGGGGTGAGGTTCTCGAACAGCATCTTGTTCTTCGACGCCTCCGGCGGATCGCCGTTGATGTCGTCGACGCGCAGCATCGCGAAGTAGCGCTCGCCTTCCTTCGGGTGGCGCACGCGGCCGGTGATGTAGTCGCCGGTGCGCAGGTTGAAGCGGCGGATCTGGCTGGGCGACACGTAGATGTCGTCCGGGCCGGCCAGGTAGGACTCGTCGGCCGAGCGCAGGAAGCCGAAGCCGTCCTGCAGGATTTCCAGCACGCCTTCGGCCCAGATGCCGCCGCCGGAGCGGGCGTGCGCCTTGAGCACGTTGAAGATCACGTCCTGCTTGCGCGCGCGGGCGACGCCTTCGTGCACGCCCAGCGACTCGGCGAACTCCAGCAACTGGATCGCGTTCTTGCGCTTCAACTCGGTGAGGTTGATCACCCGGTCGTTGCTGCCCGGATCGGCGTTGTCGTCGTCCACCGGCAGGCCGTTCGGGTTGGGCCGCGGATGGCCGCCCTGCGGGCGACCCTGCTGCTGGTTCGGGTTGCCGCCGCGCTCGTTGCGGCGCCGGCGGCCACGGCCTTCGCGACCTTCGCGGCCGGCGTTGTTGTTCGGGTTCTGGCCCTGGTTCGGGTTCTGCGCTTGCGGCTGACCCTGGCCTTGGCCCTGATCCTGGTTCTGGCCTGGCTGGGAGGCGGATTCGCGCGGCTCCTGCGCGGCACGCGGTGCGGGCGAATCGCTGGCCGGCGCGGGCGTTACCGGCAGGCTGGCCTGTACCGGGGCGGGCGCCGGCGGCATGGCACGTTCGGTTGCCGCGGGGGCAGGCGCCGGTGCCGCGGAAGCAGGGTTCTCGGCATGGGCCGCCGCGATCGCTGCGGCCGTGCGGCGCGGCGCGCGGGGGCGCGGCTCGGGCTTGCCTTCGGCAACAGGCTTGGTATCGGCGCTCTTGGCGTCGTTCGGAATGTTGTTATCGGTATCGGACACGGGCAATCCTCGCAGGGCGCCGTTGAATTACAGGAGGGAGGGTGTGCGTCGCGCGGAAGGCGCAAGGGGACAGGACTGTCCCGACGGACGCGTTGAATCTAGCACCCGCTGCGCATCGGCGTAAAGCCTCGTGAGCCGGCCGTACTCAGCCGAGCCGGCTCAGTGCAGCGGGTTTGCATCGGGTGGATCAGATGGCCTTGTCGATCATCTGGGTCAGCTGGCCCTTGCTGACGGCGCCGATCTGGGTCGCCTCGACCTTGCCGTTCTTGAACACCATCAGGGTCGGGATGCCGCGCACGCCATAGGCTCGCGGGGTCTGCTGGTTCTGGTCGATGTTGACCTTGACGATGCGCAGCTTGCCTTCGTACTGCTGGGCGATCTCGTCCAGCATCGGCGCGATGGCCTTGCACGGGCCGCACCATTCCGCCCAGAAATCCAGCAATACAGGGGTTTCGGATTTGAGCACCTGCTCGTCGAAGGCGTCGTCGTTCACATGGGTAATCAGGTCGCTCACCGGGGATCTCCGTGGCTGGGGGCGCAAAACTGGCAGGTGCAGAACAATGGGGTGACCGCGGCGGAAAAACAAGGAGTGAGGACGGGCGGGGCCGTCATCGGCTACACTCAGGCGCCCACGAAGCGCGGGTTGGGCAGGAGGAGGGCGGCAAGCCTTCATTCCAGCGCAACTCCGGGCACGATTCAAGGGCGGCTTGCACAGCCGCCCGTCAGACCGCCGGCAACTACGGCGTCGCCAGCCGCGGCGCGACCTTGTTGACCCTGACATTGAGCCGCTTCGCCGCGCATAGCGCACCCGTCCTGCACCGCTTTCGCGCCGATATCCGGCGCCTGGAGCCAGGTGCAGCGCATCACGCCGCCGTCAGGCAAGGTCAACCATCCGCATATGTCACAAACCGTACTCACCGACACTTTCTTCGCCAACTTCGATCTTCATCCGCTGCTGCAGCAGGGCCTGGACGACAGCGGCTTCACCCGCTGCACGCCGATCCAGGAAATGACCCTGCCGCTGGCGCTGTCCGGGCGCGACGTCGCCGGCCAGGCGCAGACCGGCACCGGCAAGACCTGCGCCTTCCTGGTCGCGCTGATGAACCGCCTGCTGACCACCCCGGCGGTGGCCGACCGCAAGGATTCGGACCCGCGCGCGCTGGTGATCGCGCCGACCCGCGAACTGGCCATCCAGATCGAGAAGGACGCCAAGGCGATCGGCCGCCACACCGGCCTGCGCAGCGCGCTGATCTACGGCGGCGTCGACTACGACAAACAGCGCCAGCAGCTGAAGGACGGCTGCGACATCATCATCGCCACCCCCGGCCGCCTGCTCGACTACCACAAGCAGGGGGTTTTCAGCCTCAACAGCGTCGAGGTGATGGTGATCGACGAGGCCGACCGCATGTTCGACCTCGGCTTCATCAAGGACGTGCGCTTCATCTTCCGCAAGCTGCCGCCGCGCGAACAGCGCCAGGTGCTGCTGTTCTCCGCCACGCTGAGCCATCGCGTGCTGGAGCTGGCCTACGAGCACATGCACGAGGCCGAGAAGCTGGTGGTGGAGAGCGACAACGTCACCGCCGACAAGGTGCGCCAGCTGGTCTACTTCCCGGCCAAGGAAGAGAAGATGCCGCTGCTGCTGAACCTGATCGACCGGCACAAGCCGAGCCGCAGCATCATCTTCGTCAATACCAAGGCCGCCGCCGAGCGCATCACCGAGCGCGTCAAGCGCCATGGCTGCCGCGTCGGCGCGATCTCCGGCGACGTGCCGCAGCTGAAGCGGCAGAAGCTGCTGCAGCGTTTCCAGGACGGCCAGCTGGACATCCTGGTGGCCACCGACGTGGCCGCGCGCGGCCTGCACATCCCGGCGGTCAGCCACGTCTTCAACTACGACCTGCCGCACGAGGCCGAGGATTACGTGCACCGCATCGGCCGCACTGCGCGGCTTGGCGCCGAGGGCGACGCGATCAGCTTCGCCTGCGACCTGTACGCGATGTCGCTGCCGGACATCGAGACCTATATCGGCCAGAGCATCCCGGTCGCGCAGATGGATCCGGAGCTGCTGGTGATGCCGAAGCCGCGCGAGGTCGATCCCGAATTCGCCGCGAACGCCGCCGCCGACAGCGCCGCGTTCGGCGACGTGGTGCCGCCGCGTCCGGGCGAGAAGCCGCGGCGCAGCGGTGGTCCGGGCCGCAGCGGCGAGCGCAGCAGTAGCAGCCGCGGCGCCGCGCGTCCGCCGCGCGAACGCAAGCCGGCCGCGGCCGACGGCAGTGCCGTCGTCGCGACCGAGCAGCCGGTCGCCGTGGCCGTGCACAAGACCGACGCGGCGCCGTCGGCGGATGGCGGCACGGCCGGCGAAGGCGCGCGCAAGCCGCGGCGCCGTCGTGGCGGTCGCAATCGCCGGCGTGAAGGCGCACCGGCCGATGGCGTCGAGGCAACCGGCCACCAGGCCGCGGTGGCCGAGGGCAATCGCGCGCCGCGGGGCGAGCGTCGCCCGCCGCGCGAGCGCAATGCGGCCGAATCCGGCGGCACCGTTCACAGCCGGCCGTCGCGGCAGGTCGCGGTGACCTCGGGCAAGCCCAGCGAGAATGCCCATGCGAAGAAGCCGGGCCTGTTCCGCCGCCTGACCCGGTTGTTCACCGGCCGCTGAGCGTCATGATCGCCGCGGGCTGAACCGCGGCGATCAGAGAAGTCCGCATCTTGCGGCCGGCTTCCCTTATCCTTGCGGTTGATACGACGACACGCAGGCTCGGGGACGCTCGGTGATCCATTTCGATCAAGTCAGCAAGCGCTACGAGGGCGGCCATGAGGCGCTCTCGCAGCTTTCCTTCGAGGTGCCGACGGGCGAGATGGCCTTCGTCACCGGGCATTCCGGCGCCGGCAAGAGCACCTTGCTCAAGCTGCTGGGACTGATCGAGCGGCCCTCGCACGGCGTGATCAGCGTGGACGGCCGGAGCCTGGCCAAGATCCGCCACAGCGGCATCCCGAAGTGGCGCCGGCATGTCGGCATGGTGTTCCAGGATCATCGCCTGCTGCTGGATCGCAGCGTGTTCGCCAACGTCGAGCTGCCGCTGGCGATCGGCGGCATCGCCCGCGCCGAACGTGCCCGGCGGGTGCGCGCGGCGCTGGAGAAAGTCGGCCTGCTCGCCTACGAGCGGCAGCTGCCGGCGACGTTGTCCACTGGCGAGCAGCAGCGCGTGGGCATCGCCCGCGCGATCGTGGCGCGCCCCGCGCTGCTGATCGCCGACGAGCCCACCGGCAACCTCGACCCGCAACTGGCGGTGGAGATCATGGGCCTGTTCGGCGAGTTCCAGCAGGTCGGCACCACCGTGCTGATCGCCAGCCACGACCTGCCGCTGATCAAGCGCATGAAGAAGCGCGTGATCGTGCTGGATCATGGCCGGCTGGTGGCCGACCTGGCCGCGCAGGAGGTGCTGTGAACACGGTGCCGGAAACCCTGCACGTGCCCGCGGATGCGCCGCAGCGCAATATCCACAGCCGCGGCAACCGCTTCGCCAGCTGGCAGGAGCATCACCGCTGGAGCGCGGCGTCCAGCCTGCGCCGGCTCGCCTCGCGTCCGTTCGGCAGTTTGCTCACCATCGCGGTGATGGGCTTGGCGCTGGCCTTGCCGCTGGCGTTCTACCTGTTGCTGGGCAATGTGCAGCAGCTCGGCCGTGCCTTGGGCCAGAGCCAGGCGATCAGCGTGTTCCTGCAGCCGGGCCAGACCGCGTCGCAGGCACAACTGCTCGCCCAGCAACTGGGCGACCGCCCCGAGGTGGCCGCGGTGGTGGTGAAGACGCCGCAGCAGGGCATGGACGAACTGGCGCAGATGCAGGGCTTTTCCGGCGCCCTGCAGACGCTGGACGACAACCCGCTGCCGTACGTGCTGCAGTTGCAGCCGCGTGCGGGAGTGAGTGCGCTCGCGCTGGAGCAGATGGTGGCCGACGTGCGTACGCTGCGCAGCGTCGACTTGGTGCAGGACAGCGGCAGCTGGCGGCAGCGGCTGGACGCCTTGCTCGGCGTGGGCAATCGCGTGGTGCTGGTGCTGGCTTCGCTGTTGGCGCTGGCGGCGCTGCTGGTGGTCGGCAATACGATCCGGGTGGACATCGCCAGCCGCAGCGAGGAGATCGGCGTGCTGCTGCTGGTCGGCGCCAGCGGCGCGTTCGTGCGCCGGCCTTACCTGTACGCCGGAATCTGGTATGGCCTGTTCAGCGGCATCCTGGCCGCGTTGCTGGCGGTGCTGATCGAGCTGGCGCTGGCCACGCCGGTGGCGCAGTTGAGCCAGGCTTATGATGGCAAGCTGCAGGTCGGCGGCTTGCCGCCATGGCTGTTGCTGGCCGTGCCGCTGGTCGCCGCGGCGCTGGGTTGGCTCGGCGCGCGACTGGTCAGCGCGTGGCAATTGCGCAAGGCGATATGACGGTCTTGCGCCGGGGTGACGTGAATCGCAGCCGCCGGTGCCGTATCCGGTGCACTATCCCCAGTTGCGGCGGGTGCAGGGGTGCACCCGCAGGTTCATCGGCGAAGGACTGCCACGAGTCGGGTGGGTGAGTTAGGGAATGAGTACGAATATCAGCAGCCGTCTGCTGACCGACGCACCGCGGGTGCTGGTGGTCGACGGTTCGCGCGTGGTGCGCCAGTTGATCACCCGTGTGCTGCAGGCCGAGCTGCCGGGCGTCGAGGTAGTCGGCTGCGGCAGCGGCACCGAGGCGCAGCAGATGCTTGGCGATGGCGTGTTCGATTTCATCACCATCGCGCTGCGCCTGCCCGACATGGACGGGCTGGAGCTGGCGCGCTTCGTGCGCGAGTCGGCGCCGCAGGCCTACGTGCCGATCGTGGTGGTCTCCGGCGACGTGGATGACCGGCTGCACCGCCGCTCGCTGGGCGAACACGTCACCGACTATTTCGACAAGGCGCTGGGCTTCCAGGCGCTGGCCGAGTTCATCCGCGGCTACGTGCGGCCGGACGCCGCCGCCGAAGGCGTGGTGCTGTACGTCGAGGACAGCCGCGTGGTGGCGCTGGCGACCCGCCGCATGCTGGAGAAGATCGGCCTCACCGTACGCCACGTGGTCAGCGTGGAGGATGCGCTGGCCTTGCTGGAAACGTCGAAGGCGCAGGGCGAAGTGGGTGCCGACGTGGTGCTCACCGATGTCAGCCTGAAGGGCGAGCTCACCGGCGGCGACCTGCTCGAGCACATCCGCGGCGCGTTCGGCTACGGCAAGGGCCGGTTGCCCGTGCTGGTGATGACCGGCGACGAGAATCCGGCCAACCAGGCCGCGCTGATCAGGGCGGGCGCCAACGACCTGGTCGAGAAGCCGGTCGAGGAAAGACTGCTGGTCACCAAGCTGCTGTTCCAGCTGCGCGTGGCGAAGCACGTGCGCGGGCACACGGCCGAGGCATGAGCGACGCGGCGCAGATCAAGCTGGAACCGTCGTGGAAGGCGCGCATCGGCGACTACCTGCTGCGCCCCGACATGCAGGCGCTGGCGGCGTTCCTGCGTGCGGAGAAGCAGGCCGGCAAACGGATCTACCCGCCCGGTTCGGAGATCTTCGCGGCGTTCGATCACACCCCGTTCGACGCGGTGCGGGTGGTGATCCTGGGCCAGGACCCGTACCACGGCCCCGGCCAAGCGCACGGTCTGTGCTTCTCGGTGCGTCCCGGCGTGCGGGTACCGCCGTCGCTGGAGAACATCTTCAGGGAGATCCAGCGCGACCTCGGCATCCCGCGGCCCGACCACGGCTGCCTCACGCCCTGGGCCGATCGCGGCGTGCTGCTGCTCAACAGCGTGCTGACGGTGGAAGAAGGTCGCGCCGGCTCGCACCAGGGCAAGGGTTGGGAGGGCTTCACCGATGCGGCGATCGATGCGCTCAACCGCGAGCGCCAAGGCCTGGTGTTCCTGCTGTGGGGTTCGTACGCCCAGCGCAAGGGCCAGCTCATCGATACCCGGCGGCATGACGTGCTGAGCTCGGTGCACCCGTCGCCGCTGTCGGCTCATCGCGGCTTCCTCGGCTGCGGCCACTTCTCCGCCGCCAACCGCTACCTGGAAGCCCACGGGCAGCCGCCGGTCGACTGGTCATTGCCGCCGAAAGCCGCATTGCAGAGCGGTTTCACGCCCGCTTGAATGCGCTTTTGCCAGCCTCATATCGGGCTGGATGAGACGCTGGACAAGGGCGGCCAATATCTATACCATTTAGTTCATTAAAGCGCGGAACCAACCCCGCGCTTTAGCACTCCAACTACCCGAGTGCTAAACTTTGACGTCGTTTCAGGAGGTTCCACCCATGTCTCAAGCCTTGGTGACCGCCAACTTCCCGCTGCCGAGCGTCGTCGGCAGTCTGGATGCCTACATTTCCGCGGTCCATCGGATCCCGGTGCTGAGCTCTGAAGAAGAGCAGGCGCTGTCGCGCGACTACCTCGAAGAGGCCAACCTGGCCGCGGCGAAGAAGCTGGTGCTGTCGCACCTGCGCTTCGTGGTGCACGTGGCGCGTGGTTATTCGGGTTACGGCCTGCAGCTGGCCGACCTGATCCAGGAAGGCAACATCGGCCTGATGAAGGCGGTCAAGCGTTTCGACCCGGACCAGGGCGTGCGCCTGGTCAGCTTCGCGGTGCACTGGATCCGTGCCGAGATGCACGAGTTCATCCTGAAGAACTGGCGCATCGTGAAGGTCGCCACCACCAAGGCGCAGCGCAAGCTGTTCTTCAACCTGCGCAAGAGCAAGAAGCGCCTGGGCTGGATGAACGCGGCCGAGGTGAGCACGGTGGCGAAGGACCTGGGCGTGCCCGAGGCGACGGTGCGCGAGATGGAATCGCGCCTGTCCGGCCGCGACATCGGCTTCGAGGCTCCGGTCGATGCCGACGACGACGCCAAGCCGGCACCGGCGGCGTTCCTGATCGATGACGGCGCCGACCCGTACGAGAACGTGTCCGACGAGGATTACGCCGACAACCAGATGCAGACGCTGACCGATGCGCTGGGCCATCTGGACCCGCGTTCGCGCGACATCATCCAGCGTCGCTGGCTGGACGACAGCAACAAGGCCACGCTGCAGGACCTGGCCGACGAGTACGGCGTGTCCGCCGAACGCATCCGCCAGATCGAGGCGAATGCGATGAAGAAGATGCGCGGCCTGTTCGCCACGGCATGACGTGAGTCCCTCGCAAGAGAGCAATCGACGGCCCTGCGGGGCCGTTTGCTTGTGGGTCAGGGGCTTCCGGGTGGCGGTTCAGGGCTGTCGTCCGGTATGTCGCCGCCGCTGACGATGCGCGCGTGCCGCTGGTGCGTCCAGTACGCCCACGCCCAGTCCAGCATCACCACCAGCCGGTTGCGGAAACCGATCAGGAAGTAGATGTGCGCCAGCAGCCACACGGACCAGGCGGAGAACCCGGAGAGTTTCAGTTTTCCGAATTGCGCCACCGCCGCCATCCGTCCGATCGTGGCGAGCGAGCCGTCGTCACGGTAACGGAACGGCGGCCGTTCATCGCTACCTTGCAGGCATGCGCGGATCATCGCGCCGACATGCCGGCCCATCTGCTTGGCGGCCGGCGCCACGCCGGGCACCGGCTTGCCGTTGGCCTGGACCACCCCGGCGAGATCGCCGATGACGAAGACCTCCGGGTGCCCGGGCAGGCTCAGGTCGGGCAGCACCTGCACGCGGCCGGCACGATCAAGCGCGGCGCCAAGCAGGCGCCCTACCGGCGAGGCCGCCACCCCGGCAGCCCACAACACGGTACGCGCGGGTAGCCGGCGCTCGCCCAGCTTGACGCCGTCCGCATCGATGCCGGTAACGGCGACACCCGTGTGCACTTCCACGCCGAGGCGTTCGAGTTGCCCGCGCGCCTTGTCCGACAACGTCGGATCGAAGGCGGGCAACAGGCGCGGCCCGGCTTCGATCAGGCGTACCGAGGCGCGGCGCGGATCGCTGTGGCGGAACTCGCGCGGCAACGTATGGCGGGCCAGTTCGATCAGCGTGCCGGCCAGCTCGACGCCGGTGGAACCGCCGCCGACCACGACGAAGTTGAGCCAGGCCTGACGACGTGCGGGGTCGGTTTCGCGTTCGGCGTGCTCGAACGCCAGCAGCACGCGACGGCGGATCAGGAAGGCGTCGTCCAGCGTCTTCAGGCCCGGGGCGTAGCGTTCCCATTCGTCGTGCCCGAAATAGGCGTGGGTGGCGCCGGTGGCGACCACCAGGAAATCGTAATCCAGCGAACCATGTGCGCATTGCACCCGGTGCGCCGCCAGGTCGATCCCGGTCACTTCGTCCAGCAGCACGCCGAGGTTGCGTTGGCGGCGCAGGATCTGCCGCAGCGGTGCGGCGATCGACGGTGCCGCCAGACTCGCGGTGGCGACCTGATACAGCAACGGCTGGAACAGGTGGTGGTTGCGCCGGTCCAGCAGGGTGACCCGCACGGACGCGCCGTCCAGTCGCCGTGCCGCCGCCATGCCGCCGAAGCCCCCGCCGAGGATCACGACATGCGGCAGGCTGGCGCTGGCGTTGTCGGCAGCGGCGTGCAATCTGTCAGCGCCGAACGGCGGCAGGCTGGCGCAGCGCCATGCCCTTGAGCACGTTCAGTGCCTGCGACAGCGCGTAGTCGCTGGTGGCCAGCTTGGCATCGGCGGCGCTGCCGTCGTCGTTGATGTCGGTAGCGGCCTTGGCGTTCTCGTTGGCCAGGTGGTTCGGCAGGTCGGCCTCCGAGCTGATCAGCACCGGGCCGCGGTCGGACGGGTTCACGGTGAGGTCGGCCAGCGCGATGTCGGGCTTGATGCCCTCGGCCTGGATCGACGTGCCGTTCGGCGTGTAATAGCGCGCCGTGGTGATCTTCACCGCATGCTCGGCATCCAGCGGCAGCACGGTCTGCACCACGCCCTTGCCGAACGTGCGCTGGCCCATGACCAGTGCGCGGCGGTTGTCCTTCAGCGCACCGGAGACGATCTCGGCGGCCGAGGCGGTGCCGTTGTTGGTCAGCACGATCATCGGGGCGCCGCCGAGCTGGTCGCCCGGATGCGCATTGAAGCTCATGTTCGCGTCCTGCAGGCGGCCGCGGGTGGTGACGATGGTGCCGGCGTCGAGGAAGTCGTCGCTGACGCCCACGGCCGCGGTGAGCAGGCCGCCCGGGTTGTTGCGCAGGTCGAGCACGGCGCCTTTCGGCGCGCCGTTCTTCGCGATCAGCTGCCCCAGCTTCTGTTCCAGGTCGCCGGCGGTGTCGTCCTGGAACTGGCTGATCCGCACGTAGACGTAGCCAGGCTCCAGCTCGCGCACCTTGACGCTGCTGATCGAGATGTTCTGGCGCACGAGATGCAGGTCGATCAGCTTGTCGCTGTTCTGGTGCACGATGGTCAGGTCGATCTTGCTGCCCGGCTTGCCGCGCAGCTGCTTGAACATCTCGTCCACGTTCTCTGCGTCGATCAGCGTGCCGTTGATCTTGACGATGCTGTCGCCCGGCTTGATGCCGGCGCGCGCCGCCGGGGTGTCGTCGATCGGCGAGACGATGCGCAGGCCGCCGTCGACCTGCAGCACCTCGATGCCGAGGCCGCTGTACTCGCCGGTGGTGTCCTCGCTGAGCTGGGCCAGGCCGTCCTTGTCCAGGTATTCGCTGTGCGGGTCGAGGCCGCTGAGCATGCCGGTGATGGCGGCCTTCATCAGGGTCTTGTTGTCGACCTTCTCCACGTACGCCTGGCGCACCACTTCGTAGACGCGGCTGAAGTTGCGGATGTCATCCAGATCCACCTGGTCGGTGGAGCTGGCGCGGGCCGGTGCGTCGGCGCTGCTGTTGGTGGCCGGCAGGTCGACCGGCGGCGCTGCCACGCTGGCGGCAGCGGCCGGTGCGCTCTGCGCGCGGGCATCCGGCGTGGCCAGCAGGAACGGAACGGCCAGCAGCAGGGCTGCCATGCCGATCGTCGGGCTAGAAGGGGAAAGACGCATCGTGTGACTCCGTACAGCAGACAGCGCCGCGCCGGAGCGCGGCGGAAAAATGTGGTCAGGCATGAGACAACCAGATGCCGGGGTAATTCAGCGTTAACCCGTTCCTAGCCTGCGATGCGGCGGCGAGCGCGTCAACGGCGCTGGCTCAGCCAGCTGCGCGGATCGACCGGCTGATTGTTCCGGCGCAGCTCGAAATAGACGCCGGTGTTGGCGCCGGTGGGCGGGCTGGCGGTGCCGATCGCCTGGCCCGCTTCAACCTGATCGCCGACGTCGTGCAGCAGGGTCTCATTGTTGCCGTACATGCTCATCCAGCCGTTGCCGTGGTTGAGGATCAGCAGCATGCCGTAGCCGCGCAGGAAGCCGGCGTAGATCACCCGGCCGCGCGCCACCGCGTGGATCTCGCTGCCGCCGCTGGCCTTGATCAGCACGCCGTTGCCGTAGCTGTTGACCACGCCGCTGGCCGGCCACGGCAGGTTGCCGCGGATGTTGGCGCCGGCGCCGCCGACTTCGAGCGGCGGTGGCGGCTTGCGCCCGGGGTGCTTCCTGATCGCCGCGGCCCGTTCGGCGGCGGCGCGGGCGGCGGCTTCGTCGATCGCCTTCTGCAGCTTGTCGAGCAGGTTGTTGAGCGATTGCGCGTTCTGCTTCAGCGCGGCCAGCCGCTGCGCCTGGTCCTTGTACTGGGCGTCGGTTTCGGCGGCCAACTTCTGCTGCGCGGCGCGCTGTTTGGCCAGCGCGGCCGCCTGCTGCTCGCGCTGGGTCCGGGTCGCCTGCAGAGCCCGCTGTTCGGCGGTGATCGCATCCTCCAATTCCTGCAGTTTGGCCAGGTCGGCCATCAACCGTTGCACGCGTTGCACGCGGTCCTGCTGGAAGTACTTCGAGTAGATCAGCGCGCGCGCGATGCGCGCCACGTCCTCGTCGCCCAGCAGCAGGCGCAGGTCCGAGCCGTGGCCGAGCGCGTAGGTGGCGCGCAGCAGGTCGGCGATCGCGGCACGCTGGCTGTCCAGCGTCTGCTTCAGCGCGGTGCGCTGTTGCTGCAATTGATCCAGCTGCTGCTGCTTGGCAGCCAGCTCGGCATCGGTCTGGCGTACCGCGCGCGCTGCACCGGCCAGCGCGTTGGCCTGCTTGGCCAGTTCGGCGTTGACGCTGTCGCGCCGGGCCGCGGTGTCGGCCTGCTCCTTGGCGAGCGCCTCCATCTTGTGGCGCAGCTCGGCCAGCTTCTGCTTCGCCTCGGCCTGTTCGCTCTTGCTGTCCTGGCGTGCCTGCAGCGGAGTGATGGCCAGACAGCCCAGCAGTGCGGCGAACATCAGGCAGTGGACGGGGCGGGCGGCGAAGCGGGCAGGTTTGGGCATGCGGCCGATTATCCCCGAGCGGAGCGGGCACGGCGAGACGGCTGCCGCTCCCGGCATCGCCGGATATCCGGGAAAGCGCGCCCCCGGCATGTTGGCAAAGTGGCGCGCCTTGGTCCGGAATATGCATGAAATACATCATGAAATTAGGCACTTGAGCGTGAATTAGGGAAGTGTTAAACCGCGTTTGCGAAGGCCTTCCCCCGCTCGTGGCCTTTCGCCGGTTGCAGAAGCTGGCTTCCCCCACCCCAACTGCCTGCTTCTCCATTGCCCGATCGATCCGAGCGACTCGCGATTGCTCCGCAAGTGGAGGTTATGTCCATGAAACGTACGCTTGTCATTTCGCTGGCGGGCCTGGCCCTGTCCCCGATAGCTGCAGCCCTTGCGCAAAGCGCACAGCCCACCGACACCCCGCAGACCCAGACCCAGACCGCTACGCAGAATTCGCAGGCTACGCAAAACCCGCCTGCACCCACCGGCCAGAACGTGCAGGAGTTGCAGTCCGTCACGGTGACCGGCTCGGCGATCCCGCGCGTCGACCTGGAGACGCCCTCGCCGGTCACCGTGATCACCGCCGCACAGATCGAACGCAGCGGCCTGAAGACCGTCAACGACGTGGTGCGCGCGATATCCGCGGACAACAGCGGTTCGATTCCCACGGCCTTCACCGCGGGATTCGCCGCGGGTTCCGCCGGCGTCGCGCTGCGCGGCCTGACCGTGAACTCGACCCTGGTGCTGATCGATGGCCGCCGCTCGGCCAATTACCCGCTGGCGGACGACGGCCAGCGCACCTTCGTCGACCTCAACACGATCCCGGTGAACGCGATCGAGCGCATCGACGTGCTGAAAGACGGCGCCTCCTCGCTGTACGGCGCCGACGCGATCGCCGGCGTCGTCAACATCATTCTCAAGCATGACTTCAAGGGGCTGCAGGCGACGGCCGATGTCGGCACGTCGCAGAAAGGTGGCGGCACCACGCGCCGCGCCACCCTGCTGTTCGGCGGCGGCGATCTCGCGAAGGACGGCTGGAATGCCTATGGCAGCATCGAGGCGCAGAACGACAATCGCATCTGGGCGCGCGACCGCGGCTATCCGTACAACTCCACCGACCTCAGCCGGATCGGCGGCAGCGACGCCACGAACGGCCAGCCCGGTTTCAACGCCGGCTCGATCTACGGCATGGTCCGGCCGGCCGTGCTCGGTCCGAACGGACCGGGCGGCATGCTGACCGGCACCGCGGTCGACGGCTCGCTGTGGCAGCCGCTGCGCCCCTGCGGTCCGGACACGACACCGGTGACCAATGACCTCGGCAGCGGTTGCGAGCAGAACTTCGTCAGCCAGTACACCGACCTGCAGCCGAAGGAGAAGCGCCTCGGCGCCTACGGCCGCCTGACCATCAAGGTCGGTGATACCAGCGAGGCCTATCTGGGTGCCAGCGTGTACAGCAACAAGACCGAGGTCGCCGGCGCCCCGCCGCAGATCCGCGCGGGCACGCCGGTCAACACGCGTTCGATCGTCCTGCCGGTGACCCTGCCGGACGGCTCGGACAATCCGAACAATCCGTTCGACCAGCCCGCGCTGATCACCTATGCGTTCGGCGGCATCCGGGGCGGCGCGAAGCAGGACAACAACAACACGCGTCTGGTCGGCGGCATCCACGGCACCATGGGCGAATGGAATTACGACAGCGCGCTGGTGTTCAACCACAACGACTTGACCGTCGACAACTATGGTTTCCTCAACTACAACAAGCTGGTCCAGGTCGTGAACGACGGCAGCTACAATTTCCTCGATCCGTCGCAGAATTCGCCGCAGCTGCTCGCCGAGCTGGCGCCGGTGCTGCACAAGAAATCGACCACCGACCTGCAGTCGATCGACTTCCACGTTTCGCGCCCCCTGGTGGACCTGCCCGGCGGCTCGCTGGGCTTTGCCACCGGCGTCGACGTGCGCCACGAGGAGCAGCACGATCCGGATCTGAACCCGGGGCTGCAGGCCCAGGGCCTCGGTGTGGCGCATACCTTCGGCAAGCGCACCGTGTCCGGCGCCTACGCCGAGCTCGACGCGCCCTTCCTGGAATCGCTGGAAGTCGATGCCTCCGGCCGCTTCGACCACTACTCCGACTTCGGCAACAACTTCTCGCCGAAGATCGGCTTCAAGTGGAAGCCGACCGAATCGCTGGCGGTCCGCGGCACCTGGTCCAAGGGCTTCCGCGCGCCGAGCTTTGCCGAGAACGGCTCCAGCGAATCGGAGGGCTTCGCTACCTACACGGTGCCGGACGACTATGCCGCGGCGCACGGCAACAACGCCTATGTGCGGCCCTACGGACTCGCCTACGACACCATCGGCAACCCGAACATCAAGCCGGAACGTTCCAAGAGCTGGACCTTCGGCGTGGTCTACCAGCCGATCGAGCAGCTGAGCGCCTCGCTGGACTACTACGACATCAAGAAGACCGGCGTGATCGGCCAGCAGGACACGCAGGCCGTTCTCGATGCGTACTTCGCCGGCCAGCCGCTGCCGCCGAACTCGGCCGTCATCGCCGACGTCCCCGACCCTGAGCATCCGGACCTGCTGCCGAAGCCGGTCGTGGTGATGGCGCCGTACGTCAATCAGAACTCGCTGCAGACCAAGGGCATCGACCTTGACCTAATCGGCAATTTCGATCTCGGCGCCGGCGCGAAGCTGCGCAGCGAGTTCAGCGCCACGCGCATCTTCGAGTGGAACCTGACCCTGCAGGACGGCACGGTGGAGCGCTTCGTCGGCACGCATGGGCCGTACGCGCTGTCCTCGGGCGCGGGCACGCCACGCGACCGCGCGTCCTGGTCGAACAGCCTCAGCTTCGGCAAGGCGACCGTCACCGGCACGTTCTACTACACCAGTGCCATCACCATGACCGCGCCGGACAACGGCGAGGGCTGCATCTCGGTGGACGACAACGGCAACCCGTTCCCGCCGAGCTGCCATGTGGCTTCGTTCACCACGTTCGACCTGACCGGAAGCTACGACTTCAACGACCACTTCGCGTTGACCGCATCGATCCTGAATGCCTTCAATCGCGAAGCGCCGTTCGACCCGAGCAATTACGCAGGCAACAACTACAACCCGACCTGGGCGCAGGCCGGCATGGTCGGCCGGTTCTACACGGTGGGAGTGAAGTACAAGATGTAAACCCGACCGGCCGATGCGGAGGCTTCGGCCGGCGAGGCACGTGCGCCGGGCAACCGGCGCGCGTGCCTCGTGCAACGGCCATGTGGCGCGGTCCGCCGGCTGCGGCAAACGTTAAGAAGTCTAGACGTCCATTCCCCTCTTTGACGCGACGCAACAATTGTGTTTTAGTCGGAGCCGATCCTGCGCAAACGATTGGTGCCCTCGGCATCGCGGCGACCTGCGCAGCCCGGAGGGGTAGATGGCGGCAAGCGGCTCGGCGACGTTGTACGACCCGGCTTTCGAACACGACAGCTGCGGCTTCGGCCTGGTTGCGCAGATCGACGGGCGCGCCAGCGCTGCGCTGGTCGACACCGCGTTTGCCGCGCTGGCGAAACTTTCCCATCGCGGCGGCGTGAATGCCGACGGCATCAGCGGCGACGGTTGCGGCGTGCTGATCCATCGCCCGGCGGACTGGCTGCGCGCGCTGGCGGCAGCGGACGGCATCGTGCCGGGCGAACGCTTCGCGGCGGGGCTGGTGTTCCTCGACCCGGCCGGTGGCGAAGCGGCCGCGATCGAATTCGAGCGGCACCTGGCCGAGACCGGCCTGGCGTTGGCCGGCTGGCGCGACGTGGCGATCGATGCCGAGGCTTGCGGCCCGCTGGCCAGCGCCACCTGCCCGCGCGTGCGCCAGGTGTTCGTGAACGCCGCAGCCGGGATGGACGACGACGCGTTCGAACGCGCGTTGTTCCGCGCACGACGGCGCGCCGAGACCGCGCTGGCCGGCGACCCGCAGTTCTACGTGGTGAGCCTGTCCGCCCAGGTGATCGGCTACAAGGCGATGGCTGCGCCGGGCCGCCTGCGCGAAGTGTTCGCCGATCTCACGCATCCCGCGCTGGCCAGCGACGCTGTGGTGTTCCACCAGCGCTTCTCCACCAACACCACGCCGCAGTGGCGGCTGGCGCAGCCGTTCCGGCTGCTCGCGCACAACGGCGAGATCAACACCATCCGCGGCAACCGGCGCTGGATGCAGGCGCGCGAGGCGGTGCTGCGTTCGCCGCGGGTCGACCTTACCGACATCGGCCCGCTGGTGCGCCAGGACGGTTCCGATTCGGAAAGCCTCGACAACGCGCTGGAAGTGCTGCTGGCCGGCGGCCTCGACATGCTCACCGCGATGCGCGTGCTGGTGCCGCCGGCGTACGCGGCGCGCGAAGACCTGGACGAGGACCTCACCGGCTTCTACGAGTATTACGCGCTGCACAGCGAACCGTGGGACGGCCCGGCCGGGCTGGTGATGTGCGACGGCCACTACGCGGCGTGCACGCTCGACCGCAACGGCCTGCGCCCGGCGCGCTGGGCGCTGTCCGACGACAACCATCTGATCGTCGCCTCCGAGGCCGGCCTGTGGGACCTGCCGCCGTCGCGCGTGGTGGCGAAGGGCCGGCTCGGTCCTGGCCAGATGCTGGCAGTGGACTTCGCCGGCAAGCGCCTGCTGCACGACGCCGACATCGACGCGATCAACAAGAGCCGCGCGCCGTTCCGCGACTGGCTGCGCGCCGGCGTCAGCTATCTCGAATCGGACCTGATCGATCCCAGCCTCGCCGCCGAGCCGCTGCCGGCCACGGTGCTGCGCCGCTACCAGAAGCTCTACGGCTTGAGCCGCGAGGAGCGCGAGAGCGTGCTGAAAGTGCTCGCCGAAACCGAGGCCGAGGCCACCGGCGCGATGGGCGACGACACGCCGATGGCGGCCATGTCGCGCCAGGTGCGGCCCCTGTTCGACCGCTTCCGCGAAGGCTTCGCCCAGGTCACCAATCCGCCGATCGACCCGCTGCGCGAGCGGCTGGTGATGTCGCTGGTCACCCAGTTCGGCCGCGAAGGCAATTTGTTCGAACTGTCGGCCGACAACGCGAAGCAGATCCTGCTGAACTCGCCGATCTGCTCGCAGCGAAAATTGCGCCAGCTGCTGGCCCTGCCGCAGTTCGTCAACGCCACCGTGCAGATCGACCTGTGCTACCGGCCCGAGGAAGGCCTGGAAGCGGCGCTGCGCCGGTTCTGCCGCGAGGCGGAGCAGGGCGTGCGCAACGGCGCCGGCATGGTCTTCATCACCGACCGTTATCCGAACCGGGACACGCTGCCGGCGCACGCGCTGCTGGCGGTGGGCGCGATCCACGCACACCTGATCGAGACCGGCCTGCGCTGCCAGTGCAACCTGCTGGTGGAAACCGCCACCGCGCGCGACGCGCACCAGTTCGCCTGCCTGATCGGTTTCGGCGCCACCGCCATCTATCCGTGGCTGGCCTACCAGAGCCTGTTCGAGCTGGGCCGCGACGGCCACATCAAGCGCGGCGACGGCACCCCGCGCGAGATCGGCCGCAGCTACCGGCGCGGCATCCGCAAGGGCCTGCTGAAGATCCTGTCGAAGATGGGCATCTCCACCATCGCCGGCTACCGCGGCGCGCAGCTGTTCGAGATTGTCGGCCTGGCGCCCGAAGTGGTGGCGTTGTGCTTCGCCGGTACGCCTTCGCGGATCGGCGGCGCCGGCTTCGCCGATCTCGAGCACGAAGCGCGCCTGCTCGCCGCCGAGGCCTGGAACGAGGCGCAGCCGCTGCGCGCCGGCGGCATCTACAAGTTCGTGCACGGTGGCGAGTACCACATGTACAACCCCGACGTGGTCGACACGCTGCAGGCCGCCGTGCGCAGCGGCGCGATAGCCGACTACCGCCGCTACGCGCAGCACGTCGACGCGCGTCCGCCGTCCGCGCTGCGCGACCTGCTGCTGCCGCAGGCGGCCGGGGCCGCCATTGCGCTCGACGAGGTCGAGCCGGTCGAGGCCATCCTCAAGCGCTTCGATTCGGCCGGCATGTCGCTCGGCGCGCTGTCGCCGGAAGCGCACGAGGCGCTGGCGATCGCGATGAACCGGCTCGGCGGCCGCAGCAATTCCGGCGAAGGCGGCGAAGACCCGGCGCGCTACGGCACCGAGAAGACCTCGAAGATCAAGCAGGTTTCGTCCGGCCGCTTCGGCGTCACCGCCGAATACCTGATCAACGCCGAGGTGCTGCAGATCAAGATCGCGCAGGGCGCGAAACCCGGCGAGGGCGGCCAGCTGCCCGGCCACAAGGTCGACGCCACCATCGCGCGGCTGCGCTACGCCAAACCCGGCATCGGCCTGATCTCGCCGCCGCCGCACCACGACATCTACTCGATCGAGGATCTCGCGCAGTTGATCCACGACCTGAAGGAAGTGAACCCGACCGCGCTGATCTCGGTGAAGCTGGTCTCGCACGCCGGCGTCGGTACCGTCGCCGCCGGCGTGGTCAAGGCCGGCGCGGACCTGATCACCATCTCCGGCCACGACGGCGGCACCGGCGCCAGCCCGCTCACCTCGATCAAGTACGCCGGCACGCCGTGGGAACTGGGCGTGGCCGAGGCGCAGCAGACCCTGCGCCGCAACGGCTTGCGCGGCCGCGTGCGGCTGCAGACCGACGGCGGCCTGAAGACCGGCCTGGACGTGATCAAGGCTGCTCTGCTCGGCGCCGAGAGTTTCGGTTTCGGCACTGGCCCGATGGTGGCGCTGGGCTGCAAGTACCTGCGCATCTGCCACCTCAACAACTGCGCCACCGGCATCGCCACGCAGAACGAGACGCTGCGCCAGGACCATTTCATCGGCCTGCCCGAGATGGTGATGAACTACTTCCGCTTCGTCGCCGAGGACGTGCGCGAACACCTGGCCAGGCTCGGCGTGCGCAGCCTCGGCGAGCTGGTCGGGCGCAGCGACCTGCTGCGCCAGGCCGAAGGCAGCACGCCGGTGCAGAAGCAGCTCGACCTGTCGCGGCTGATCGCCGAGGACGGTCTCGGCGTCGCCGTGGACAGCGCCTGTACCTTGCCGCGCAACCCCATGCGCGACGAAGCGGCGCTGGCCACGCGCATCGCCCACGATGCCGCGCCATTGGTCGAGTTGGGCAGTGGCGGCACGTTCCGTTACGCGATCGCCAACACCGATCGCGCGATCGGTGCGCGCCTGTCCGGCGACGTGGCGCGGCGCTGGGGCGACCACGGCATGCCCGAGCCGATCACCCTGCAACTGGAAGGCAGCGCCGGGCAGAGCCTAGGCGCGTGGAACGCCGGCGGCGTGCAGATCGAACTCACCGGCGAGGCCAACGACGGCGTCGGCAAGGGCATGGCCGGCGGCCGCATCATCGTGCGGCCTTCGCCGGAGTCGCCGTTCGCCAGCCAGGACGCCTCCATCCTCGGCAACACCTGCCTGTACGGCGCCACCGGCGGCGAGCTGTTCGCCGCGGGCCGTGCCGGCGAGCGCTTCGGCGTGCGCAATTCCGGCGCGCTGGCGGTGATCGAGGGCGCCGGCGACCACTGCTGCGAATACATGACCGGCGGCGTGGTCGCCGTGCTCGGCGCCTGCGGACTGAACTTCGGCGCCGGCATGACCGGCGGCTTCGCCTACGTGCTCGACCTCGAACGCAACTTCGTCGATTGCTACAACCACGAGCTGGTCGATATCGTGCGCATCTCGCCCGAAGGCATGGAACACCACATGCAGCACCTGCGCGGATTGATCGCGCGCCACGCCGAACTCACCGGCAGCGCCTGGGCGCACCACCTCCTGAGCGATTTCCGCGGGCTGCTGCAGCGCTTCTGGCTGGTCAAGCCGAAGGCGGCGAGCCTGGCCGCGCTGGCCGACGAATTGCGGAGGGCGGCATGAAGAACTTCGCTGCTCAGCTTTCGCTCCTCCCCCTGCATGCAGGGGGAGGTTGGGAGGGGGTGAAGCTTTACGCCCTGGTGCGCAAGATCAAAAGCGAACCCCTCCCCAACCCTCCCCTGCAAGCAGGGGAGGGGGTACAGGCCTGCCGCAACAGGGGGAACGCATGAGCGACAAACTGTTCCGCTTCCTCGACCTGCCGCGCCAGCCACCGAAGGCGGTGCCGGTGGCGATCCGCGTGCTTGGCTATGGCGAAATCAGCGGCGACTTCGCGCCGCCCGCGGCGGTGGGCCAGGCCGAGCGCTGCCTCGACTGCGGCAACCCGTATTGCGAGCACGCCTGTCCGGTGCACAACTACATCCCGGACTGGCTGAAGCTGGTGCAGGATGGACGCCTGTTCGAAGCCGCCACCCTGATGCACGAGACCAACCCGCTGCCGGAGATCTGCGGCCGCGTGTGTCCGCAGGATCGCCTGTGCGAAGGCGCCTGCACGCTGGAGCAGGGCGGTTTCGGCGCAGTGACGATCGGCAGCATCGAGCGTTCGATCACCGACGAGGCGTTCCGCCAGGGCTGGCGACCGGACCTGTCCGGCGTGGTGGAGACCGGCCGCCGCGTGGCGGTGGTCGGCGCCGGCCCGGCCGGCATGTCGTGCGCTGACCGGCTGCGCCGCGCCGGCATCGCGGTGGACGTGTTCGACCGCCAGCGCGAGATCGGCGGCCTGCTCACCTTCGGCATCCCGCCGTTCAAGCTGGACAAGACGGTGATCCATACCCGCCGCGAGGTACTCGAAGGCATGGGCGTGCGCTTCCACCTCGACGTGGAGATCGGCCGCGACATCGCGTTCGAACAACTGCTGGCCGACTATGACGCGGTGTTCCTCGGCACCGGCGCCTACACCTTCGTCGACGGCGAACTGCCGGGCCGCGAGCTCGACGGCGTGCACGACGCGCTGCCGTTCCTGATCGCGAACGCGAACCGCCTGCTCGACGACCAGCCGGTGCCGCCCGCGCTCGACCTCAACGGCAAGCACGTCGTCGTGCTTGGCGGTGGCGATACCGGCATGGACTGCAACCGCACCTCGGTGCGCCTCGGCGCCGCCTCGGTCACCTGCGTGTACCGGCGCGACGAGGCCAGCATGCCCGGCTCGCGCCGCGAGGTCGGCTACAGCCGCGAAGAAGGCGTGAACTTCCTGTTCCATCGCCAGCCGCTGGCCTTGCTCGGCGAGCAGGGCAAGGTGCGCGGCGTGCGCCTGGTCCATACCGAAGTGGGCATCGACACGCATGGCCGCGCACGACTGCAGCACGTCGAGGGCAGCGAGACCGAGCTGCGCGCCGACGTGGTGATCCAGGCGTTCGGCTTCCGCCCCAGCCCGCCGGCGTGGTGCGCGGAGCATGGCATCGAACTGGACGCCGGCGGCCGCATCGTGGCCGGCGGTGCGCAGCGGCTGCCGTTCCAGACCGGCCATCCGAAGATCTTCGCCGGCGGCGACAACATGCGCGGCGCCGACCTGGTGGTGCGCGCGGTGCACGACGGACGCGAAGCGGCCGGGTCGATCGCGCGGATGCTCAGCGAGCTTCCCCTGGCCGCAATGGCCTGTGTGGCGTAGGTTGCGCGCATGTGCCTGATCGCGTTCGCCTGGCATGCCCATCCGCGCTGGCGCCTGCTGCTGGCGGGCAACCGCGATGAATTCCACGCGCGGCCCAGTGCGGCGCTGGCGCGCTGGGACGACGCGCCGATCGTCGGCGGGCGCGATCTCGAGGCCGGCGGCACCTGGCTGGGCGCCACCGACGGCGGGCGCTGCTGCGTGGTGACCAACGTGCGCGATCCGCGCGACCCGCAACTCGGCACCTCGCGCGGCCTGCTGGCCACCGATTATCTCCGTGGCGACGCCGATGCCGCCACGCACGCGCAGCAACTGCTGCGCACGGCGGCGGACTATCGGCCGTTCAACCTGCTCACCTTCGATGCACGCGAGGCGTTCTATCTCGGCAACCGCCCCGAGCCGCGCGCGCAGGCGGTCACTTCCGGCGTGCACGGCCTGTCGAACGCCGACTTCAACACACCGTGGCCGAAGGCCCGCGCGCTGATGCAGCGGCTGCAGCAATGGATCGATGCCGGCGGCGATGCGGATTTCGCGCCACTGTTCGAGGCGCTCGCCGACGAGCGGGAGGCGCCGGAGGCGCAGCTACCGGATACCGGCGTGGGACTGGAGCGCGAGCGCTGGCTGTCGTCGGCGTTCATCCGCGGCGAGCAGTACGGCACCCGTGCCAGCACCGTGGTGGCGATCGGCCACGACGGAGGTGGCGTGATCGCGGAGCGTCGCTTCGGGCCGAACGGCCGCTTCCACGGCGAGACGATGCTGCGCTTCGGCGAACTGGCGCTGCAGCGCTAGCCCGACGCCTACGCATGCGATCGGCATCGGCGGCTGCCGGCGCCGCTGGCCGCTGGCTAGCCTGTCGCCGAGTCCACGGAACGGAACGGGCACATGCACAAGGGGTGGTTTTCGCTGGTCGCTGGCATCGCGCTGTCCATCGCCGGCGTGACGCGTGCGGCCGATTGTCCGGATTGGTCGCCGGCGCGGGCGCGGCAGGAACTCGCCGCGCTGCATGACCGGCTGGACGGCTGGAACCACGCGTACCGCGTCGAGGGCCAGTCGCCGGTGAGCGATGCGGTCTACGACCAGGCCATGCAGCGCCTCGCCGCATGGCGGCGCTGTTTTCCCGCGCAAGCACCGGCGCCGCTGGCGCACCTCGCCGACGCCAGCGGCCGGATACGTTCACCGGTGGCGCAGACCGGCCTGGCCAAGCTGCCGGACGCCGCGGCGGTCGGTGCATGGATGCACGCGCACGGCGACCGCGACCTGTGGGTGCAGCCGAAGGCCGACGGCGTGGCGGTCACCTTGCTGTATGTGGACGGCCAGTTGCGCCAGGCGAGCAGCCGCGGCGACGGCCTGCACGGCTCGGACTGGACGGCGCTGGCCCAACGGATCGACGCGATACCGAAGCGGCTGCCGCACGCACCGGCGCGCGTGGTTTTGCAGGGCGAGCTGTACTGGCGCCTGCCCAGCCACGTGCAGGCCGACGATGGCGGCGCCAACGCGCGATCGGCGGTGGCCGGCGCGCTGGCGCGCGATACGCTGGATGCCGACAGCGCGGCGCAGATCGGCCTGTTCGTATGGGACTGGCCCAGCGGCCCGGCCGACATGCCGTCGCGGCTGGCCGGCCTTGCAGCCATGGGGCTGGCCGACAGCGTGGCGTATACGCGGCCGGTCGCCACGCTGGATGACGTGAAGCAGTGGCGCGAGCAGTGGTACCGCCACGCGATGCCGTTCGCCGCCGACGGCACGGTGCTGCGCCAGGGCCATCGGCCGCCGGCCGCGACCTGGCAGGCGGCACCGCCGGACTGGGCGGTGGCGTGGAAGTATCCGGCCGCATCGGCGCTGGCCGAGGTACGCGCGGTGGACTTCACCGTGGGCCGCAGCGGCCGCATCACGCCGGTGCTGGAACTGGAGCCGGTGCAACTGGACGACCATCGCGTGCAGCGGGTCAGCGTGGGTTCGCTCAAGCGCTGGCAGCAGCTCGACATCCGCCCCGGCGACCAGGTCGAGGTGGTACTCGCCGGGCTGACCATTCCGCGCCTGCAGTCGGTGGCGTGGCGCACGCAGCGGCGCGCGCCGGTGACGCCGCCGGATCCGCGGGCGCACGGCCCGTTGAGTTGCTGGCAGGCCACGCCCGGCTGCGAGCAGCAGTTCCGCGCGCGGCTGGTGTGGCTCGGCGGCCGGCAGGGGCTGCAGCTGGAGGGGCTCGGTGCGGATACCTGGCAGGCCCTGATCGATGCCGGACTGGTCCATCGCCTGCTCGACTGGATGAGCCTCACGCCGGAACGACTGGCGACCGTGCCCGGCTTGGGCGCCGGTCGCGCGGCGGCGCTGGCGCAGACCTTTGCCGATGCGCGCGATCGCCCGTTCGCGCGTTGGCTGCAGGCGCTCGGCGTGCCGTCCGGCGTCGCAGCCGGGCTGCCCGACTGGGCCGCACTGAGCGCACGCGGCGCGAGCGACTGGCAAGTGCTCGCCGGCATTGGCGCCGGTCGCGCGAACCAGCTAGTGGCGTTCTTCGCCTGTCCCGAGGTGCGCGCCCAAGCGGCACGCCTGCACGCCGCCGGCGTGCAGGGTTTTTGAGCGTCAGCTCTTCAATTCGCCGTCGTGGTAGTACCAGCGGCCGTCCTCGCGCACGAAGCGGCTGGTCTCGTGCTGGCGCTGTGCGCGGCCGCCGCCGAGGCGGTAGCGGGCGACGAACTCGACGATGGCGTGGTGGTCGTCGATCGCCTGTCTGCGCCGCACTTCCAGTCCCAGCCAAGTCGGCGGCGGTTGCTGCGCGGCCAGCCGCAACGAGGCTGGCCGCGTGTCGGGATGCCAGCTGGCAAGCAGATAGTCCTCACGCTTGAGCACGTAGGCGCTGTAGCGCGAGCGCATCAATTGTTCGGCCGTGGCGGCGGCAGCGCCGTCGTGCAGTGGCCCGCAGCACTGGCTGTAGCCGGCCGGGTTGCCGCAGGGGCAAGGGGTCAGCGTGTCGATCGACTTCATGCCGCCTTTGTACCCGGTTCGGCGCGATTGTGCAGGCCCCCGTGCAGGCGGGTACTCAGCCGTGCCTGCGCCGCCACACGCGGCAGCGGTTGTTCGCCGGCATCGCGATGTCCGCGAGCAAACGGAAGCCGGCGGCGTCGGCCAGTGCGTCGACGGCTTCGGCGTCGCGGATCGCCATGTGCGCGCCGCGTGCCTTGAGCCACTGGTCGAACGCGGCATTGCTCTCGCTGCTGTAGCGGCCCTGCGCGT
Source organism: Rhodanobacter soli (assembly GCF_040548735.1). Lineage (NCBI taxonomy): Bacteria > Pseudomonadati > Pseudomonadota > Gammaproteobacteria > Lysobacterales > Rhodanobacteraceae > Rhodanobacter > Rhodanobacter soli. The sequence continues at coordinate 1,406,792 of NZ_JBEPSD010000001.1, read as the reverse complement.
TGAACGGGCCGTAGATGACCAGGACCGCGTCGTCGGTGGTGATCGCGGGCAATTGCGCGAACAGCCGCTGCACCTCCGGCCAGGCCATGATGTGCAAGGTGTTGGCGCTGAACACGGCGTCAAACGGGCCCGGCGGCCAGGTGTCGTTGACGTCGAACTCCAGCGGTGCCGGCGTGTTCGGCAGCGCGGCCTCATCCAGCCAGGCGCGGATGCCGGGCAGGTTCTCCGCGCGATCGGAGCTTTGCCAGGTCAGCCAGGGCAGCGCCGCGGCGAAATGCACCGCGTGCTGGCCGGTGCCGCTGCCGATCTCCAGCACATTCCGGCGATCGGAAAAATACTCGCGCAGCACGCCGAGGATCGGTTCGCGATTGCGCTCGCTCGAAGGCGAGTGAGGTTTGATGGCCATGGTCAGGGCAACGGGAGTCGATCGCTTTCCGCATCGCGAGCGACTTCCGCTCGACGAATCATCTGTTGAACTGCGGGAACCGCGTGCATCGGAACGAGGGTGACATCGGGGTGGTCGTGCGCAAAGACACGGAACACTTCATCCGCAAAGGCCTGGCCGATGCTGGTTACCGCTTCGAAGTCGAGTACCACGGTGCGGAATCGCTCTACCCGTTGCATCAGGCGCTTGGCTTGCGAGCGCGAGATCAGGTTCTCGTCGCCAACCCTGGCCAGCCTGACCGGGACGACCGTCTTGGCAAAGGTGTAATCGTCCGGTCCGCTGGAGTACTGGTCGAAAATTTCCTTGGCCGTCCTGGTCGTGTCGGTCCCGATTTCCATAAGCACCGTCGTGCCATGGTTGACATGGCGCATGTCGATGTCGAAAAGCAGATCGTCGCCCGCTCCATCGTCATGGTCGAAGACCAGATCGCCGGAAGCGATCTGGAAACGGTCGAACATGCGCGAAGTGAAAAACACACCTTCGCCGGAATGGCGCCTTGGATCGGTGGTCAACTTTCCCTTTGAAAGCTCAAGCAGTGCCAGCCGCTCGTCGGGAAGATCCAGTGCGCGAGTGATCTTGCGGAAAATGCCGACTCCATCGTCCGCCACCATCATGGCAACCTGGCGGTCATTGCGATCCAGGAGAACCCTGAGGTGTTTCCCTTCGGAGTGATCGATGGCGTTGTTGACCATTTCGGTCAAGCCGTGGTGGCTGATGTCGACGATGTTTGCCGGCAGGCCTTTCAGCAGTGGCGCGATATCACGTGCCCATACGCGATCCTCAGCGAGACCGTGCAGCAGATGGCGAAAAGTGGCGCGGCGGGAGGTGCCGGGACGGTAGGTTGGTCGCGTTGTTCCGACCTTGGCCAGATAGCCTTCGCCGATCAGCGCGCGCGCGCGCGTGGCTACGGCGGCGCGGCTGAGTCCCAATGCGTCGGCGACGACGCGCACCAGGTCGTTGGGATGGCTCTGGACCTGGGCCAACAACGAGGCATCAATTTCCGCGGAACGGCTGGGTCGGGCCATGGGGGCACCATAAAGTATGCGGTGCCTATTGGATAGTTATCCGGTCCCATTGTAAAGTTATGAATGGCTTGGGGCCTTCAAATTAGCGGGATGCCGGCCTGAAGGGCGGAGCCGGTGTCAGACCGGATGACCGCGCAGCACGCGCGCCGGCAGCATCAGCAGGGCGCCGAGGAAGGCGAACACGGCGCTCACGGTGATGCCGACCAGACGCAGCGGCAGCAACAGCAGCCACACGATCGGGTACAGCACCAGCGCCAGCAGCGCGAGCGGCCAGCAGAACACCAGCAGCAACAGCCAGAGCAGGAAACCGGTCATGCGTCGGTCCTCGCGGGTGGGGAGTGCGGCGAACTCTAGCGCAGATCGGCACGCGTGCGCAGATGACTCCCGACACCCCCGCGGCATCGGTTCATGCCATCGGATTGACGCCGATCAGCCACAGGTGCAGCCACAGCGCGAACACGGCCCAGGCGGCGATGCCAATCACAGCGACCAGCACGTCGCCTTGCAGCGTGCCGGCCGGATAGACGGTGCCCGCCGCGCGGTCGCGTCGACGCGACACGATGAACAGCGCCACCGCCCACAGCAGGAAGGCGCCGAACAGCAGCACGTCGTGCAGCATGCCGGTGGCCAGCAGGTGGCCGAACGCCCACACCTTTACGCCGAGCAGCATCGGGTGGCCGAATTTCGCCTTGAGATGGTTGCGCGGGACATAGGCGGCAGCCACCAGCACGAACGCGACCAGGGTGAACAGCGCGTTGGCGTGGCGCAAGGCCAGCGGCGGCACGTAGAGCAGCACGGCGTGCTGGCGCGCCAGGCCGAAGCCCCAGCAGATCAGCGCAAAGCCGATCAGCGATACCAGCGTGTACAGGCCTTTCCAGCGCCACTCGCCCAGCCGCGCCAGCTGTCGGTTGCGCCAGCCGTCGGCAAACAGGCGCAGCGAATGCACGCCAAGAAAGATCAGCAGGCCGAGGATCAGGATGGACATGAAGTTCGCCTTGCTCAGGTGGGTGGCCCGAGTATAGGCGAGCGCAGCGGCCGATCAGCTGGCGCGAGGCTTGACCCGGACGACCAGCGCCAGCGCACCGTCGCACAGCGTGAGCGGATCGACCGCGCGCGGCGGCGGTCGCCATGCGTCGCCGACGTGCAGGCGACCGCCGGCGGTGTCGATCGAGCCGCGGGCACAGAAGACCAGCACCGTCGCCGGGTCGGGCCTGCGCGTTGCCGGTTCGTGCCACGGCAACACCTCGCCGCGCGCCTGCGCGCGCCGCACCATCAGGTTGAAATCGCGGGTAGGGCCGCCGGCGAGCGCCACGTCCACCTTCGCCTCGCCGGCAAACGCGAACGGCACGAACGGCGTGGTCAGCGCGTGCACACGACCGTCGTCCAGCTTCATCGTGAAGCCGGCACCGTCGAGCAGCACGATCTGCCGGTCGATGCCGGGGAACGCGGAGAACGGCGCGGCGCTGTCGACTTCGGCCACGCTCACTCGCCACAGGAAACCGTCGCCGCCGTCGACGGACGGCTGGACGGCTATTTCGCGGGTGCGGCCCAAGCCGTTTTTCCATGGTTGCGAGGGACAATCGGCCAGGCGGATGATCATGCGGTCCTCTCGATGATGCGCTGGAACGGCGGCAGCGCCTTCAGCATGCCGCTGCCGTAGCGCTTGGTGACCACGCGGCGGTCCAGCAGCACGATGCGGCCGCGGTCGGTCTCGTTGCGGATCAGGCGGCCGCAGTACTGGGTGAGCAGGCGCGTGGCCTCGGGGATGCTGACTTCGATGAACGGGTTGCGCCCGCGCGATTCCAGCCACTCGGCGTAGGTGGCTCCGACCGGGTCGGTGGGTACCGCGAACGGCAGCTGGGTGATCACCACCGTCTCGCACAGCTTGCCGGGCAGGTCCAGGCCCTCGCCGAACGAGGCCAGCCCGAACAGCGTGCTGCCCTTGCCGGCCTCGATATCGGCGCAGTGTTCGGCGACCAGCTGCGACTTGCCCAGCGAACCCTGCGCGCGCACCTTGCGCACCTGCGCAATCGGCAGCTTCTGCAACACGCGGTCGAGCTTCACGCGCGAGGTGAACAGCACCAGGTTGCCGGCGTCCCAGTCGAGGTTCTCGGCCAGCCATTCGCTGATTTCCTCGGCGTGCGCTTCGCGCGCATCCGGTAGCGTGCGCATCGCCGGCACTTCGAGTCGTGCTTGTGAAGCAAGGTCGAACGGCGAGGGCAGGCTCAGGGTCACCGCATCGTCGGGCAGGCCCACGGCGTCGGCGAAGCCACGGAAGTTGCCGCCCGCGCTCAGCGTGGCCGAGGTCATCAGCACGCCGCTGGCGTTGCCCCACAGCACGCTGCGCAGCAGCCCGGCGGCAGAGACCGCCGAGGCATGGCAGACCAGCTGCTGGTCGGCACCCAGCGTGACCCAGCGCGCCAGCGGCGGCGCGTCGTCCGGATCGTCGCTGGACCACGCGCGCCAGCAACTGGCCTGCTTGCCGATGCGTTCCAGCGCGATGCCCAGCTCGCGCGACAGCGCTTCCTGGGTCGGGCCGCCGTCGGTCATCTCGACCACGGCGCGGCGCACCGCACCGAGCCAGCGCTGCACCTCGCCGGTGCACAGGCTGAGCCCGCGCGCGTGTTCCATCCACGATTCGGGCAGTTGGCCCAGCGAGCCGCGGTACATCGGTTCGGTCTCGGCCGGATCGGGCAGCCAGCCGAGGCGGATTTCCTTTTCCAGTTCCTCCAGCGCATCGCTGAGTTCCTGCAGCTTCGCGTCGCCGGCATCCAGCGTGAGCTTGCCCAGGGTTTCCTTGTCGGTGAGCGAGTAGGCCGCGTGCACCTGCCGGCCGAGCCGGCTGAGCTGGCGCACGGTGGCGGTCATGTAAACCTCGGCTGCGCCGCGGTCGATCGCCTTGCCCGGCACGTGATGGCCTTCGTCGAAGATGTACAGCGTTTCGTCCGGCCGCGGCAGGATCACTCCACCCCATGCCTGGACACCGCCGCCTTCGTCCTCGCCCGGCATGGTGAGGTCGGCCAGCACCAGGTCCTGGTTCGCCACGATGATCTCGGCGTCATCCACCGCGCGGCGCGCAGCGAAGAAGGGGCAGATCATGAACTGGCCGCACTTGCGGTTGGTGCAGCCGCCGGCGCTGGTGGTGATCATCGGCCGCAGCAGGTCGCTGACCGGCTCCGGCGCGCTGTCCATGTCGCCATCCCACTCGTTGCGGTCGAACGCGTTGCGCAGTTTCGCCAGTGCCTGCTTGTCGCGCGCCTGCGGCGGCTTCGTCCACAGCACCAGATCCGCGTCGAAGCCGGCCAATCCCATCTGCGCGGTGTCGTTGATGCTGTTCGCCGCCATCATCAGGTTGCGCGGGCACAGGTAGCGGCCGCGGCCCTTGGCCAGCGCCACCTTCGCCTCGATGCCGTTGAGCTGCAGATACAGCGGGATGTCGCGCTGTACCAGCTGTTCCTGCAGCGCCACCGTGGCGGTGGCGATCAGCAGCTTCTTCTTCTGGAAACGCGCCACTTCCACGCCGGCGATCAGGTAGGCCATCGACTTGCCGGTGCCGGTGGGCGCCTCGATCACCGCCACCCCGCCGGCCTGGCCGAATGCCTTGGCCACTTCGGCGATCATCCGCCCCTGCGAGGCGCGCGCGCGGAAGCCGGGCAAGCCATCCTTCAGGCGTGCATAGGCGGCGCGGATGGCGTCTTTGGTGGTGTCGGCGAGCATGGACGGATCAGAAACCTGTGCTGCGGATGGCGCGTGAAGCCGCGTGAAGCATGGCGGCGGCCGACGGCGCCGGGCCGGTCGGTGCAGTCGGGCAGTTTATCGGTATTGCGCGTTCGCCCGCATGGGGGCAGGCTCAGCAAAGCCCGACGCCCGCGTGGCGCACCCCTTGGAGGGGAGCCCATCGGCGTTGGCGGGCCCGCGCCAGGGGGAGCTCCATCGATGAAGCATGCCGATGCTGTTGAGCCGATGCCGCACGACGGATCGTTGCAGCTGAGCTGGTTGGCCCGGCTGATCGTTGCGCATACGCCGGAGGAGGTGGCCGAGGCGATCGCTGCGCTGGCCCAGGCCAGACCGGGCTGCGTCGCTGCCAGCGTGCTGTGGGGACTGGATGGTATGGCGGCCGCGCCCGGCGTGGCGACGGCGCCGTTCGCGGCAGCTGACGGACCATGGCTGGCTGCTGCCAACCATGGGGAAGGGCCGCATTGGCATCCGGACCGCCAGCGCGTGGCGATCCGGCTGTGCGCGAAGCCCGAGCCGGCCGTGTTGCTGCTGCAACTGCAGCCCGCGCATGCCGATGGGGGGTTCTTCGCGGAACTGGAGGTGCCGTTGCAGCTGGCCGGCCAGCACCTGCGGCGGGCGCTGGAGTGGGCCGAACTGCAGGACTCGCACGAGCAGCTGGAGCGTTCGGAGAACCTGCAACGCGCGCTGTTCGCGATCTCCGACCTCGCCGGCTCCGAGCGCGACATGCCGGACATGTTGCGCGGCATCCATGCCATCGTCAGCACGCTGATGTACGCCGAAAATTTCTTCATCGTGCTGCACGACGCGGCGCGGAGCACGATCCGCTTCCTGTATTTCGTCGATGTCGAATCACTCCCTCCGTTCGAGATTGGCCATGACCTGCCGTTGAGCGTGATCGAGCACTCGCTGACCTGGTATGTGATCAGCGACGGCAAGGCACGCATGGGCGATGCCGAGGAGCTGCGCAAGCAGGTGACCGGGCCGGTGACGCTGATCGGCCCGGACAGCTACGACTGGCTGGGCGTGCCGATGCTGCGCGACGCCCAGCCGTGTGGCGCGCTGGTGGTGCAGAGCTACCGGCCGGACGTCGGTTTCAGCGACGAGGACCTGACGCTTCTGGAGTTCGTCGGCAGCCACATTCTCACCGCACTGGAGCGCAAGCAGGGCAAGGAAGACCTGGAGCACCGCGTGCAACTGCGCACCCAGCAGCTGGCCGAGGCTAACCGTGGCCTGCAGCTGGAGATACTGGAACGGCAGCGCGCCGAGCACCTGCAGGCCGCGCTGTTCCAGATCGCCGAGCTGGCCACGGCGGACATCGACCAGGATGCGTTCTATCGACGCGTGCACGCGGTGGTCGGCGAGCTGCTGAATGCGGAAAACTTCTTCATCGCCTTGCTCTCCGACGACCGCCTTCGGCTGACGTTTCCCTACTCGGTGGACGCGGTGCTGGCGCCGCCGGCCGAGCGCCCATTGGGCCGTGGCCTGAGCGAGTACGTGCTGCGCCTGGGGCGGGCGTTGCGCGTCGACAATGCCGACATCGAGGAACTCGACCGGCGCGGCGAGATCGCGCCGGGGCGGATGGGCTCGCCGGCGATGTGCTGGCTGGGCGTGCCGCTGATCGTGGCCGACGAGGTGATCGGCCTGGTCACCGTGCAGAGCTACCGGCCCGAGGTGGTGTACGGTCCGGCCGACCAGGAACTGCTCAGCTTCGTTGCCTCGCAGATCGCCAACAGCCTGACCCGGCGCCGTTCCGCCGAATCGCTGAAGCGCGCCTACGAGCAGCTCGAACACCGGGTGGAAGAGCGCACCCTGGCCTTGCGCAAGGAAATCATCGAACGCGAGCGCATGCAGGACCAGCTGCGCCACCAGGTCATGCACGACTCGCTGACCGGCCTGCCGAACCGCAGCTACCTGCGCGACCGCATCGATCGCGTGCTGGCCACCATGCGGCGCGAGCCGCAGCAGCGCTGCGCACTGCTGTACCTGGATGTGGACCGCTTCAAGATCATCAACGACAGCCTCGGCCACCTGGCCGGTGACGACGTGCTGAAAGAGGTGGCGACCCGCATGGCCAGTTGCGTGCGCCATCCCGATCTGGTGGCACGCTTGTCCGGCGACGAGTTCGCCATCCTGCTGGAACAGGACGACCTGCCGCAGGCGGCCACGACCGTGGCGCAGCGCGTGCTGGACGCACTGGGTGCGCCGATGCTGGTCGCCGGCAAGGAGCTGCAGGTGACCGCCAGCGTGGGCATCGCGATCGGCGACGATCACTACGCGGCGGCCGACGAGGTGCTGCGCGACGCCGACATCGCGCTATACCGGGCCAAGGAACTGGGGCGCAAGCGCTTCGAGCTGTTCGACGAGACGCTGGCGAAGAACGTGGTCGACGTGCTGGCGTTGGAGGGCGAGCTGCGCCAGGCGCTGCTGCACGATCAGTTCGAGCCGTACTTCCAGCCGATCTGCGCGCTCGACGGTACCGGCCAGGTGCTCGGCTACGAGGCGCTGATCCGCTGGAACCATCCGCAGCGCGGCGTGCTGCGGCCGGGCGATTTCCTGAAGATCGCCGAGGACAGCGGGCTGATCGAGTCGATCGACTGGCGCATGTTCGAACTCAGCTGCCGGCAGCTGCTGCGGCACGGTGGCGGCGACACCTTCATGACGGTGAATGTCTCGGCGCTGCACCTGCGCCATGCGGACTTCGACCGGCGCCTGATCCAGCTGCTGGAACGCACCGGCCTGCCGCCGTCGCGGCTGGTGGTCGAGGTCACCGAAGGTGCGCTGCTGGACAATCCGGAGCGCGTGCGCGCCACGCTGGAACGCCTGCGCACGATCGGCGTCGGCGCGGCGCTGGACGATTTCGGTACCGGCTACTCCTCGCTCAGCTACCTGCATTCGCTGCCGCTGCGCATCCTGAAGATCGACCGCGCCTTCGTGCAGGAGCTGGACAAGGGCGCCAACACCTCCAGCACCACGGTGGTGGCGGCGATCCTGGCGCTGGCGCGCGCGCTGAACATCCAGGTGATCGCCGAGGGCATCGAAACCGCGATCCAGCACGGCGCGCTGATGGCGATGGGCTGCGAGATGGGCCAGGGTTACCTGCTCGGCCATCCGGCGCCGATCGCACACTGGCTGGAGCCGCGTGCCGTCGACGCGTGAGTGCGGGGTTACGCGCTGGCGACGATCTGCCGCAACGCCTGCTCGAACGCTTCCGGCGGCTGCCCGCCGGAAATCAGGTGCTGGCCGTTGACGATGGTCGCCGGCACCGAGTGGATGCCGCGGCTCTGGAAGAACTGCTCCTGCGCGCGCACCTCGTTGGCGAACTCGTCGCCGGCGAGAATTTGCCGTGCGCGTTCGGCATCGAGGCCCGCTTCGGCAGCCAGCCGCTGCAGCGTGTCGTGCGCGCCCACATCCTCGCCATCGGTGAAATAGGCGCGAAACAGAACCTGCTTCAGGGCGAGCTGGCGCCCCTCCAGCTCGGCCCAGTGCAACAGCCGATGCGCGTCGAAGGTGTTGTAGACGCGGCTGCGCCGATCCATGTTGAACGTGAAACCGAGCGCCGCGCCACGCGCGCGGATCGCCTCCCGGTTCGCCATGACCTGCTCGACCGAACTGCCGTACTTGCGTGCCACGTGCTCGGTGGAATCCTCGCCTTCGGGTGCCATCTGCGGGTTCAGCTCGAACGGCTGGAAGTGGATCTGCGCGCTGACCTCGCCATCCAGCTTCGCCAGCGCCCGCTGCAGCGAAGCCAGGCCGATCGCGCACCATGGGCAGGAGACGTCGGAGACGAAGTCGATACGAAGCGGAGCGGACGTGGCTGGCGTGGACATCGGGATACCCTCATCAGGAGCGGGCAGCACGGGCGCGCTGCGGACCCGATTGAAATATGGCCGCACCGCGGTGAATCAATCATCGGCGCAGTCTCAGCTTGCAGTGATGCTCAGCGCCACTGCCTCGGCAATCTTGATGCCGTCCACCGCGGCCGACAGGATGCCGCCGGCGTAGCCGGCGCCTTCGCCGGCAGGGTACAGGCCGCGGGTGTTGAGGCTTTGCAGGCTGTCGTCGCGCTTGATGCGCACCGGCGAGGAGGTGCGCGTCTCGACGCCGGTAAGGATGGCGTCGTGCATCGCATAGCCCCTGATCTGCCGCTCGAACGCGGGCAGTGCCTCGCGGATCGCGGCGATCGCGTAGTCGGGCAGGGCGCTGTCGAGGCTGCCCAGCACGACGCCGGGTTTGTAGGAAGGTTGCACGTCGCCGAATTCGCGCGAGGCGCGGCCGGCCAGGAAGTCGCCGACCAGTTGCGCCGGGGCGCTGTAGTTTTCACCGCCGAGCACATAGGCGTGGCTTTCCAGCGCGCGCTGCAGGGCAATGCCGGCGAGCGGGCTGCCGCCGCCTTCACCAGATGTGGAGTCGTAGGGCGCGAAGTCAGACGGGTCGATGCCGACCACCACCGCCGCGTTCGCGTTGCGCTCGTTGCGTGAGTACTGGCTCATGCCGTTGGTCACCACGCGACCGGGCTCGCTGGCGGCGGCGACCACGGTGCCGCCGGGGCACATGCAGAAGCTGTACACCGAGCGGCCGTCTTTGCCGTGATGCACCAGCTTGTAGTCGGCCGCGCCGAGGGCCGGGTGGCCGGCCTGCGGGCCGAAGCGGGCGCGGTCGATCACCGACTGCGGATGCTCGATGCGGAAGCCGATCGAGAACGGTTTGGCCTCCAGATACACGCCGCGCGCATGCAGCATCTCGAAGGTGTCGCGCGCACTGTGGCCGAGCGCGAGCACCACGTGGTCGGCACGGATCTGTTCGCCGCTGGCCAAGGTGACGCCGCGGATCTGCTGCTGGCCATCCGCGCACGGCTCCAGCAGCAGGTCGTCGACGCGCTGGCTGAAGCGGATCTCGCCGCCCAGCGATTCGATCGTGGCGCGCATGTTCTCCACCATCGTCACCAGCCGGAACGTGCCGATGTGCGGCTTGCTGACGTAGAGGATTTCCTCCGGCGCACCCGCCTTGACGAACTCGGTCAGCACCTTGCGGCCGTGATGCAGCGGGTCGCGGATCTGGCTGTGCAGCTTGCCGTCGGAAAACGTGCCGGCGCCGCCCTCGCCGAACTGCACGTTGGATTCGGGATGCAGGTTGCGCTTGCGCCACAGATCCCAGGTGTCCTTGGTGCGCTCGCGCACTTCCTTGCCGCGGTCGAGGATGATCGGGCGGAATCCCATCTGCGCCAGGATCAACCCGGCGAACAGCCCGCACGGACCGAAGCCGACCACCAGCGGGCGGTGTTCCGGCCGTGACGGGGCCTTGGCCACGAAGTGGTAGTCGGTGTTCGGCGTGGGTTGCACATGGGGGTCGTCGGCGAAGCGCTGCAGCAGTTCGGCCTCGCGCGGGGTGTCGACGTCCAGCGCGTAGATCAGCGTGATCGCGCCGCGCTTGCGGGCGTCGTAGCCGCGCCGGGCGATGCTGTAGCCGGTGAGCGCGGCGGCTTCGATGTGCAGCCGCTTGAGGATCGCGGCGGTGAGTGCGGCCTCGCCGTGATCGAGCGGCAGCTTGAGGTCGGTCAGTCGCAGCATGGGGGTCCGGGGCGGTCGATCGGCGTGGAGGGGCATTGGCCCGGCCAGCTATTGTCGACGCGATGCTGCTTGCCGGACAAGGCGCGCGTCAGCCCGCCAGATCGTTTGTCGCCTTCCGGTGCGCGCCAGTGCTCGCACATCCGGCACTCGCGGAGGTGACCCGCTGGGTCAGTTCAGGCCGCCAGCATGGTCAGGATCTGTTCGCCCGTGGCACGTGGATGCAGCAGCAGGTAGCGCGTGCCCATGCCTTTGTCGTGCCGGCGGGCGGCCGCAATGCACGGTTCGCCGTCGACAGCGGTTACGCATGGAGCCGGGCGGCGCTGGTCCCACAGGCGCCGGAGGACCAGGCCGTGTTGCGGGCCACCGACGATGATGCATTTGATCTGTTCCATGATGTTTTTGCTCGAGAGGCTGGGAGGAGTCACCTCCACGCAAGCAGGAGCCAGGCCATGGGTCAGCGGTGAAATGTGGCACGCATCACAGTTCGGTCATTTGGCGGGGCGACCCTTCCCCGGGCCACCCCGCCATGCCGGTTCAGGCGTTGCCGATGAAGTCGGACTTGCCGATGTCGGTGCCGGCCTCGCGCAGGATGTCGTAGGCGGTGGTGCAGTGGAAGAACAGGTTCGGCAGGGTGAAGTGCAGCAGGTAGGCCTGGCCTTCGAAATTCATCTCGCCGTTGCGCATCTTCAGCTGGATCGCGCGGGTCTCGCTGCCGTCGATCTGCTCCGGCTTGAAGCTCTTGATGTACTCGATCGAGCGCTCGATGCGGCTGTAGGCCTGCTCCAGCGTGGTCTCGTTGTCCTCGAAGCTCTGCGGCTCCACGCCGGCGAGGCGGGCGGTGCCGCGGGTGGCCATGTCGCAGGCGATCTGGATCTGCTTGATCAGCGGCAGCATGTCGGGGATCAGCCGGGTCTGCAGCAGCACTTCGTCGCTGACGTTCTTCGACTTTGCGTGTTCCTCGCCCTTTTTCAGCACCTGGGCGAGATTGCCCAGCGCGCGGACGAAAACGGGAACGGCGACCTGGTACATCGAGATGGTCATAGGTGATCTTCCTGTGGTGGGTGAGGGGGTTCGGATGGATGGGCGGTGGCGAGCGGGGGCAGGTCGCCGGGGAACACGGCGGGGCCGACCTCGATGGGCTGGGGCCTGGCGGTGGCCGGCAGGTGGCGGGTGACCCGGGCCGCGATCAGCATGCCGACCAGCATCAATGCCGCGGAAAGCACGAAGGCTACACCGGGCAAGTGGATGGGCGAAGACGGCGCGATCGACAGGGCGAAGACCTGGGCGAACAGATACGGCCCGAAGATGCCGGCGAAACTGCCGAGGCTGCCGATCGCACCCTGCAGCCGGCCTTGCTCGGAGGGATCGACCTGCTGCGTCATGATCGACTGGATCGGCGGCATCGCCAGCCCCCACAGCGCCAGCAGCGGGATGCCGAGCAGGAACGCCCAACCGACATCGGCGACGCCCATCACCATGAAGGCGCCGACGCCGAACAGCATGCCGGCCAGCAGCACGCGGCGCTCGCCGAAGCGCGGCGCCAGCTTGCCGGTGAGCACCGCCTGCACGAAACCGTCGCAGGCGCCGACCAGCATCAGCACGTAGCCGACCGCCTGCGGACCCCAGTGGTAGCGGTAATCCGCGTACAGCACGAATACCGTCTGCAGCACGTAGTGCGCCAGGTAGACCAGGAACAGCACCACCGCCAGGCCGAGCACCTGCGGGTAGCGGCGCAACAGCTTCAGCGAGCCGAACGGGTGCGCGCTGTGCAATTCGAGCCGGGTCGTGCGGCGCTCCTTCGGCAGCGACTCGGGCAGGATGAAGCAGCCGTACAGGAAGTTGCACAGCGCCAGGCCGGCGGCCACCCAGAACGGCAGCCGCAGCGCGATGCCGCCGAGGAAGCCGCCCAGGCCGGGCCCGATGATGAAGCCGAGGCCGAACGCGCTGCCGAGGATGCCGAACGCGGCGGCGCGCTTCTCCTTCGGGATGATGTCGGCGATGTAGGCATTGGCGGTGCTGAAGCTGGCAGCGGTCATGCCGAGCAGGATGCGCGCCGCGAACAGCAGCCACAGCGTGGGCGCCAGTGCCAGCACCACGAAGTCCACCGCCAGGCCCAGGTTGGAGATCAGGATCACCGGCCGCCGGCCATAGCGGTCCGACAACGCGCCCTGCACCGGCGAGAACACGAACTGCACGATCGCGAACACGGTGCTGAAGATGCCCACCCACCACGCCGCCTTCGCGATGCCGCCGCCGGCCAGCTGCTCGATCAGGTGCGGCAGCACCGGGATGATGATGCCGAACGCCAGCATGTCCAGCAGCACGGTGACGTAGATGAAGGCCAGCGCGGCACGGTGGCGTGGTGCGGCGGGAGTCGGCGACGGGTCCATGGGCATGGCGAAGCGATGGGAGAGGCACGATAGCCGAACGACGACGGTGCGGCATGTGCATCTGGTCAGGTATCGCACAGCCCACCGGTCCGGCGCCGCGCTGCACACGACCCGCCGCGCGGGGCGCCGGGGTGTTGCATGGCGCGATACCATGGGCAATCCCCTCGTCAAGGAATTGCCATGGTCCGACGTCTGCTTCCCGTATGCCTGCTGCTGGCGCTGGCCGCCTGCTCCTCCAACCACGACGCTCCCGCCACGGCACCGGTGTCGAAGGAGGAACTTGCTCCGGCGCCGACCGGCAGCGCGGCCGTGGCGCCGGCGGCGTCGACCGACGCCAGCGCCAGCGCGGCGGTGCAGAAGCACCTGGCCGACTACGCCACGGTGAAGCTCAGTGCCGACCTGTCGAAGTTTGACGCGAGGCAGAAGAAGATGATCGCGCTGCTGATCGAGGCGGCCGACAGCATGAACACGATCTACTGGCAGCAGGCATGGGGCGACAAGGATGCGCTGCTGCAGAAGATCGGCGACCCGGCTACGCGCGAATTCGCCGAGATCAACTACGGTCCGTGGAACCGGCTGGACAACGACAAGCCGTTCGTCGACGGCATCGGCGCACGCCCGGCCGCTGCGCAGTTCTACCCGGCCGACATGACCAAGGCCGAGTTCGAGGCATCACCGCTGAAGGACAAGACCGCGTTGTACACCTTGCTGCGCCGCGACGCGCAGGGCCAGCTGATTACCGTGCCTTACCACGAGGCGTACAAGGCCGAGTTGGAGAAGGTCGCCGGCCTGCTGCGTCAGGCGGCGAAACTGGCGAAGGATCCCGGTTTCAGGAAATACCTGACGCTGCGCGCCGATGCCCTGCTCAGCGACGACTACCAGCCCAGCGACTTCGCCTGGATGGACATGAAGAACAACCCGGTCGACATCGTGATCGGCCCGATCGAGACCTACGAGGACCAGTTGTACGGCTACAAGGCCAGCTACGAATCCTACGTGCTGATCAAGGACCAGGCCTGGAGCAAGAAGCTGGCGCGCTTCGCCAAGTACCTGCCCGAACTGCAGCGCGGCTTGCCGGTGGCCGACCGGTACAAGGCGGAGAAGCCCGGCTCCGATGCCGACCTCAACGCCTACTTCGCGGTGTATTACGGCGGCGACGCCAACGTCGGCGCCAAGACCATCGCGATCAACCTGCCCAACGACGAACAGGTGCAGCTGAAGAAGGGCACCCGCCGGTTGCAGCTGGAAAACGTGATGCAGGCGAAATTCGACCAGATCATGCTGCCGATCGCGAAGGAGCTGATCGCCGAGGACCAGCAGCGCAATCTCACCTTCGACGCGTTCTTCCAGAACACCATGTTCCACGAAGTGGCGCACGGCCTCGGCATCAAGAACACGCTGGACGGCAAGGGCACCGTGCGCAAGGCGCTGAAGGACCAGGCGTCCAGCTTCGAGGAAGGCAAGGCCGACATCCTCGGCCTGTACATGGTCAGCAAGCTGGCGGAGAAGGGCGAGCTGGACAAGTCGAAGCTGATGGACAACTACGTCACCTTCCTCGCCGGCATCCTGCGTTCGGTGCGCTTCGGCGCCAGCGACGCGCACGCCAAGGCGAACATGGTGCGCTTCAACTTCTTCAAGCAGCAGGGCGCGTTCACCCGCGATGAAAACACCGGCCGCTACCGCGTCGACTTCGACAAGATGACCGCGGCGATGAACGCGCTGTCGGCCAAGCTGCTGACCATCCAGGGCGACGGCGACTACGAAGCCGCGAAACAGCTCACCGACCAGCTGGGCGCCGTCGACGCCCAGCTCGCCGGCGACCTGAAGCGACTCGACCAGGCGCACATCCCGGTCGACATCCGCTTCGAGCAGGGGCTGGACGTGCTGGGGTTGAAGAAACCCTGAGGCGCATGCGTCACGTCGCCGCGTCGATCCACGCGGCGACGTCGGCCGGATGTTCCAGCTGCAGGTGGTGGCCGCCGTCGAGATGGCTGACGGTGATGTTCGCCACGCATGCGGCGCGGGCCTGCATGAGTGCGCCGGGCAGGTATGAGGTGGTCGGTTGCGCCAGCAGCAGGGCGGTGGGCGCGGCGATGCCGCGCAGCAACGCGTGCACCTGCGTTTCGGCCAGGCGCACGGCGCTGGGGCGGGTCAGCCGCGGATCGCTGCGCCAGCGCCAGCCGCCATCGGTTTCGACCAGACCACGCTCGACGATCGGCCGCGCCAGCTCGGCGGGCAGCCCGCTGGCCATGCTGCGTGCGGCGACCGCCTGGGCGACGTCGCGGAATATGCGCAGCGGCTTGCCGTTGTCGCCACGCGGCGCCAGCGCATCGCGGAAGCGCTGCAGCGTGTGCGAGCCGTCGTCGCCGAGCGGGCCGAGGCCCTCGATCAGCAGCAGGCGCTCGATCCGCTCGGGCGAGGCGGCGGCGACCAGCGCGGCGATGCCCGCACCCAGCGAGTGGCCGAGCAAGGTGTAGCGATCCAGCTGCAATGCGTCGGCGGCGGCCAGCACGGCCTGCACGTAGTCGACGTAGTGGTAGCTGGCGCCGGCGGCGAGATGGCCGGAATGGCCGTGACCGGGCAGGTCCAGCGCGATCACCCGGTAGCGTGCGGCCAGTAGCGGCGCCAGACGGGCGAAGCTGCCGGCGTTGTCGAGCCAGCCGTGCAGGGCCACCAGCGACGGCAACGTCGCGTGGCCCCACACCTGCGCGTGCAGTGCGAGATGCGGCAGGGCGATGCGCTGCTCGGCCGCTGCGCTCACCCGACGGATTCCGGCCAGCCCTGCAGATGCCTGCGCACCAGCGCAGCGAGGCTGTCCACCTGTTCGACGCTGTCGTTCAACGCGGGGATGTAGCGCAGCGCCTCGCCACCGGCCGCGGTGAAGAAGTCGCGGTTCTGCATCGCGATCTCCTCCAGCGTCTCCAGACAGTCCACCGCGAAACCGGGGCAGGCCACGTCGAGCTTGCGTACGCCGTCGGCGGCGAGTCGGCGCACGGTGGCGTCGGTGTACGGCTGCAGCCAGCGCTCGCGACCCACCCGCGACTGGAAGCTGACGATCAATTCGTCGTCGCCCAGCTGCAGCCGCTCACGCAGCAGTTGCGCGGTGCGTTGGCATTGTTCCGCGTAGGGATCGCCCAGCCGCACGTAACGTTCGGGAATGCCGTGGAACGACAGCAGCAGTTTCTCGCCGCGGCCGTTCGCCGCCCACCAGCGCTCGATGCTGGTGGCCAGCGCGTCGATGTGGCCGGGGTCGTCGTGGTAGTCGTTGACGATGCGCAGCTCCGGCGGCCAGCGCAGGTGCTTGAATGCGTCGGCGACCGCGTCGATCACCGAGCCGGTGGAGGTCGCCGAATACTGCGGATACAGCGGCAGCACCAGCAGCCGGCGCACGCCTTCGCGCTGCAGCTGCCCGATCGCATGCGCCACCGACGGTTCGCCGTAGCGCATCGCCAGCGCCACCCGCAGCGTGCCGGGTTGCTGCCGGTCCAGTGCGTCCTGCAGGCCGGCCGCCAGGGCCTCGCTGCCGTAGCGCAGCGGCGAGCCGCGTTCGTTCCAGATCCGCGCGTAGGCATGCGCCGAGCGCCGCGGCCGCACGCGCAGGATTACCCCGTGCAGGATCGGCCACCACAGCCAGCGCGGGTAGTCGATCACCCGTGGATCGCCCAGGAATTCAGCCAGATACGGCCGCACGGCGCCGGCGGTGGGAGCGGTTGGCGTACCCAGGTTGACCAGCAGCACGGCTGCCTGAACGGGCTGAACGGACGGCGCATCGGAATGGCCGGCAACGCCGGTATAGTTGCTGCTGCGTGGCATCGTGACAGTCGTGGCCATATCAGCCGTGGAGTCTGCCACAAGCCCGGCGCACTGCGTTGCGCCGCGCCCTTCCCCGAACCCGTGTGGAGCTGCCCATGTTGAAGACATCCGTGCAACGTCTGCTGCTGACCGGCCTGGCCCTGCTGCTGCCGGCGATGGCCGCACACGCCGAGGATCCGCCGCTGGTACGCGCCACCAACGCCGTGCGCGTGCTCAACGACATCATGCAGGCGCCGGACAAGGCGATCCCGAAGGATCTGCTGCAGAACGCCAGGGCGATCGCGGTGATCCCGGACATGATCAAGGCCGGCTTCATCTTCGGCGGCCGCCGCGGCGAAGGCCTGATCTCGGTGAAAGGCGCCGACGGCACCTGGTCCAATCCGAGCTTCATCACCATGACCGGCGGCAGCGTGGGCTTCCAGGCCGGCGTGTCGTCGACCGACGTGATCCTGGTGTTCCGCACCCAGCGCGGCGTGGATTCGATCGTCAACGGCAAGTTCACCCTCGGCGCCGACGCGTCCGCCGCGGCCGGCCCGGTCGGGCGTACCGCCACCGCCGCCACCGACGCGCAATTGAAGGCCGAGATCTATTCCTACTCGCGCACCCGTGGCCTGTTCGCCGGCGTGGCGCTGGACGGTTCGGCGCTGCGTATCGACTATGATGCGAACGCGGCAGTGTATGGCGCGGGCATCACGCCGCGGCGCATCTTCGAGGGCGGCGTCAGCAACGTGCCGGCGCCCGTGGTCGACTTTCGCGACCGGCTCGAAGAGTACACTTCACGCTGATACGGAAAGGCCGGTGCGCGCTGCGCGACGGGTTTCCGGTTCCATCCGTTTTCGAGGTAGCACATGAGCATCTGGCATCTGGTAATCCTGCTGGTCGTGGTGGTGGTGATCTTCGGCACCGGCAAGCTGCGCAACATCGGCTCCGACCTCGGCAATGCCATGCGCGACTTCAAGAAAGGCCTCAGCGGCGACGAGGACGAGGTCAAGCGCAAGGAAGAAGCCGACCGGCTGCGTGCCGATCCGCCGGCCAGCCCCGCTGACAAGGCGACGCAGAGTCAGCGCGACTCCAGCGACCCGAAGTAAGCCGCGGCGACGGGCGGGTTGCGGCGATGATCGAGATCAGCTTCGGCAAGCTGGTGCTGCTCGCGCTCATCGCGCTGATCGTGCTCGGCCCGGAGAAACTGCCGGGCGTGGCGCGTACCGCCGGCGCCCTGCTGCGGCGCATGCGCAGCGGCTGGGACGACGTGCGCGCCGAGGTGGAACGCGAATTGCAGATCGAGGAAATCAAGCGCAACGCCCGCGAAGTCGCGGCGCGGGCGGAGGCGGCGCAGACGGAACTGGACGCCACGCTGCAGCAGGTGCGCGACCTGCAGAACGCCGCGCCTGCGCGCGATGAAACGGTGGCGGACGAGGTGGCGGCGGTCACCGGTCCCGCCACCGAAGCCACGGCCGCGGACGAGCCGGACAACGCCACCGGCGACCTGTTCGCCGGCATGAGCGGCCCGGCCTCGACGGCACCGAAGGAGCCGCCGCATGGCCACGCCTGACCCCGGGATCGACCTGCAGCAGGGGCTGTTCTCGCACCTGCTGGAGCTGCGCACGCGCCTGCTCAGGGCCTGCGCCACCGTGCTGGTGGTGCTGCTGGCGCTGGTGCCGTTCGCCAACCGCCTGTACACGGAACTGGCCGCGCCGCTGGTGGCGCGGCTGCCCGAGGGCGCGCACCTGATCGCCACCGAGGTCGCCAGCCCGTTCGTCACGCCGCTGAAGCTGGCGTTCTACGCGGCACTGTTCATCAGCATGCCGATGATCCTGTACCAGCTGTGGGCCTTCGTCAGCCCGGGCCTGTACAAGCACGAGAAGCGCCTCGCCCGTCCGCTGCTCGCCGCGGCGCTGGTGCTGTTCTACATCGGCTGCGCGTTCGCCTATTTCCTGGTGCTGCCGGCGGCGTTCCGCTTCCTCACCGCGATCACGCCGCAGGGGGTGGAGATGATGACCGACATCACCCACTACCTCGATTTCGTGATGCTGATGTTCTTCGCGTTCGGGCTGTGCTTCGAGGTGCCGGTGGCGGTGGTGGTGCTTGCCGCGATGGGCATCGTCGACGTCGACAAGCTGCGTAGCAGCCGGCGCTACGCCATCGTCGGCGCGTTCGCGATCGCCGCCTTCATCACCCCGCCCGACATCACCTCGATGATCATGCTGGCGGTGCCGATGTGCCTGCTCTACGAGCTGGGCGTGCTGGCGGTGCGCTGGCTGGTGAAGCCGGGCTCGCTGAAACCGGACGCGAGCTGAGCGCGCTTCTGCACGGCCGGTTCAATACAGGTCGATCGGGTCGACATCCAGCGACCAGCGCACCTTCCGCGCCGCCGGCAGCGCGATCAGCGCCAGCTGCCATGAGCGCAGCATGCCGTGCAGCGTGCGGCGGCTGGCCGCCTCTAGCAGCAGCTGGCCGCGATGCCGGCCCGCGCGCAACGGCATCGGCGCGGGCATCGGCCCGGCGATCTGCAACTGCGCGTTGGTCGGCAGCGCGGCATGCGCCGCGGCGAGGAACGCATCGACCTGCTCGCGCTGCGGCGCCTCGGCACGCAGCAGCACCTGGTGGCTGTACGGCGGCAGCTGGATCAGCCGGCGCTCGGCCAGCAGCTCGCGCGCCGCGGCGGCATAACCCTGTGCCAACAGGCTGCGCAGCAGCGGGTGTTCCGGCTGGTGCGTCTGCAGCACCACGCGGCCGGGCTTGCGCGCGCGGCCGGCGCGGCCGGCCACCTGCACCACCAGCTGCGCCAGCCGCTCGCCGGCGCGGAAATCCACGCTGTGCAGGCCCTCGTCCACGCCCACGATCGCGACCAGGGTGAGGTTGGGCAGGTCGTGGCCCTTGGCCAGCATCTGGGTGCCGACCAGGATCGCTGGCTGGTCGTCGCTGAGCGTGGCCAGCAGTTGCTCGAACGCGTCGCGGCGGCGGGTGGTCTCGCGGTCCACGCGCAGCACGGGCACCTGCGGGAACTGCGCGAGCAGCGCTTCCTCCAGCCGCTCGGTGCCTTGGCCCTGCGGTTTCAGGTCGCCGGCGCCGCAAGTCGGGCAGGCGGCGGGCAGGCGCTGGCGATAGTCGCAATGGTGGCAGATCAGCTGGCGCCGGCCCGCGTGCAGGGTCAGCGGGCGGTCGCAGCGCGGGCAGCCGGCGTGCCAGCCGCAGGCGTGGCACAGCAGCACCGGCGCGTAGCCGCGGCGGTTGCGGAATACCAGCGCCTGTTCGCCGCGCGCCACCGTATCGGCCACGGCGCCGAGCAGCGCCGGCGACATGCCGTGCTCCAGCCGCTGCGCGCGCATGTCGATGATCTGCACCTGCGGCGGCCGCACCGCACCGGGGCGCGCGCGCAGGTGCAGGGTGCGGTAGCGGCCGGCCTCGGCATTCGCCAGCGATTCCAGCGACGGCGTGCCCGAGCCCAGCAGCACCGGCACGCCGAGCGCGCGGGCACGCACCAGGGCCAGGTCGCGGGCGTGGTAGCGGAAGCCTTCCTGCTGCTTGTAGGCGCTGTCGTGTTCCTCGTCGACGATGATCAGCCCGGCCTGCGGCAGCGGCGTGAACACCGCCGAGCGGGTGCCCAGGATCACCCGCGCGCTGCTGGCGCGGGCACGCAGCCAGGCGCGCGCGCGATCACCTTCGGACAGGTTCGAGTGCAACACCTCGACGATCACCCCGAGCCGCTCGCGCAGGCGCCGCACGGTCTGCGGGGCCAAGCCGATCTCCGGCACCAGCAGCAGCGCCTGCTTGCCCTGCGCCAGCACCTGTTCGATCAGCGCCAGGTAGACCTCGGTCTTGCCGCTGCCGGTGACGCCATCCAGCAGGAACGGCTGGTACTGGCCGAGGCTGGCGCTCACGGCGGCGACCGCCTGTTGCTGTTCGTCGCTGAGTTGCGGCGCCAGCGAGGGTGGCAGCGGACGATCGGGCGGCGGTCGTTCGCTGGGCTCGAGCAGGCCGGCTGCGGCCAGCCGGCGCGCCGCATCGCGCCAGCCGGGCTGGCGCTCGCTCAACTCCTGCGCACTCAACGCGCCGGCCGCCAACAAGTCCAGCAAGGCCTTGCTGCCGCCGCGGCGGCTGCCGGCATCGTGCGCGCTGCGGCCGGCGCCGGTGAGCGACCAGTATTCGTCGCCGATCGGCGGCAGCGGCTTCGCCTCGCGCAGGGCCAGCGGCAAGGCATTGGCGTAAGCCTCGCCCGGCGCACCGAGCCAGTAGCCGGCGGCCCAGGCCAGCGTCTGCATCAGTTCGGGGTCGAGCAGTGCGTCGTCGTCGAGCAGGCGCAGCACCTGCTTCAGCCGGCTGCTGCCGACCGCCGCCTCGGCGTCGATCGCCACCACCACGCCGACCAGCTTGTGGCGGCCGAACGGCACCAGCACCCGGCTGCCCACGCAGGCCTCGCCCGCCGCGGGCGGCAGGTAGTCGAACAGGGTTGGCAGGGGTACCGGCAGGGCGACGCGAAGGACGGCGGGCATGAGCTACCTCGTGGCGGCCCAGTGTAACTGCGGCGTCCGCGGGGCCTCATGTTTCGATAGCTGCGATGCCGGGGGAGCCACGTCGAGCGAGTTGCGCGAACTTGCTGCCCGGTTATCGAGGAGTCGCGGGTAAGTGGCTATCCCCGGGAGGTTTTTGCGCTTATCCACAATAGCTGTGGATAAGTCTGTGGATGCAGCGGGGAGGGGGTGCCTCAAAGCGCGTCGTGGCGCCTTTCACGACAGCCTGACGAGGTTTTGGTCACGTAAAAAAAGCTTTTTCCTTCAATGACCTGCAAATGGCATCCAGCCGCAGTTCACACAATTGACAAGCCGACACCGGTTGCCTTGACAAGCTCATGACGCTGTGCAAAACCCGCCACGCCACCGGCCGGCAAGCGGCCTCAGTGGGCCAGGCCCAAGGCCGCTGCGACCGTCAGCGCGAGCATCAGCAGCCAGAAGTAACACCAGCCAATGAACCAGAATTTCAACAGGGTCATCGGCCAGCCCTGGTGGTAGATCCGCTTCTGCATGATCAGCAGATAAGTCGGGATCCACAGCATGAGCACGGCTTGTATCCAGCCCAGTGCGTAGCCGGTCCAGGCGGCATGAGGCCGTAGCCAGGTCGACAGCATGCCGGTCACGGTGATCAGCATCACGCCGAGGAACATGAAGGCGTGGCTGTGCAGGGCCACGGTCAGGTGTTCCATGTACAGCCGCCGGCGGAATACGTAGAACAGCTTGAGCAGGCCGGCGAATACCGGAATCAGCACGAACATGGTGGCCGGCAGTGCGCCGAACGCGCCATTGATCATCCGCTGCTTTGCTTCGGCGCGGGTGGACGGGTCGCCGTCCTTGAACGTTCGCCAGTTGTGCTGGATCTGCTGGCCCAGCCGGGTCAGCCTGGCGTTGGCCGCCTCCGGCAGCCAGCTGATGTGGATCGGCTGGGGCTCGTGGTCCTGGGCTCCGCTGGCCCGGACGGCGACCGCGAGATTCGCGGCGACGGAGGCGGCCGGTATCGGGGCGGCGCCAAGTTCGATCAGGCGCTTGTTGGCCTGCTGCTGCATGTTCTCGGCAGCCAATTGGAGCTGCTGTTGCGGCAGCACGCCATACGCGGCGATGTGCGGCAGGGTCTTGAGCTGACTCTTCAGTACCTTGCGCACTTCCTTCGGGGTGTCGGCATCGCTGAAAGCCTCGCCGGTCACGGTCACCGTGGGGCCCTGGTGCGCCGCCACCTTGACGGAGATCTGGTCGATCGCCAGATGAACCACGAAGAACGACAGCAGGCACAGCACGAACATCAGCCGGAACGGCGCGATGTAGCGCACCCGCCGGCCGGCGAAGTATTCCAGGGTGAGGAAGCCGGGCTTGAGCAGCAGCGGCGGCAGCGTATGCACGATGCGGCCGTCGATGTGCAGCACCGTCTCGACGGTTTCCTCGAGCATGTGGTGCATCGGCTTCAGCACGCTGTGGATCGATTGCCCGCATTCGTGGCAGAACTCGCCCTGCATCCCGGCGCCGCAGTTGGCGCAGTGCAATCCTTCGTAGCTGGTCAGCTGCTTCATCGAGGTTCCCGTTCGGTGCAGCGGGGAATCTTCGCACAGGACGGTGGACCGGCGGTCGTGACGAATGGCTCAGGTAGAATGTGCGGCCCTGGAGTCTGCTGTGCCCATGAAACCCTTTCGTCCCGAGCGTGCTCACTTGTTCCACGAGGTGCGCGCCACCGTACGTCTCGCGCTGCCGCTGATCGCGGCCCAGCTGGCAGCGGTCGGCAGCAACGTGATCGACGCGGTGCTGGCCGGGCACGTCAGCGCGCACGTGCTGGGTGCGGTGGCGGTGGGCGCCAGCATCTGGTCGCTGGCGATCGTCAGCGGCATCGGCATGATGATGGCGGTGCCGCCGTCGGTGGCGCAGCTCGACGGCGCGGGCCGGCGCCACGAGGTCGGCGCGGTATTCCGCCAGGCGCTGTGGCTGGCGCTGGGCATGGGCGTGGTGCTGTGGTTCGCGGTGCGGCACGCGGAGCTGCTGATCGAGCTGATCGGGGTGACGGCGAGCCTGCGCCACGACGTGCAACGCTTCCTGCTGGCGATCAGCTGGGGCGCGCCGGCGCTGACCTGCTACTTCGCACTGCGCGGCCTGTCCGAAGGACTGTCGCTGACCCGGCCGTCGATGTACTTCAGCCTTGGCGGCCTGGTGCTGCTGGTGCCGCTGGGCTACGTGCTGATGTTCGGCAAGCTCGGCATCCCGCCGCAGGGCGCGCACGGCTGCGGCGTGGCCACGGCGATCGTGCTGTGGCTGGAGATGCTGGCGTTCGGCGTCTATGTGATCTTCCGGCGCAATTACCGCGGGCTGGGCCTGTTCGATCGTTTCGAGTGGCCGGACCTGCGCCGGATCGGCCAGCTGGTGCACATCGGCCTGCCGATGGCGGTGACCTTGCTGGCCGAGGCCGGCCTGTTCGTGGCGACCGCGCTGATCATCGCCACGCTGGGCGAGGACGTGATCGCCAGCCATCAGGTGGCGATCAACATCGCCTCGCTGTTCTTCATGATCCCGCTCGGCCTGGCGATGGCGATCACCGTACGCGTGGGCAATGCGGTGGGGCGCGGCGACGAACGCGGTGTGCGCTACGCCGGCTTGTGCGGAATCGGCCTGACCCTGGTGACGCAGGTGTTCTCCGCCGGCCTGATGCTGGGCTTGCCGCATTTCATCGCCACGCTGTACACGCATGAGCCGAAGGTGATCGCGCTGGCTGCGCAGCTGATCATGCTGGCCGGGCTGTTCCAGTTCTCCGACGGCGTCCAGGTCGCCGCCAACGGCGCGCTGCGCGGCCTCAAGGACACCCGCGTGCCGATGGCGATCACCCTGTTCGCATACTGGATGATCGGCATGCCGGTGGGCTGGTGGCTGGCCTTCCATCACGGCATGGGCGCACGCGGGATGTGGATCGGCCTGATCGCCGGCCTGTCGGTGGCCGCCGTGATGCTGTTCACCCGCTTCTGGCGCAGCGCGTGGAAACAGCGCTGGCGCCGTCACATGCCGATGACCGCGCCGGCCTGACCGGCTACGCTTGACCCGACGATTCCGGATATCCACATGACGCTGCCACCACCGCCACCGCCACGCCGCAACGGTTTCTGGGCCTTCCTGCGCGCGCTCGGGCGCGGCATCAACATGCTGCGGCTGGTGATCATCAACCTGGTGTTCTTCGGCGTCCTGTTCGTGCTGCTGTTGCTGCTGACCGCCGGCGTGGCCGGCAGCCGGATGGAACGCGCGGTGCAGGACGACAGCGTGCTGGTGATCAAGCCGCAGGGCCAACTGGTCGAGCAGTACAGCATCGAGCCGCTGCAGCGCGCGCTGGCCGGCTTGTCCGGCGAGCAGCCGAAGCAGGTGCAGGTGCGCGACCTGGTCGGCGCGATCGACGCGGCGGCCAAGGACAAGCGGATCAGCCGCATCCTGCTGCTGCCGGACGAGCTGCAGGGCGGCGGCTTTGCCGCGTTGCGCGAGGTGGGCGCGGCGCTGGACCGCTTCCGCGCGGCGGGCAAGCCGGTGGTCGCGTGGGCGGTGAACCTGGACCAGGGCCAGTACTACCTGGCCGCGCATGCCGATCGCCTGCTGGTCGACCCGCAGGGCGGCGTGCTGATCACCGGACTGGCCAACTACCGCCTGTTCTACAAGGACCTGCTGGACAAGCTCGGCGTCGACGTGCACCTGTTCCGCGTCGGCGAGTTCAAGAGCGCGGCCGAGCCGTACATCCTCGACCACGCCTCGGCCGAGGCGAAACAGGCCGACAGCTACTGGATGGGCGGCCTGTGGGACGGCTACCTCGCCGAAGTGGCGCAACTGCGCAAGCTGGACCCGGCGGCGCTGCGCGACGACATCGACAACCTGCCGCAGCACATCGCCAGCACCCAGGGCAACCTGGCCCAGCTGGCGCTGAACCAGCACCTGGTGGACGGCCTGGCCACCCGCGGCGAACTGATCGCGATGATGCGCAAGGAAGGCATCCCGGCCGACCGGAAAGGCCACAGCTTCCGCCAGGTCGACTTCGCCCGCTACGCGGCCGGCGTGCCGCGCGACGGCGACCTGTTCGCGCCGGGCGTGGCGATCGTGGTGGCGGAGGGCGAGATCGCCGGCGGCAAGCGCGCGGCCGGTTCGATCGGCGGCGAGTCCACCGCGGCGCTGATCCGCAGCGCGCGCGAGGACCGCAAGACCAAGGCATTGGTACTGCGGGTCAACTCGCCCGGCGGCGAGGTGTACGCGGCCGAGCAGATCCGCCGCGAGGTCGAGCTGACCCGCCGCGCGGGCATCCCGGTGGTGGTGTCGATGGGCGACGTGGCGGCCAGCGGCGGCTACTGGATCGCGATGAACGCGAACCACATTTTCGCCGAGCCGAACACCATCACCGGCTCGATCGGCATCTTCGGCATGTACTACACGGTGCCGAACACGCTGGCCAAGCTCGGCATCCAGAGCGACGGCGTCGGCACCGGGCCGATGGCCGGCGCGTTCGACATCAGCCGTCCGCTCGATCCGAAGGTCGGCACGGTGATCCAGGCGATCATCGACAAGGGTTACCGCGACTTCGTCGGCAACGTGGCGAAGGCGCGCGGCAAGAGCTACGAGGCGGTCGACGCGATCGCGCAGGGCCGGGTGTGGACCGGCCAGCAGGCGCTCGAACGCGGCCTGGTCGATCGGCTCGGCGGGCTGCAGGCCGCCGTCGCCGATGCGGCCAGCCTGGCCAAGCTGGGCAAGGGCTACCCGGTGCGCTACGTGGAGGCGCCGCTGGGCGGCTTCGAGCGTTTCCTGATCGGCCTCAACCAGACCGCCAGCGTGCACGTGCTGCGGTCGTGGGGCGTGCGCCTGCCGAACTGGTTCGCCCAACTGCCCGCGCTGGCGCCGGAACTGCAGCTGTTGCGCAACGCGAAGGCCGGTACGCCGAACATCTACGCGGACTGCCTATGCAGCCCGCGTTGAAGCGGGTCCGTCACTGAGCGGAAACGGACCTTACTGTTCCTGCGCCTCGATCTGCTTGCGCTGCTCCTCGGCCTGCTTGTCGACGACCTTCTGCACGTCCTTGGCGCGCTGCTCGTCCGCCTTCAGCGCGTCGAACGGCGTGGCGGTGTCGGCCGCCGCCGGCTTGGCCTGGGGTTCCGGCGGCTTGCTGGAACAGGCGCCGAGGGCAAGGACGCAGAGCAGGAGCGGCAGCGGCTTCATGGCGGTTCTCGCGCGTGGTCGAAGTGCCGAGTGTCCCGCCATGCACGTTCGCAGGCAAGGATCCGCGGCGCGTCACTAGGCGCCGCCGGAACGACGTTTTAAGCTGCGCCCATGAACAGCCGTCCCGACACCTGGCAGCTGCAAGGCCATACCGCCCTGATCACCGGTGCCAGCAAGGGCATCGGCTACGCCACCGCGCGCGAACTGGCCAGCCTCGGCGCCGACCTGCTGCTGGTGGCGCGCGACGAGGATTACCTCGAGCAAGTGCGGGTGGAGCTGGCCGATGAATTCGCCGATGTCGAAGTGCTGGCATTCGGCGCGGACCTGGCCGAGGCGGAGGAGCGCCTGGCGGTGTTCGACTGGATCGCCGACCTGGCTGCGCCGGTGTCGCTGCTGATCAACAACGCCGGCGGCAACCGGCCCATGGCCACGCTGGACTACAACACCAGCGAGGTGCGCGCGGTCTTCGAGCAGAACCTGTTCTCCGCATTCGAGATGTGCCGGCTGGCGCATCCGCAACTCGTGCAGCACGCGAACGCGGCGATCGTCAACGTGGGCTCGGTCTCGGCGATGACGCACGTGCGCACCGGCTCGCCCTATGGGATGAGCAAGGCGGCGCTGCACCAGCTCACCCGCAACCTCGCCGCGGAGTGGGCGGTGGATGGCATCCGCGTCAACGCGGTGGCGCCGTGGTACATCCGCACCCAGCGCTCGGAACCGGCGTTGGCCGACGCCGATTACCTGGACGAGGTGCTCGAGCGCACGCCGTTGAAGCGGATCGGCGAGCCCGAGGAAGTGGCCGCCGCGATCGCGTTCCTGTGCCTGCCGGCGGCCAGCTACATCACCGGCCAGGTGCTGGCGGTGGACGGCGGCTTCATGAGCTACGGTTTCTGAGCGGCCTCAGCAGTGGGTCAACTGCGCCTGCAGCTCGTCGTCGCGGCGTTGCAGCGGCGGCCGGTCGCTCTTGAACGCGCGCTGCAGCTTGCGCGCGTTCTGTTCCTGCTCGTCGCGCAACTCGCTGCAGATCTCCGGCACGCTCATCGGCCGGCACCGGTCCTGCACCCATACGTAGTTGTTGGCGACCAGCCCGGCACTGACCCGGCCGCGGTTCGCCTCCGGCGCGGAGATGCCGGCGTGGTTCGGTGATCCGTAGACCTCGCCCAGCGGCGTCGACAGCGCGCCGAGCATGCCCAGCGGTGCGCGGAACGGTGGCGGATTGCCGTTGCGGCTGACGTAGAGGCTGCCGTCGACGGCGTGCCTGCACTGGTACAGCTGGACCAGCGGCACGCCTGGCGTGGATGGCGGGGCGGGCGCCGCCACGGGCGGCGGGCGGTCGGGCCTGGTGACTACGCTGGTCGGCGGCGGCGCGGTCGTGTCGTCCGGCAACTGCAGGGTCTGCTGCCGCTGTGTCTTCGCGCACGGCGTGTCCTGATAGATCACTCGGCCATCCGCGCCGCTGCACTTGTATACCGTGCCGGCGACGGCCGGTGTGCCGGTCACGGCAAGCAAGAGCAGCAGGGCGCTCGGGTGCGGCATGCGGCGGCCATCCTCAGAACTCGGCGACATGTTCCTCGGCGGCGAAGCCGATCGTGACCGCGCCTTCGCCCACGTTGACCATGCCGGTGATGCTCATCGGCGCCTCCATCAGCTCGACGCCGCATTCCTCGCAGGCCTGGCGCAATTCGGCATAGCCGGGCAGATGCGACAGCACGGCGAGGTCGCCGCCGTAGCTGGCGCACACCAGCGGTACCAGCAGCCCGGCGCGCACCCGTTGCGCGGCGTAGCCGAACAACGCTTCGGCGCCCTGCTCGAAGCCGCGCACCTTGCCGACCGGGCCGGTCTCGCCGCGGAAGCAGCGCAGGATCGGCTTGATGTCCAGCGCCGAGCCCAGCATCGCGCTGACCAGGCCGACGCTGCGGTCGTTCTTTTTCTTGGCGCGGGCGCGCAGGTAGTACAGGTCGCGCGGCAGCATGTAGCCGTAGGTGTGGTTCGCGAGATGGGTAAGCCGTTCGCGGATCGTGGCCGGCGGCTCGTCGGCCGCGATCAGCCGGGCCGCCTCGTAGATCACCGGCGCGGCTCCGGCGAAGATGTTGCGCGTGTCGATCACACGCATCATGAACGGACCCGGCACGCCGGCCTGCTCGCGCACCTGGCGATAATTCTTCAGGATGCCGAAGCTGGCCTTGTTGACGTGTTCGTTGATCGGGCTGCGGGTGGCGGTGATGGTCAGGCAGAACACGCAGTCCTGCTCCAGCACCAGCTTCTCCAGGAACAGCTTCTGCACCTCTTCCACCGGGCAGGGTTCGGTTTCCGCCGAATGGCTGCGGCTGCCCAGGCGACGATCGATGAAGCGCTGGATCTCGGCCGGTTTGCGGTCGTCCATGAAGACTTCGCTGTTCACCCGCACGGTGATCGGCATCACCGCAATATCGTGCTTCTGCAGGAACGCCTGCGAAAGATCGCAGGCCGCATCGATTGCCAGACCCATCCGCATCACCTGATCCCCCGATCATGAATGGCAGCCGAAACATAGCATGGGGGGCCGTGGTGGCGGTGTTTGCCGGGTGGCCGCACGGCGAGGCGGGAAGCTGGCGGGTGGAGGGGCAGCCACCTAAGATGGCGCAACCTCATCTGGCATCTCGCCGGCGTGGCGTCGCCGGTAACGCAATCGGATATCGCTTCGCAATGAAGAACAAGCAGGAAATCGTCTCCAACTGGCTGCCGCGCTATACCGGCACGCCGCTCGAACAATTCGGCGAACACATCCTCCTGACCAACTTCGGTCACTACGTGGAATTGTTCGCGCAGTGGCACGGGGTGGAAGTGCAGGGCCGCGACCGGCCGATGCCGAATGCCACCGCCGACGGCATCACCCTGATCAACTTCGGCATGGGCAGCCCGAACGCCGCCACCGTGATGGACCTGCTCAGCGCGATCGAGCCACGCGCCGCGTTGTTCCTGGGCAAGTGCGGCGGGGTCAAGAAGAAGAACCAGCTCGGCGACCTGGTGCTGCCGATTGCCGCGATCCGGGGCGAAGGCACCAGCAACGACTATCTGCCGCCGGAGGTGCCGGCGCTGCCGGCGTTCCAGCTGCAGCGCGCGGTCTCCACCATGATCCGCGACCTCGGCCACGACTACTGGACCGGCACGGTGTACACCACCAACCGCCGCGTGTGGGAACACGACGACACGTTCAAGGATTATCTGCGGCGCACCCGCTGCATGGCGGTGGACATGGAGACGGCGACCATCTTCGCCGCCGGCTTCGCCAACCGGATCCCCTGCGGCGCCCTGCTGCTGGTGTCCGACCAGCCGATGATCCCGGAAGGGGTGAAAACCGAGGCGAGCGACCGCAGCATCACCTCGCAGTTCGTCGAGGCGCACATCAAGATCGGCATCGAGGCCCTCAAATTGGTGCGCCGCAACGGACGCAGCGTGAAACACCTGCGTTTCGAGGCGGACGGAGACACAGAATAGTCGCGATCCGGCGGCTGGGTCGGCTGATGGAGGCCGGTTTGCCCTCCGATAATCCAGGCAGCAGCCTGCCAGGGCAGCCTGAATCGACACCCAAACGTAAGTTTCTACAGTACAAAATTTGTTGACAGTATGTAAATGAAGCGTAATAAGTACGCATCAGACCGAGCTGCATCAAGTGCAATGACAGGATTGGCTCTGCACCGGGGTGGGACTAATGGATGGGCAGGTGTGCCGCGTGTTAACGCGGCGTTGTTGCCTGTCGCGGTATCGACCCGGACCGGGAGTTCCGTGAGTCAGAGGTTCATTGGTTTGGGAGGTGGGCCGAGGTTGAGGTTTTGGGGCGGGAATTATCGAGGCCCAAGACAGCAGCCAATCGGAGGGTCTTAAATTAATCGGGAGGGTGTTTTCATGAAACTTGGGGTCAAGAAACTTTCTTCGGCAGTCCGCCTGGCACTCTCGCTGGGTGCGGTCATCGCGGTAGGCGTATCGGGCACTGCACTTGCCCAGGACTCGGGCGCGCAGGATCAGTCCACGCAGGATCAGCAACCAAATCAGAAGGCACCCACTACCCTGCAGACCATCGTGGTCACAGGCTCGAATATCCGTCGCGTCGACCTGGAAACGTCCAATCCGGTGGTTGTCATTGACCGTGCGGCGATTCTGGCTACCGGCAAGTTAACCCTGGGCGATCTGGTGCAGCAGCTCCCGGCAATGACCGGCGGTGCTGTCAATCCGCAGGTCAACAACGGCGGCGGTACGGGTTCGTCGAGCATCAATCTGCGCGGCTTGGGTTCGCGTCGCACGTTGATCCTGGTTGATGGTCGTCGCCTGCTGAGCAAGGACCCGAACGCCGTTCCAGTCGACGCGAT
The DNA here is from genome assembly GCF_040548735.1 of Rhodanobacter soli. Classification (NCBI taxonomy): domain Bacteria; kingdom Pseudomonadati; phylum Pseudomonadota; class Gammaproteobacteria; order Lysobacterales; family Rhodanobacteraceae; genus Rhodanobacter; species Rhodanobacter soli. The sequence goes on along the minus strand of NZ_JBEPSD010000001.1, from coordinate 1,375,764 downwards.
CGAGCGCATCGAAGTGCTACCCAACGGTGCTTCGGCAACCTACGGTTCGGACGCCATCGGTGGCGTGGTCAACTTCATCCTGCGCAAGGACTACCAAGGCGCCACGTTCACAGCCAACGTGGGCGAGTCCGACCGTGGCGACGGTGATCAGAGTGGCTACAGCTTCACTTTCGGACAGACGTCCGACAAGGGAAGCATCATGGCCGGCGTCAACTACAACAAGCAGGACGGCGTATTATCGGCCGCGCGCGGCTTCGCCAAGGATGCGCTGACCCTCTCTGGCAGCCAGGTCGTCATCGGCGGTTCGTCGTCCACGCCGGTCGGTCGTATCCAACTGCCGGTCAGCATGCAGGGCGCCTTCGGCTGTTCTAACGTGTCGCTGAACCCGGGTGGCAACAGTCAGGTGGTCACCACGGCCAATTACCACTGCTATGGCAACGCCGACAAGTACAATTACGCGGCGATCAACCTGATCATGACCCCGCAGGAGCGTACCGGCGGGTTCATCAACGGTTCGTACAACCTCGGTGAGCACGTCTCGGCCTACCTGGAAGCGATCTACCAGAAGACGTCGGCCAGTTTCCAGTTGGCGCCCGCGGTCTATGGCACCGATACGACGGGCGCGTCGCTTGACATGAATAATGCGTTCAATCCGTTCGGCGTACCGTTCGGGACCACTGGCAACCAGTTCCGCTCGCGGCTGACCTCGAACGGCCCCCGCATGGCCGGGATTGGCAGGACGGACGCCCAGATCAACACCGGTTTCAGGGGCGACTTCACGGTCTTCGACAAAAACTGGACCTGGGACGTCGGCTTCAACTACGGTCATCAAAGCATTGTCACCACCACTGGTGGCCTGGTGGATCAGGGGGCGCTGTATACAGGCGCCTCCACGCTGAACGCGGACGGTACGGCGTCGTGCCCTCCCGGTGTCAGCACGGTGGCCTGCCAGTTCAATCCGTTCGACATGACCGCCCCTGGTACCGTTGCGGCAATCAAGGCGGCCAATGTGACGGCCCCCAGCAATAACTTCGTGATCCAGAAGACCTGGCACGCCGGTATCAATGGTGAGGTGTTCAGCCTGCCGGCAGGCGCCGTACAGTTGGCGGTCGGTGCGGAATATCGCAAGGATTATCAGCACGCCACCCCCGCTCCGCAGTTGCAGATCGATAATTCCACAGGTACCTGTGTCTTGGGCAGCCAGTGCCTTACCGCGGTGCAGGGCGGTTACAACACCAAGGACGTCTACGCGGAAGCGTTCATTCCGGTCCTCAGTGATTTGCCGGGTGTGAAGTCGCTGAATGTCACCGTCGGCGACCGTTATTCGAGAATCCAGGGTTTCGGCAGCACGAACAACATGAAGGTGGCGTTGGAGTGGCGGCCGATCGACGATCTGTTGCTGCGTGGCTCGATGGAAGAGGTGTTCCGCGCGCCGTCCCTCACCGAGCTCTTCACGGCGGGCTCCGACGCGCCGTTGATCCACAGTGACCCGTGTGACGGCTATACCGGCGCGCCGGCCGGTTCGCCACTCGCCCAGGCCTGTCAGTTCGTACCCACCGATGGCTCGTTCCGGGACGTCGCCGTGGCGACGCAGACCCAGGCGAGCACGGTTGTACAAGGTGCTCGCGTGGCCGGCTTCCCGGTCAAGCCGGAACATGGCAAGACCTTCGACCTTGGCTTGGTCTACAGTCCGTCGTATGTGTCGGGCTTGTCCACCAGCATCGACTTCTGGCATGTGAACCTGAACGACACCATCACCAACGTGGGCCTGCAGAGTCTGCTCAACCTATGTGCCGCCGGTTCGACCCAGTATTGCCAGTACATTCACCGTAATCCCAACCCTGGCGCCAATCAGGGTCAGTTGCTGCAGTCCACGGTTGAGCCATTTGGCAACTTGGGCAGCGTGAGCACCGGCGGCGTCGACTGGTCGGCAAACTACAAGCTGCCGCAGTTCAGCTTCGGTCAGTTCAGCATGGGCATCAACGCCACCTACCTGAAGTACTTCAACCAGCAGACGGCACCGGGTGTGGCAGGTAACGTGACGTACCACGATGCCGGTCATCTCCTGCCGTTCGGTTCCGCACAGGCCTCCGCCTGCCCGGATGCCGTAGGTGTCTGCCTGTTTCCGCGCTGGCGTGGGCAAGGGTTTGTGGATTGGCAGATGGGCGGTTGGAATGCTTCGTGGCGCATGCGCTACATCGGCCGGTTCCAGAATGGCGGCCCGGCTTTTACGCTGCAGGACACGTTGCCGAACGGAGAGAACGGTAGCGTGCTCAAGTACGGCGCAACGGTCTACAACGACGTGTCAGTCGGCTACAACATCGCACTGCTGAACACGCGCGTGGACTTTGGCGTGAACAATGTGTTCGACAAGCAGCCGCCCATGCTGTACGCGAACAACACGCTCAATGCCAACAGCGACCCGAGCGACTTCGACTTCATGGGCCGCTACTACTACGCTCGCGTGACGGTCAAGTTCTAAGTCATCGACTCAAGCGCTAACCTGAGGGCCGCGTGACGTTTACGCGGCCCTTTTTTGAGCTCATGAACGCCCATACCGTTTCCCAGATTGCCGCCGCGATAAACGCCGGCCACCCCGCTCGCGCAGAACAACTGTGCCGGCAGGCATTGCCCGAATTCCCGCAGGATGAGGATCTGCTGTTGCTGCTGGCCATGAGCCTGCATGCCCAACAGCAGCTGGCCGCCGCCCGGTCGATCTATGCCGAGCTGACACGGCTGGCCCCGGCGAGCAGTCTGCACTGGAACAATTACGCCACCGTGCTGGCGGATGCCGGCGCGCACGACGAGGCGCAGGCGGCCTATGCAAAGGCGATCCAGCTGGACCCGACCAATCCGCTGCCCAAGAGCCAGTTGGGGCTTTTGCTGATCGAGCAACACGATTATCTGGCCGCACGTGACGTGTTGCTTGACCTCGTTGCGCTGGATCAGGAGTCGGTACAGGCACGTATTCAGGCCGCCAGGGCGTGCTGCCTCAGTCAGGATATCCGGGGTGCCGGCGACTTGCTCAAACCCTGGCGCCACTGGTTGCCGCTGAACGACGACGGGCTGCAACTGGAGCTGGCGCAGGTACTGACGCTGCGGAACGATGTGCCCGCAGCGGCTGAGCTGCTGGAGGACCTGATTGCCCGCCGGCCTGCTCACCCGAAAGCACGGCTCCTGCTGGCCAGCGTGTATGAGCGGTTCAATCGGTTGGCGGACGCGGAGGCGATGGTGTCGCCGATGGTTCGCATGGCGGCGGACTGGACTGACGCCATGCGCAATGAGGCGGACCATCTGCTGGCCACGCTGGCATTGCGCCGGAAGGACCTGGTCGGTGCGAGGCAGCTGCTGGAGCTATGCGGGCCACAGGGCGACGACGATTATGCCCATTATTTCCAGCTGGCTTCCGTGTACGACAAGCTGGGCGATACCACGGCGGCGATGGGCGCCTTGCGCGAGGCGCATCGCCTGGAGGCGCGGGAGCGGCGGTTCGAATCGCTGGAGCATTTCACGCCTGCTGCGCCGGCCATGCCGACGGATGCTCCGCGGGTGTCGGCCGAACAGTATGCTCGCTGGCCGCAACTGATCGCGCCCGAGGCGCACGATTCGCCAGTCTTTGTGGTGGGTTTTCCGCGTTCGGGCACCACCTTGCTCGAGCAGATGCTGGATGCGCACCCGGGTTTGCAGTCGATGGACGAGAATCCATTCTTCAATAACCTGGCCGATACGCTGCGCCAGCACGATCCACGCATCCTGGACGACTTCGGCGTACTGCGGCAGTTCGATTGTGACGAACTGCGCAAGCGCTACCACGCGATGGTCGCCGAGCGCATAGCACGGCGGTGGGATGCACAGCTGGTCGACAAGAACCCACTGAACATGCAGTGGTTGCCGATGATCCATCGACTGTTTCCGGCGGCAAAGATCATCTTCGCGCTACGTCATCCCTGCGACGTGATTCTCAGCTGCTATATGCAGAATTTCCGCTCCAGCGGCCTGGCGGCAGCCTGCAATACGCTCACGCGGCTGGCGCACGCCTACGTGGAGATCATGACGTGCTGGCTGGAAGAGGTGAGCATTCTGCAGCCGGACATGATGGTGTCGCGCTACGAAGATCTCGTGCTGGACTTTCCGCAGCAGGCTGCGCGCATCGCACAGTTCCTGGAACTGGAGGATGCCGTTCCCATGCTGAGCTTCGACCAGCATGCACGCAGCAAGACGTATATCGGCACGCCCAGCTACTCGCAGGTGATCGAGCCGGTGAACCGGAAAGGACTGGGACGCTGGCATCGGTACCGCAGCGAGTTCGAGCCGGTCCTGCCGATCCTCGAACCCATGCTGCGGCATTGGGGCTACGACACCGAGATGTACAGCAGCTCGCCTGCGAATTAGCCGGCAGCGCTGATCGGGACAACCGCGCGGCGTGGCAAAGTTGCCCCGCCAGGGGGTTATGGCAAGGGAACCCGCAGTAGTTCCGGCAGGTAAGCTGCGTATTCGCGCCAACGTCCGGCGGAGCGGGTATGCACCGGCTGGCGCGCCTGCCATGCACTGGCGGTACTGATGCCGTGTGGCTTCTGCATCGGGTCGGAAGGGCTCATGGCCGGCAGTCCCAGCCAGTCGATCAGCGCTGCCACGATGTCATCCGGTGCTGTCACCAGGTCTTCGTAATGGACGGTGCGAAATGCTTCCGGGTAGCGTGCGCTCCAGTGCATGGCCAGGCGGCGGCAGCCCCGTATCAGCGCGCTGATGTCGCCGAAATCGTAGGCATAGTCGTGGGCCTGGTCATGAAAGGACTGAGACCAAAGCGACAGTGCCGTGTCGCGCGCGTGGCGCTGGCAATGAATGATCCGCGCGTTGGGCCACAATGCCATGATCAGGTCGACATGCAGCAGGTTCAGCGGCTGTTTGTCGATGAACCAGTGCGCGTCGCCATCGTCCTGGCGCAACTGCGCCGCGTAAATGGCGGCGGCCTGTTCGTAGGGGTCCTGCTGGCTGGCGGTCGTCAGCGAAAGCCGCTGCGCCAGCGCCTTGAGCCAGCCGAGTTCGCCGCGGTTGCGGACCTGCGGGTGACGTGCGATCAGTTCGGCCAGCAAGGTGGTGCCGGAGCGTGGTACGCCGACGATGAAGATCGGCGTCCAGTCGGCGGGTGCGGGCAACGTGAACGGATAGGGCTTGGCTGCGAGGCGTGCCTCGACGGAGCGGTTCCACTGTTTGCGCGACCATGAACCGGCGGCGTGTGCGAGCGTGTTGGCCTCGCGCAGATAGCTTGCCGCCTGGGCATAGTCGGCGATGTCGTCATGCGCCTTGCCGAGGGCGAACAATGTGGTGATGCGCGTCTTGTCGCTCAGCCCGGGTCGATTCAGCACCTCGCGAAACAGCGCGAAGTCCGGATGGCTGGAGTCCTGATAGCGTTGCAGGCCGGACAAGCCGATCGGGATATTCCATTCGACCGCCACGGGACTGTGGGCAAGCGCAAACTCATAACGTTCGCGCACGCGCTCGAATTCACCCAGCTGGATGCCCAGCATGCCGGCGTAGGCATGCATGCGCGGGTCGGTCGAGCCGGCAGCGAGCTCAGCTTCGCAAATCACGGCGGCATCCTGCGGGCGGCCATAGTCGTCAAGCATCTCCACCGCCTGGATCACGGTGTCCGTATCGTGCGGGCCGTGCTCGAACAGCTGTCGCATCGATTGTGCCGCCGCCTGCATGCGGCCCTGCTCGCGTAGCAGCCGGACCAGCAGGAACGTGGCGGCGACATGGGCGGGATGCTGCGCCAGCCAGTCGCGCAGCAACGCCTCGGCTTGTGTTTGCTGCTGCATTTGCCAATGCAGCCCGGCCAGACCAACGCGCACTTCTCCCGATGCGGGATAGCGCCGTGCCGCCGCCGAGAAAACGGCCAGCGCGCCGGCCAGATCGGCGCGCAGGGCCAGCGCGCGACCATGCTCGAGCCACTCCTGCTCCGGCGCTTGCTCGAGCGCGACGAGGATTGCCGTGCTTGTCGCCGATGCTGTCATGGCTGCCACGACGGCAGGTCAAGTGCCTTCCTGAGCGGGTCGAGCAGATTTCCGTAAAGATGTGCGCGTGCCGTGTCCCGGCGCAACGGCTGGTGCACCTGGGTGGCACTGGGTGAGCGTACCTCGCGCCGGTTCTCGTGGAAGTGCAGACACGCGTTCTCGAATGGCAGCCGGCAGAAATCCAGCAGTTCACGGATATGCGCTTCCGGCTCGGCCAGCAGCACCTCGTAGCGGTGCTCGTGCACCGAAGCGGGATGCAGCGCGGTCCAATGCTGCACACTGCGGTCGAAATCGCGCCAGAAGCTGGCCAGGTCGGCGAAGCTGCGCGTGTAACCGTTGCTGCTGTCCAGTGGTTGCCGGTAGCACGAGAAACACGTTTCCAGCCGGTCGCGCCGGCAGACCACGATATGAGCGGCCGGCAACATGGCGCGGATGGCGCCGATGTAGATCCAGTTGTTGGGCAGCTTGTCGGTGAAGATGGGACGCCGGCGTCGCCAGTGCGCGGTGCGTTCCAGGTAGCGTCGGCCGAGTCGTTCCCAGTCGGACGGTTGCATATGGTCGACCCACTGCGGAAACGGCTTGCCGCGGCGACGCGATTCCTCGGCCAGCACGTGCGGCAGATCGGGCAATTCGCCGGCGCCTTCCACCGACGAATGCGAAGCCAGGATCTGTTCGACGAGGGTAGAGCCCGCGCGCGGCAGGCTGACGATGAAGATGGCCTCGCGGCCAAGTGGTTCCATCGCGCCGGCAGGTGGTGGATCGAACGCAGCAGTGATGGCCGCGACGCTGCTGGAGAACGCTTCGGCATTCCAGTCCTGGCGGCGGCGCGCAATGGCATTGGCCTGTTCCAGTGCGGCAAGTGAAGCGGCGTAGTTGCCGGCATCATCGAGAGCCTTGGCCAGGGCAAAGCCGATCGTGATGCGGTCGTTGTCGTTGGTCGCGGGAAGCTGCAGCGCAGCGCGCATGCGCTTGATGTCTTCTTCGGTGAAGCGCTGTGTCCTGAGGTCGGCCAGTCCCCACCAGGCGATCCCGGCCGCGGGGTGCTGGGCGATCAGTTGGCGGTATTCGGCGGCCGCTTCTTCGAGCTGCCCTCGCGTGCGCAGTATGTCGGCGAGCAGCGCCCGCGCGGCGATATGGTCGGGTGCGAGCGAGACGGTCCGTTGCAGCGCCTCCACAGCTTCGTCGTTGCGCACGGATTTGGTCAGCATAACGCCGAGGTTGAACCAGGCGATGGCCAGGCCTGGCTGGAGCTTGCAGGCAACGCGCAACGCATCGATCGCCAATTCGTAGTCGCCCGCTGCGCCCAGCAGCGATCCGAGGGTGTTGTGATAGAGCGGATCCTGCGGGCGTTGCGCCAGCGCCCGGCGCATCACGCGCAAGGCATCGAGGTGTTGGCCGCGCAAGTTGTGGATACCTGCCAGCAGCCGCAGCACTTCGGGATGGTCCGGGTACGCCGCCAATGCATGCGACAGTTGCCGATCGGCCTCGTCCAGATGGCCACCGTCGAGCGCCTGTCCCGCAGCCAATACATGTTGGATGACGACGGGGCTCAGCCCGTGCAGACGTGGGTTCATCGAGGTCTCTGATCAGGACGTGGTTTCTGCGGTGCGGCATCCTGCGAATACAGGGAATGGGCGCGCTGTCTCTCGAACCTCATTATTATGCTTGGTACGCACCGTCAGCGAGGCTGACTGACGTTTTTCTTCCTGAACAGAACCCGTTTGGCGGTAATCAGACGATGAACAGCGAGCTTCATGAGGGTGCTGTGGCCTTGCGCGAAATGGCGCACAACGGACTGCAGCGTGGTGATCCGGTACTGGCCGAGCAGCACTTTGCGCGGCTGCTGGAGATGATTCCCGGTGACGTCGAGGCGCTGCAGTTCGTCGCCAGCCGCCATCTGATTCGCGGGGATGCCATTCGTGCCGTGGCCATGCTGCTCGCGGCTGATCAGGCGCATCCGGATGATGCCAATACGCTGCACCAGTTGGGTGCCGCGCAGATGGCCGCCGGGGATCTGCCCGGCGCAGTGGGCAGCCTGCAACGTGGAACGGCGCTGGCGCCGCACATGTTTGTGGCGCGTCTTCGCCTGGGTATGGCGCTTGAAAAGCTGGGGGAAACGCACCGTGCACTGGTGGCTTATTTCGGCGCGGTAAACGCTGCCCAGGCACAAGGCCGCTGGCTTGGCGATGCGAACACAGCACCCGGTCTGCGCGATGCGGTCAGGCATGCGATTGGTTTCATCGATGCCGGGCGCCGGCAGCTTTTCGATCAAGTGCTCGAACCCCTGCGGCAGCGTTACGGTCGCTCCGAACTTGCACGCGTGGAGGATTGTCTGTCCATTTATCTCGGCGAAAAGGCGATGACCCCGCCCGATTCGCGGCAGCGACCGAAGTTCCTCTATTTCCCGAGCGTGCCGAGCCAGCCGTATTACCCGCGCGAGCGTTTTCCGTGGCAGGCGGAACTGGAGGCCAACACTGCCGTGATTCGCGAGGAGCTGCGCGCCGTGCTGTCGCAGCCGCAGGACCTCGAACCGTTTCTGCAGACGGATTCGCCACAGGACGCGGCCGACCTGGTGCGCTCCTCCGGTACCCGGGCGGCCTGGGATGCGTATTTCTTCCATCGCCACGGCGAGCGCTACGACGCGCATTGCGCGCGCTGTCCGCAGACGGCCGCACTGCTCGACGCGCTGCCGCTCGTGTACGTGCGCGAACACTCACCGGAAACGTTGTACTCGGTGCTGCGGCCCGGCACGCATATCCTGCCGCACCGTGGCGTCACCAACACCCGACTGGTCACGCACCTGCCGCTGATCGTGCCGCCCGATTGTGCCTTGCGCGTTGGCGGAGAAATCCATGCGTGGCAGGAGGGACGCTGTGTGACCTTCGATGACACGTTCGAGCACGAGGCCTGGAACAACAGTGGCGAAACGCGGGTAGTGCTGATTCTCGACAGCTGGAATCCGGATCTCAGCGAGGCCGAACGGGCAGCCGTGAATGATCTGGTCGGGGCGATCGGCGATTTCAACCGGGAGAGCGAAGTACTTACCCCCAAGGGTTGAGCCTGACACTAGGCATGATCCGGCGGAACGGAGAGCGCCCTTCCAAGGGCGCTCTCCGTGCTTCGTCGAGTACCGGACGAAAGCCCTTTCGGATCAGTAGCGAGGCACGCTGGAATCCACCTCGCTGGCCCACGCATCCATGCCGCCTTCCACGTTGTAGATGTTGCTGAAGCCGTGCGCGGCGAAGCGTTCGGCCATGGCGCGGCTGGACATGCCGTGGTGGCAGATGAAGGCCAGCGCGGTGTCCTTCGGCAGGTTGGCCAGGCTCTCGTAACCTTCCTCTTCCAGCACCCGCGCCTGCGCCAGCGGTGCGGCCTGGGCGCGGCCGGCGGCGGGGCGCACGTCGATCAGGGTGATGTCGTTGGCGGCCAGCCGCTGCTTCAGCTGCTGCACGCTGAGCGGCTTGATCTCGGTGGCGCCGGGGAATTTCAGGCTCAGGCCCTCGCCCTGCACGGTGGAGACCCAGTCGATCACGATGCCCTTGGCGCGCTGTGCGCTGGCCGGGTCGAAATGCACTTCGAGGCCGTTCGCATGGGCCACGATGTCGTGCTCGCCGGCCGGCGCCAGCTGGAAGCCGGCGCTGTGGTCGGGACCGATCTCCAGATGCAGTGCCACGCCTTGCGCATTTGCGGTGCCTTGGCGAATCGCCTCGGCGGCGGCGTCGGTGATGGTGATTTCCGGCGGGGTCCGGTCCGGCGCGGCGACGCCGAACAGCTGGTGCAGTTCGCCGCTGCCGTACATCTGGCGGATGATGTCGGCGCCGCCGACCAGTTCACCTTCCACGTACAGCTGCGGGATCGTGGGCCAGTCGCCGTAGGCCTTGATGCCCTCGCGGATCTCCGGATCGTCCAGCACGTTGACCGTGTGGTACTCGGGCAGCAATTCATTGAGCGTGTTGGTGGCCGCGGCCGAGAAGCCGCACATCGGCTGCTGGCGGTTGCCTTTCATGAACAGCACCACGCGGTGGTCCTTGAGCAGGGTTTCGATACGTTCGCGGGTGGCGGCGTCGAGAGACATGGGGAACTCCGGCAAAGAAGGCTTCAATGATACGCCGTCCGATATGCGGGGGACTTGCCGGCCTTCAAGGTTGCCCCCGCTCAGGCGGCCCGGTGCAGCTCGCCCAGGTGGCGCCGGCGGGCGCCCAGCGGCGCCAGCGCCAGCACCGCGGCGGGCGAGGGCCAGACCAGTTCGCGGCTGGCGCGACCCAGCGCGGTGGACTGCTCGCTCCAGTGGATCAGTTCCATCGCACCGGTGTGATCCTCGACCAGCGCGGTGCAATGCTCGACCCAGTCGCCGTCGTTGAGGTAGAGCACGCCGGCCAGCTCGCGCACGTGGCCGAAGTGGATGTGCCCGCAGATATGCCCGTCGAAGCCGCGTTCGCGCGCGTCCGCGGCGACGCGTTGTTCGTACGCGCGGATGTACGCCAGCGCCTTGCCGACGTGCGACTTGAGGATGATCGACAGCGGCAGATACGGCAGCCGCAGCCGTCGCCGCATTGCATGCAGCCGGCGATTGCCCCAGCAGATGAGTCGATGCATCGCCTCGCCGAACTGCTGCATCCAGCGGCGGCCGATCCGCTCGGGGTCGAACTCGTCGCCGTGGCTGACCCGGTAGCGGCGACCATCGGCGCCGACGTGCACCGCATCCAGTGCGATCCGCACGCCGCCGAAGTTCTGCCCGTGCAGGCCGCGCATGGGCGCGTCGTGGTTGCCGGGGATGTAGACGACGTCGACGCCACGGCGCGCCAGTTCCAGTATCTCGGCGATCACCGCGCTGTGTTCGGCATGCCACCAGTGGCGCCGGGACAGCGCCTCCAGGTCGACGATGTCGCCCACCAGATAGAGCTTTTCGCAGCGCAGCTGGCGCAGGAAGTTGAGCAGGTAGGCGGCCTTGCAGTCCGGCGTGCCCAGATGCACGTCGGAGATGAAGGCGCTGCGGCAGTGCAGGCTGGTCATGGCCGATCCCAGGTGGTTGCCCGGGGCGCCAGTGTGCAGACGTCACGTCACCGTGCGATGGCGAACAGGTTGCAGCGCGGTTGCGGCTAGGAGCGAAGTGCCGCGCGCACGGCCGGTTCGATCGCTTCCACCCACAAGGCGTACTGCGCCGCGGAAGGGTGCAGGCCGTCGTCGGCGAGCAGCTCGGGGTGCTGGCGCGAGGTGCCGGTGATGTCGACGAAGCGGGCGCCGGCGCGTTCGGTTTCAGCGTGGGCCAGCGCGTTGTAGGCGTCCAGCTCGGCGGCGATGCGTGCGCGGTCGCGGCCCTGTTCGCGGGCGAAGCGGGTGACGCCCCAGTCGGGGATCGACGCCACCACCACGCGCGCGGCACGGCCGCCGGCCAGCACGATCGCGCGATCCAGCAGGCCGGCGAACTGTTCGCGGTAGTCGTCGGCCGGGCGGCCGCGGTACTGGTTGTTCACGCCGATCTGCAGCGTCACCAGGCCGTAGGGCGGCATCAGTGCCGCGGCATCCATGCCTTGCGCCAGTTCGTCGGTGGTCCAGCCGGTGACGGCAACGATCCGCGGCTCGTCGATCGGCATGCCGCCGTGGCGCAGGCGCTGCACCAGCACGGCCGGCCAGCGCTCGTGCGCGGCCACCGCCTCGCCGATGGTGTACGAGTCGCCGAGGGCGAGATAGGTCGGCACGGCGAGGTTCAGGCCACCGCGGCCGTGGACGGCGACTGCTCGCGCGCCATGCGCGCCAGCACCCGTTCGGTCCGCACGAACACCTCGCGCAGTTGTGCGGGCGGCGGCAGCAGGGTCAGCCGGAAGTGGCGGCTGCGCGGCACGTTGAAGCTGCTGCCGGGCACCACCAGCACCGATTCCTCCTCCAGCAGGCGCAGCGCGAAGGCCTCGTCGTCGAAGCTGGCGAGGCGGTCGGCACGCACCTGCGGGAACGCGTACAGCGCGCCGTCCGGGGCCACCAGTTCCAGGTAGTCGCTGGCGGCGACGCCTTCCAGCACGACCTGACGCGCCTCGTGCAGGCGCCCGCCGGGAGCGGTCAGCGTGCCGATCGTCGGCGCATCCTGCAGCGCCGGCAGCACCGCCCATTGCGCGGTGACGTTCGCGCACAGGCGCAGCGCGGCCAGCAGCTGCAACGCGTCGCGATAGGCCGCGCTGCGCGCGACATCGCCGGACAGGCTCATCCAGCCGACCCGGTAGCCGCAGGCGCGGTGCACCTTGGACAGGCCGCCGAAGCTGAGGCAGGGCCACTCGCCGGCCACCTCGGCCAGTGGCTGGAAGCTGGCGCCGTCGTACAGGATCTCGTCGTAGATCTCGTCGGACAGCAGCAGTAGGCGGTGCTTTGCCGCGATCGTCACCAGCCGTTCCAGCAGCGCGCGCGGATAGACCGCGCCGGTCGGGTTGTTCGGGTTGATCAGCACCAGGGCGCGGGTGCGCGGCGTGATCAGCGCCTCGATCTCGTCCGGATCGGGCAGGTGGCCGTGGCGGGCGAGGCAGCGGTAGTAGCGCGGCTGGCCGCCGTTGAGGATGGTGGCGGCGCTCCACAGCGGGTAGTCCGGGCTCGGCAGCAACACCTCGTCGCCGGCCTGCAGCAGTGCGCGCAGCGACAGGTCGATCAGTTCGCTGACGCCGTTGCCGATGAAGATGCGCTCGGGCTCGGCTCCCTGGGCGCCACGCGCGCGCTGCTGCGCGGCGATCGCCTCGCGAGCGAGTTCCAGGCCTTGTTCGTGGCCGTAGGCCTCGCTCTCGTGCAGGTGGCCGGCGATCGCCTCGCGCAGGTGCGCCGGCGCCGCGAAGCCATAGCGGCCGGGGTTGCCGATGTTGAGCTTGATGATGTCGAGGCCGGCAGCCTCCAGCTCGCGCGCGCGCCGGGTCAGCGCGCCGCGGATTTCGTAGCGCACGTCCGCCAGGTGCGCACTGGGTGTGATCGAGGCCAACGCCGGTGTCCTTGTGCAGGTTGAGGTCGACAGGCGGCCGTGCCGCCGGCGGCTTGATGCTAGCAGCGTGGTGCAGTGCAGCGCGAGCATCTTTTGGGCCGGATTCCGGTTCATCGTCGGGCAATCTTCAGGCAAGGCATAATCACCGGACCGTGCCGACCTAAGAGCCTGTTCATGATCTCCGGGTGCCTCGCGTTGTCGTTGAGTGGCCGCCAGGTGGTAGTGCGTGGCGCAGCGCCTGACTGGCCGTCAGGTCAAGCCGCGCGCTGCCGCATGGCGGCCACTCAACGACAACCCTTCGGGCCGGGTCTGTTTGCCCGCACGCCGGCGTCATCACTCGGTCGTGTACGGACGTACACTCCCTCGCTCTTCCTTGGCCTGCGAGCAAACAGCTCCCGGCGCGTGGCGCCCGGAGATCATGAACAGGCTCTTACCCATGAGTGATGCCAAAACGATCGAACGCCTGCGCCGCATCGGCTGGCGCGGTGATGCGCTGCCGGCCTCCGGTTTGCGCCTGGCGCGGGTCGTGGCCCAGCATCGCGCCGGCTATGAGCTGCACGACGGCGAAACCCTGTTCGGCGCGCAGCCGGACGGGCGTTTCCTCAAGCGCGGCATCGACCCGTCCGAGCGGCCGGTGGTCGGCGATTTCGTCGAGGTCGAGGCGGGCAAGCCGCCGCACATCGTCAACGTGCTGGCGCGGCGCAC